>JAEUUU010000176.1 GCA_016787345.1 Saprospiraceae bacterium | reverse complement strand
GAACGGAGAAAAAGAAGTGATGAATGAATGATGAATGATGAATGATGAATGATGAATGATGAATGATGAATGATGAATGATGAATGATGAATGATGAATGATGAATGATGAATGATGAATGATGAATGATGAATGATGAATATTGGTCGTGGTTGTAATAAACCTTTATAAACTATATCAACCTTTATCAACCCATTCATCATTCATCATTCATCAGCCCTCCTTTCAGTCTCTGTTTTCAACAATATTAATGTTGCTGCCCGGGCCAAGTTCCTGTCCGGTTTTTTGCCGGTAGAGGTCGAGGTATTTGCGGTGCAGGGCGCTGGATTGTTTCTGGCCGTTGACGATCAGTTCCGTGCTGCTGAGTTGTAAAGAGTAGTGTTTGGGATCGGGGAGCAGGCCGTCGCGTTGCAATTCTCTCCGCATAGCTTCACCGAAATTACCGGATCGGGAAGCCTCGATTTGAGCGCGTTGCATTTCGGCCATTGCGCGTTGCATTTCCTGTTGGCTGCGTTCCATTTCCAGTTCGGCGCGGCGCATTTCTTCGCTGGCGCGGCGCATGTTTTCGCGTTCGTTTATTTCAATCTCTTTGCGGTGTTTACGCATCTCTTTTTCCTGGCGCTTCCTGTCTTTTTCCATCACTTTTCTTTCACGCTCCATTTGTTTGCGCGCTTCCGCCATTTCGCGGGCCTGCATTTCCTGCATTCGGGCGATGTCCTCCTGGCTCAGGCCGGGCTCGAATTGAAACGCTCGCGCTTCGGGGAAGTAGAATGATTGGCCATCAGCGCCATTCCAGATAAATGCCGGGCTGCCCGCGTCGAAGTTGAACGATTGGCCGTTTTCCATCTTCTTTCCATCGATCCACACTTCATCACCCTTAACGATGATTTCGGTGGGCGCTCCTTCACGCAGGAGGCGGATGACGGTATTGCCTTGTTCGTCTTTATCGGTCGTGATGCTGCCAGGAGCGCCGGGAACGAACGAAAACGCCTCCGGCGCCATGGGCGCCATGGGGGCCATGGGCGAAATGGGGCTCAGGGGGGAGAAAGCGGCAGGCGGCGCTGCGGGCGACCAGAAGTAAAATTCGGGTGCCGCGGGTGTGCCCGGAAATGCAGCGATAGGCGCCGGGGGAGCCATATCCTCCCGAAGCCCGTCGGTAAGTTCTTTGTGTTTTTCATACTCGCCGGGGGGCACATCTTGTCCGTTGATGTTCAAGCGGGTGATCAGTCCGTCCTGCAACTCCATTTCAACCCGTCCTTCGTCGTTTTCCTGTACGATCTTCTGGGTTTGACGGGCTTTTTTCCCTTTGGGCACCGAATCGGCATCGACGACCGGCAACGGCGCCAGTGCGGGTTCCTGATCGGGTGCGCCTTCGAACCAGGCCAAAGGGGCAGAAGCAATTTGTCCGAGCGTATCGGTCAGTTGCACCACCTCTCGGGATTGGGCTCCCCACAGCGCCATCAGTGCGGCCAACAGGGAGCTGGCAATGAATTTTTCCATAAGCTGTGACTTTTTATGTTGTTGATTGAGAATGCGTTGTATGCGCTCGAGCAACAGGGGGCGGCGGCGCAACCATGCGGTAGCGCCCGATGCACCCAGCGCCAGCACCGGTTTCCGGTTGCGTTCACGCGTCATTTCCTGTACCTGTACCAGTGCTTTGGCAAATACCAACCGGTTGCCCGTCAGGGCGATGGCCACATCATCGCAACAATTTTCGCGTTCGCGGCGTACCAGGGCCGACAGCCACCAGACGGCAGGATGGTAATAAAACAGCGCTTCAATGAATGCCTGCAGAAGGTTGAACAGCCAGTCGCGCCGGGCAATATGTGCCAGCTCGTGTGCCAGTATCGCCTCCACCTCTGCGGGACTCAGCTGATTGACCATGCCGAGGGGCAGAAGAATCACGGGTTTTAGCCATCCGACCGTCAGCGGAACATGTACCATTGCCGATTCGAGCAGATCGACCGATTGCCGGTATGGCAGGCGAGCTGCAAGTGTACTCAGTTGTTCCACAGCCCAGTGGGCGCCGGACAATGGGAAAGCGCTTCGCCGTAAATTGTGAATGCCGAAAAGGCCACCCGCGAGCCGCAACAGAAATATGCCGAACCCGAGCAACCATACCCCGACCAGTGCCGGATGGTATTGATCAAGCCAGGTGCTGATCTGGCTCCGGACGGACTCGTCAGTTATTTCGGCTCCAACAGCCAATTGATCCGGTGTCATACCGGTTTCAACAGCAATCTGCTGAACTGCCGCTGCCCCGGTGTTGGGCTGATAAAAGCAAAAAAACGTAATCACCGCGGCTGCCAGCATGGCCAATAACCCGCCGTAAGCCGCCCGGTACCGCGCTTTTGCCGTGAGTAGCCTGGGCAGGAGCAGCAAGAGGAGCAGGACGATAACCGTACCCTGCCAGAGGTTGTGCAGGAGCGTCCAGCCCAGGGCCTGTACGGCTGCTTCGGACAAAGGGAAAGGCAAGGTCATCATGGCTTGTCTTTTTGTTCCAGTTGAGCAATAAGTGCTTTGATCTCGTCCAGTTCGGCCGAACTGGCCTCATGATTGCCCAGAGCCTGCATGACGAGCTGCATGGCGCTGCCGCGAAAAGTGTTGTCGACGAATTGCTGCAGCAGGTTGGCCTGCGTATCCTCGCGGGTCACGGCCGCAGCGTAAATGTGCGTCCGGCCGTCTTCCTGCCGGGTCAGTAACCCCTTCTCGGCATGCATGATCTGCATGATTTTCAACGTAGTGGTGTAGCCGACTTCCCGCTGGGCGTTGAGTGCGTCATTGACGGCGCGCACGGTACTCGGGCCGCGCTCCCAAAGGATGTGCAGAATCTGCAACTCGGCATCGGTAGGTTTCGACATATCGATCTGGATGGATAAACTTTTGAATCTGTGTTTGTGCCTGCAAGTATCTACGAAGTTCTTCGTAATGACAAATTTTTTCTACGAATTATTTCGTAAGAGACATAAAAACCTTTCGAGGGTTGCCTGAGATGTACTTTTGCAGCATGGAAAATCAGGAAAATGACCCTGGCACGCCACCGCCCGACTGTTTCCGGCTCGAGGAAATAGAGGCCTTCCAGGCTGCGGAAGGTCAGGTTCTTTCGGACGTCAATTATTACCTCTGGCTCAATACGGCCGAGCCCGGGGAAGCGCCTTACCGCTTTTTATTTTATCTGGAGCTGGTGTTCGAAGACTCATCCAGCCTGCTCGTTACCAGCGGCGACGATTCCGAGGCGATACGCGTAAGCACGGCGGAAGCGCTGATAGAGACAGCGGCGCGCTTGCGCACCTTGCACAACAAAGTGAGTATACAACGGGTCAATGCGGGTAATCTTCCCATTTGGCAAACCGCGGCGGGAAAAACACTGGAAGCCGTACGGCTCTCCAGAAATGACCATCAATTATACCGGAACGATGCCTTTTTGCTCGATTTTGGCGAACATGGCGGCGTGCTTGTGCATCTGGCGGAAAAAGAGGGATTGGCGCTAAGCCGCTGGCAGTAGATTCAGGGCTTTACCGGCTCCAGATACATTTCTTCAACAAAAAACTGGGTTTCCGTGACGGCTTCAATATCGATGACGACGTCGATGTCGCGCATCCAGTTGTTGCTGCGCAGGGCAAAAAGCCAGGTGCCTTCGAGCGGAGAAGAGCGGCGTTGCGCATCGACGCTGACGCCCGACTGGAACATAAAGGCGTCGTATGACTCGCCTGCATAGAACTTGGGCAGATTTTCGGGTGAAAGCAAGGCGTAATCGACGTCTTCACCTGCCGACGAGACGGTCATGTCGACCGCCATTCCGAGCGCGAAGGCGGCCAGCGCCGTTTCCGGCTCGACGCCGAGCATCCTGACGGCCCCGGATTTGAGGGCCGAGGTCAGTTTTTCCGCGTCTTTGCGGCGCGCCTCGATGCCTGCCTGCCCTACGGCGATGCGGAAAGCCCAGCGCACGGTATTGGGCGGTAGCGTAAACTGGTAGGCATTCATGCCTTTTTGCGTGCCAAACTTGTTGGACCCCACCGTTACTTGTCCGCCGAGCGTCACGACTTCTGTTTTTTTGCCCGAGGGCACGTGGCGCGTGGCGATCTGGTACTCCGGGTATTGTTTGAGATCCCAGCCGATGCGGGTATCGAGCCGGGCGGTTTCGGGGCTGCCCGGCGCGCGGAACAGCGTAAAACGACATACTTTTTTACCCATTCCGGCCTCCTGAATGCGCAGGATGTACACACCCGTCTGGGGAATCATCACGGTTTTTTGCAGGGTTGTATCGAGCTCGTAGCTGCGGAAAATGGTGTAATCGGGCCACTGAATCAGTTCTACCGCTTTGAGGCGACGGCCGGTGAGCACGTGTACGTTGATCGCGATCTGGTCGCCCGCGGCAAAAGCGTAGGGGAAATCGTGGGTGCCGTCGACCTTGAAGGTTTGGTCGGCAATTTGCGTGGCAAACTGCGCCTGCAGGATACCGACAGGTAAAAAGAAAAGCGCGATGATGAGCAGGGTAAGTGTGCGGGACATAACCGGGATTGAAATTTCGATCAATTCAATGGATTGGCTATCGGGATTCAGGCCATTTCAAGTTCATATTGCAAAAGCAAAAGATCAGCCTGTTTTACCGTTACCAAGGCAAGGGTTTTTCCTTTTTTATCACAAAACTCTACTTCAAAAACACCTGGTTCGAGTATTTCAACCACAGCGCCAACCTGTCCAACCTGCAGACCCTTTTCCGGCGCCGGTTTTAAGAGCGCCACCACATCAAGTAATTGTATGTCCCGATTCATTTCGATTGTTTTATATAACAGGTTGTTAGTCTGGGAATGCCTTCATTTTTCGGAATGATCCATGCTGTCAAAATTACGCATTTCCTGCCATTTCGAAAAAAGTCGAAACTTACTTCGTAACGTTTTCCATATTCATCTTCGCGTGTAAACTGGGCCGGATTTACGAGAACAGCATTCCGTATCGCGGTACTCAGTTCGTCTGCATGAATCGCAGTGAGCCCTAAAAGCATATCAAACAATACAGCTTTGTTTTTTCCGACGGGATGCTCCGGGTTTAATACGTATTCCGACAATTTTTCTGCCGGTATGACGGCTTTTTCGGCATTGGGCAGTTTGTCCATTCTTCAAAGTTTGTAGGCCTGCAAAGCATCCGCCACCTCCCGCGTATTCGACAAATGCGGCACCTTGTTTTGCCCGCCGAGTTTGCCGATCGATTTCATGTAATCGCGAAAAGCGTCGCGGCGCAGCGGCGTCACTTTCATAGGGCGCAGGATGTTGCCCCGGATCAAATCGTCGTAGTAGATATTCTGTAGCCGCATTTTCAACTCGATGTTTTCGATCAATTCCTCGAAATTTTCAGGTGTCTGTTCGAATTCGATAAACCACTCGTGGTAGGGCAGCCCGCCTTCGGGCGGATTGACCTGGGGGGCTACCGTAAATTCGGTGACATTGATGCCGGTGCAGCTGGTGGCATACTGCATGGCAACCTCCACCTCTTGTGCAATGACGTGTTCGCCGAATGCCGATATGAAGTGTTTGACCCGCCCGGTTACCTCCACCCGGTGTGGCGCCAGGGAGACGAACCGCACGGTATCGCCCAGGTTGTAGCCCCACAAGCCGGCCGTGGTGTTGAGCACGATGGCGTAATTGACGCCTATTTCCACATCGCGGATGCTTACGCGCTCGGGGTTGGGCCGGTGCACCTCGTTGATCGGAATAAATTCGAAAAACATACCCGCATCCACATTCATCCGCAAGCCGGCGTGTGGAAACAGATCCTGAAACGCTATAAAACCCTCCGATGCCGGGTAGGTCTCCAGCGTGTCGACCTCGCCGCCGATCAATTCATCGAGTTTTTGTTTGTACGGGTTGTAATTGACCCCGCCATACACGAAAAGGGAAAAATTGGGGAATATTTCCTTGATGGTCGATTTGCCGCTGCGTTCGATCAGGCGCTCGAAGTACATCTGTACCCAGGGCGGAATGCCGGAAATCATACGCATGTCCTGGTTAATCGTTTCGTCGACGATGCGGTCCAGTTTTTCCTCCCAGTCTTCGATACAATTGGTTTCCCAGCCGGGCAATTGGTTGGTGCGCAGCCAGGCCGGTACCAGGTGATTGGAAATACCGCTGAGGCGCCCGGTGGGGATGCCGCTCACTTTTTCCAGTTCGGGACTGCCGGAGAGAAAGATCATTTTGCCGTCGAGCCAGCGGTAGTTGCCCGTCCGGGCGGCATAGTTGAATGCCGCGTCGCGGGCAGTGCCGAAGTGGCCCGGCAAACTGGTGCGGGTGATCGGAATGTATTTTACCCCCGAGGTGGTACCCGATGTTTTGGCAAAATAGGCGGGCCGACCCGGCCACAACACATCGCGCTCTCCTTCTTTGACCCGCTCGATGTAGGGTTTGAGATCCTCGTAGTCGCGAACCGGAACCGCTTTTTTAAAATCTTCGTACGACTTGACCCGCTTCAGTTTGTGATCGCGGCCAAAAGCGCTGTGTTGCCCGTCTTTGATCAGCTCGGATAACACCCGGTCTTGCCGTGCGACGGTGTCGTAGCCCATTTCGGTGTAAAAACGTCGAATATAGTGGGCATAAGGGCGAACAAGCAGCGAACGAATCATGGCGATATGATAAACGGTGAACAATTACGGATGGCAAAGGTACGCAGCGGGCAGGGAAACTTGGGCCGACTGCGCGGGCGATCAGATTTGCCCCCGCAGCGCCAGTTCCGCGCCTTCCTGGCCCACCAGCGTCCCGATGGCTACGCCCATGCCGCTGAGCCGGACGGCCACGGCCACATTGGGGGAAACATGCTGAATGATCGGCTTTTTCACCGGTCCGAGGCCTAGAATGCCGGTCCACCAATAATCCACTTCCGGCCGCGAATCGGGGCAAACCACTTCGTAAAGCAGTTTCACGAGTGCCGCACGAATGCCCGCATTGGCGTCGAAAAGGTCCGACTTTTCCGTTTCGGGGTCCAGGTTGCGGCCGCCGCCGAGCAAGATGCGCCCGTCGATGTTGCGGAAATAAAAATAGCCCCGGTCATAGTGAAAACAGCCCTCGACAGGGAGCCCGGGAATGGGTCGGGTGATGAGCACCTGGTTGCGGGCAGGCGTGACCTCGAGTTGAGGCAAAAGCCGTTGGGCAAATCCGTTGACGCAAACCAGCAGGCGACGTGTGCGCAGCGTCCAGCCGTATTCGGTTTCGATCTCGACGCCCTGGCCGGAGTCTTCAAAACCGCGCACCCCGACACCATTGACCAGGGTTACGCCGGCCTCGCGGGCCTTATCGAGCAAGGCGCTCATCAGGCGGCCGGTATGCACCTGGCCCTCCGGCTGATTCAGGATAAGGCGCCTGACGCCCGCAAATCCGAAACGGGGCAAACATTCGTCGACAACTTTGTACACCTCCGGGTGTCCCGTTATTTGCCCGATTTTTTTGTTAAAATCAGGTATACGGTCGGCGCACTGGCGGAATATATGCTCTTCCGCCTCGGTAAACATTTCATAACCGCCGTGGCCCTGGTAATCCATCACCGCATCGCCGAGCAGGCCGCGCAGGCGTTGCAGGCCGGTCCAGCGCTTCTCCACGATGCCCAGCACTTCGTCTTCCGTCATGCGGGTGAGGTCGTCGAGCAATTCGGTCAACGAGCCGAAGCAGGCAAAGCCGGCATTGCGGGTGCTGGCGCCCACGGGTAAAGGACCGCGTTCGAGCACCATAACCCTGAGCGAAGGGTCGAGGGTTTTGAGGTGGATAGCCGCCGCCAGCCCGACTATGCCGCTGCCGACAACGACCACGTCCGGGTCGGGTAAAAAACTTTGGCGTTCCCAGTAACTGAGGGTGTATTGCATAAATGAGGATGCGAGGATATGAGGATGCGAGGATTTGACAAAAGGGTTGTTTCTGCCTGCTGAATTGAACTATTCGGGGTGTAAAAGTAGTTGTAGGTCAATTAGTTGTGAATATTTTTTGAAAATTTACCTTAAATATTATAACTCGTGCCGGGAAGATTTAGGCAGGAGGTTTATAAGGTTGATATGGGTTTATGAAACCTGTCATGCTGAAAACCTGACGATGCGCGGTATATATTGGCCCAGAAGGGTTTATAGAATTCATCATCTATCATTCATCATTCATCATTAAAAAAAGATGCTTGCTGCACCCAAACCTCGTCCGCGCTGGCGCCGCCGGCTGGGACGTTGTTGGTATATCTTGCGCCGTCGGGTGCAATGGTGGCGGAGCCGACGGCATTTTGCACGGCTGCAAACACCCGAACCGCTGCCCTATGTACTAAAGGCGCATCAAAGCCCCCTTTTGCGCCAATTGAAAGCGGTGGACATGGTTTTGCAATACAACAAAATCACCAATCTCCGGCTGGCTGCCGCGGCCATCGACGGGCTGGTGCTGCGCCCCGGCGAGATATTTTCTTTCTGGCGGCGCGTGGGCCGGCCGAGTGCGCGGCGGGGCTTTCTGGAAGGACTGGTGCTCGACAACGGCCGCGTGAGCCGGGGCGTCGGCGGCGGGCTTTGTCAAATGGGCAACCTGCTGTACTGGATGGCTTTGCATACGCCCCTGACCGTGACGGAACGCTACCGGCACAGCTACGACGTGTTTCCCGACGAAGGCCGTACCCTGCCATTCGGCTCGGGCGCCACACTGGCCTGGAATTACATCGACCTGCAATTGCGCAACGATACCGCCGCCGACATCCAGCTGCGCGTATGGCTCGACGAGCGCGATTTGCACGGCGAAATCCGCACAGTGCGGCCTTTTGAACATCGTTACGAGGTATTTGAAGCGGCGCACGAAATACGCCATGAAGCCTGGGGCGGCTATTCGCGGCACAACCGGATCGCGCGCCGTATTTTTGCCGCCGACGGCCGGTTGCTGGCAGAAGAAACGGTGACAGACAATCACGCACTGATGATGTATCAGCCATTTCTGCCCGGGTCGCAGCAAGCGCCTGAGGTTTAATGTTTATCCAAGATGAAATTTCATATCTCCATGATTCAACGTATTCAGACTGTGTATCTTCTGCTGGGCGTCCTCTGCCTGGGAGCGCAATTCATAACGCCCTATTTCTCTGTACCCATCGATATTGATTCGCTCCGGGTACCCGTGGTGGCCGACGGCAAATACGACATCCTCGACCGCCCCTGGCTGCTCTATATTTCCGGGTTTTCCGCGCTGATGGCCATTGTCGCCATCTTTATGTTTCGCAACCGGGTGGTTCAATCGCGTTTTACCTCGGTCGGTATTTTCAGCGCCAGCGTTTTGTCGCTGTATATGGCTTCGCAGTTTTACCCCATTGCCACCGAAGCCGGCGCCGTTATGTCGGATTTGAAATATCGCCTGGGCTTTTTTATGCCGTTTGCCGCGGCATTTATGATGTGGCTGGCCAATCGCGCCATTCGCCGCGACCAGATGATGATCAAATCGGCCGACCGGCTCCGCTGATCGCGGGGGGCTTCAAAGCGCGACGCGCAGCGCTTTTTCCAGTACAAAAAACTCCGCCGGGGTTTCGCCCAAAAATTCGCCGTCGGCTTCGAGCAGGGTAGGCGCCGTGCCGGGTTCGTGTTCGACGCGCAGGGCTTTCACCTGATAGCCTTCTATTTTGGGGTGCTGGAGGATGGTGCGGTTGTAAAACCGGTGCGTTTGGGCCAACACTTCGAGTTTGGGTAGTCGGCGGGCAAAGGTGAGGGCCAGCAGGCCGTCGTCGGGCACCGCGTGGGGTACGAGTTGCATGCCCCCGCCGGAGTACCGGCACAGGCCGATGTTGATGGTATAAAAATGATCTTCCACCCGCTGGTCGTCGAAGAGGATACGGGCGGGCACGAGCCGATAGTCGAACAGAAATTTGGCCACCATGAGCAGGTACACGAAGCGCGCCGGGCGGCGGTGTTGCTCATCCATTTTGCGGGCGATAAAAGCGTCGTAAGCCATGCCGGCCACATTGACGAAAAAACGTTCGCGGGGTCCGTCGGCGCCTTGGTAGCGCACTTTCCCGAGGTCCTGCCAGCGCGTATGGCCTTCGAGCAGGCGTTTCAGGCGGCGATACGGGTCGTGCGGGATGTCGTATTCGCGGGCCCAATCGTTGCCCGTGCCCACGGGCAGCAGGGCGTAGGTCAGTTCGCGGGGGTCGACGAAATTTTGTTGAAAAATGCCGTTCACCACTTCATGGTTGGTGCCATCGCCGCCGATGGCCATCAGGTAGCGGCCGCCGTTGAGCACGGCGTCTTCTACGAGCCGGATGGCGTGCCCGCGTTCGCGGGTGAATTGCACGGTATAATCGAATCCCAATTCCTGCAGGGCTTTTTCGATCAGGGGCCAGCGCCGCCGCACGGCCCCGCCGCCCGCGACGGGATTGGCGATGATGTGCCAGAAGGGTTTCGGCATGTGCTCTGGTTGTTGTGTGGTGCAAATGAAGGTAAAATTTGGGACGAACCCTATAAGGGTTTTAAAACCCTTATAGGGCTGTGTCTCAGCCTACAAAAAAGCCGCTCCGGGAAACCCCGAAGCGGCTTTTTCTCATTTATCAAACGTGGTATTAACGCACCACGCTCAGGCGCACCGTACCCCAGTTTTTGTCGTCCGACAAACGCAGGAGGTACAAACCTTGCGGCACATCGAGCAGGTCGATGACGGTGTTGAATTCACCGCCGGCCGCGGGCAGGGCTTGCGTGAGCACGAGGCGGCCGCTGGCGTCGAACACGTCGGCGCGGAGCGCGGTAGCCTGGGCGTTGTGCAGGCTCAGGCGGAACAATCCCTGGCTCGGGTTGGGCGATACGACCAGCCCCCAGGCAGTGCCGGGTTCCACGCTGCCGATAATAATGACCGTGACTTCAGCGGTTGCCGTGCAACCCGTGCTGACGTCGGTCACCGTGACCGTGTAGGTGCCTTCCGGTACGTTTTCAAAAACCGGATCGGATTGCGTCGTGCCGTTGAGGGTATAGGTGAAGGGCCCCGTGCCGCCCGAGGCGACAACGGTTACCGTACCGTTGCTGGCGCTGGCCGATGCCGCGAGCGGGGGCGATACGACCACCGTGACCGGGATCGGGAACACTTCGCCGCTGTCGTCTTTCACGTAGAAGTTATAGGAGCCGGGCGGGAGGTTGAGGAACTGCGGGCTGGCCTGGTAGCCGCCGTTGTTCGTGGCATACTGGTACGGCGCTACGCCGCCGGTGGCCGCAATCTCGAAGCTGTTGGCCAGGCAGGGGTCGCCGATCACGCTGAACGTGGCGGAAATCGGCGTATAATCAACCGTGAAGGTCACCGTAGCCGTGCACCCGTTGGCGTCGGAAGCGGTGAGCGTGTAGGTACCGTTGGGCAGGTCGATCAGGTCGGTCTGGCCGGCAATCGTCCAGGCGTACGGAGGCGTACCGCCGGTGACGAAGGGTACGGCGTCGTTGCCGTTGACGGTCACGGAAACCGCAACCGCGGTAGGTTCGGTGACCACGGCGTTCAGTTCAACAATGGTACCGGCGGCATCGCGCACTTTGATGTTTTGCGGGCCGGCGCCGATGTTGTCGAACACGTTGCTGCTTTGCCAGGGGCCGTTGTTCAGACTGTATTCGTAAGGCGGCTCGCCACCGCCGGCAGTAATGGTCAGGCTGCCGTCCGAAGCGCCGTTGCAAGTGGGCGTAGTGGCGGTAATCTGGACGATTGCGAGCGGCGGGATATTGACGGTGAACGTCGTCGTGGCGGTGCATCCGTTGGCGTCAGTTACCGTGACGCCGTAGGCGCCGTTGGGCAGGTCGACGTTCGAGGGGGCATCGGTAGCGAAGGAGTATGGGGCCGTGCCGCCGGTGACGTCTATGCCGGCAATGTCGTTGCCGGAGAGTGCCACGTCGATGACGATGGGATCGGGTTCGGCGATGGTGAAGTCGTCGAGCACGATGCTGTTACCTGCCGCGTCGCTCACTTCGATAGCGTGTGCGCCGCCGGCGACATTATTGAACACGTTGCTGCTCTGAGGAGTGCCGCCGTCGAGGCTGTATTGATAGGGCGGCACACCGCCGCTGGCGCTCACGGTAAGCGTACTGCTGCCGCCGTTGCACAGGATGTCGGTAGCGTCTACGTCGGCGATGCCGAGCGGGGGCACGCTGACAGTGGCTGTGGTTGTGGCGGTACAGCCGTTGGCGTCGCGCACAGTGATGGTGTAATCGCCGTTGGGCAGGTTGCCGAAGGTGTTGCCCGATTGGTAGGCGCCGCCGTCGAGGCTATATTGCAGGGCGCCGGTGCCGCCGGTGGCAGTCACCGTGACGACGTTGAGCGAGGCCGAGGCCGAGGCGCTGATAGCGTCGGGTTCTTCCAGTACGACGGTGTTGGTTGTGGCAGT
Organism: Saprospiraceae bacterium; assembly: GCA_016787345.1. Taxonomy (GTDB): domain Bacteria; phylum Bacteroidota; class Bacteroidia; order Chitinophagales; family Saprospiraceae; genus M3007. The sequence continues at coordinate 93,464 of JAEUUU010000176.1, read as the reverse complement.
GAAACCCTGGTTGTCGCGCACGGTCACTTCATAACTTCCTGCGCTCAGGTTGGAGAACACGTTGCTGCTTTGGTAGGCGCCACCGTTGAGGCTGTACTCGTAGGGCTGTTCGCCGCCGCCGGCCAGGACGCTGATTTCGCCGCTGGCTGCGCCATTGCAGTCGATTTCAGCATCGATGGAGAGATTCGTCAGCAAGGTATTGACGGCGACAACGGCGTCAGTCGTAACAGTGCAGCCGTTTTCGTCCTGCACCGTAATGGTATAAAAACCGTTGGGCAGATCTGCAAATACATTGCTGCTTTGGAAATTCTGGCCGTCGAGGCTGTACAACAAAGCGCCGGAACCACCGGAAGCATCAACGGTGACGTCGTCGTCGACGGTGGTTGCGCTGGCCTGGATGGCGCCGGGTTCTTCGATGACCACGTCGTTGGTGGTGGCGGAGAAACCGTTGTCGTCGGTGACCACGATGCTGTACGTGCCGGCGCCGAGGTTGGAGAATACATTGCTGTTTTGTGCAGCGCCGCCGTTAAGGCTGTACGAGAACGGTTCGGCGCCGCCAGCAACGTCCACGGTGATTTCAGCCGTTGCCGCGCCGTTGCATTCGATACTCTGCGTTTGACCGGCCGAAACGTTCAGCGAGTTCTGGATAATATTGATATTAAACAAACCGCCGTGGAACCACGCGCCGTTGTTTTCATCATAAAAATCAAACTGGAACGCATCTTCCGTATCGGTGCCGCCGTCGTGCTGATACGTCAGCAAACCGGCGTTGATATCGGCCTGTGTAAACGTGCCGCCCACGCCCAGCGGAGCGCCGTCGAGCAACAACTGGCCTGCCTCGGGAAGTACCAGTACGGTGTAAACGCCTTCGGCGGCCGTGCCGGACAAGTTGGCTTCGAGGTGATCGGTATCGATGGCGCCGCTGTTGCCGGCCAGTACCGTGAGCACTTCATTGGTCGTCAGGCTGGCATCGACATTTGCGCTGCCGACACAGAACGAGAGGCTCCAGCCGACGAGCGAACCGCCGTCTTCGGCAAAATTGTCGGTGACGGAAAGCACCCAGGTGCCCAGCATGTTGGTTCCGTTGAGGACCGATAGCGGGGCAATGGACTGATATGTTCCGCTGATGGCGGGCAGGTTGCCGCAGGCTGCGTCGAATGCATCGGCTGTATTAACCGCGCCATCGTCGAACACGGCGTTGATGTTGTCGCCCTGGCAACCGAAACTGGAAGCCGGCACGCCCGGCTGGTCGAACAGCTGAATAACGGCGCCCGTGGGCGAAGTCAGCGTTGCGGAAAGGTCGCCCGTCCAGGTATGGTTGATTTGTACGCTGACGTTGACGTCGCTGATGCTGGCGCTTGCCGGCACAATGATATCGGAGGTGGCGGTATTAACGGAAGCGCCGTCGATCGTCACCGGCACGTCGGTGCTGGTGTAGTTGGCATTGCAGTCGATATTGGCCGTTTGGAAAGCAGCAAAAGCGGAGAAACCGCCGTCGCCGCAGCTGTTGAGGGCTTTTACGCGCCAGTAATACACCGTGTTGGGGGCCAAACCGGAAACTGCCGCATTGGCATCGGAGGGGTTGCCGGTAAACACAATCGAGCCGGCATCAAAAGCCGGGCTGGTGGCTACTTCCACCTGATACGTACCGGCTTGGGGCACAGCTTCCCATTCAAGGGTTGTGGTAGTGGGTACTTCCACTGTGCCGTCGGCCGGTAAGGAGAGTTCGGCAAAGTCAGTGGGCGCACCCGGCAGTACCGTCATTGAAACGGAGGCGTTTTGTACAATGGCGCCCGAAGTTGCCGTAATGCCCAGGGTATAGTTGCCGGCCATGGCAGGTGTCAGGCCGGAAATAGTAACAGTAACGTTGCCGGAAGGCGTGATGGGGTTGGGAGTGATCGCTACTGTAGCGCCGGCCGGAGCGCCGGCGACGGCGATATCGACCGGGCTGTTGAAGCCTGCCAGGGCTGCGAGGTTCAGCGTGATCGTTTCGGGGTCATCGGGACAGCCTTCGAGCGATTCGGGCGATGCCGTCATTACAAAAGTGGGTACCGGCGGTTGCTCGATGCGGAAATTGACATTCGAAATATCAAAAAACACGTTGCCGACCGATTGAACTATTACGCGGCAGGTATTGGAGATATTGTTGGGCACTACCACGTCGGCGCTGCCGTCGTTGGGCGTGCTGTTGAGCAGGGTAATGGGGTAGGTAAAGCCGCCGTCGGTGGAGAGCAGGATTTTCACATTGGCGCAGTTGACGGGCGCGGCATTGGTGCCGGCGACGTTCCAGCTGACGGTTTTGGTTTCACCGACGTACCACAGCACGTTGGTATTGGGTTCGCTGACCACGAAGGGGCCTGCGGCGCCAGAAACGGTAATGACCACGTCGTCTTCCTCGGTGCAGCCTGCACCGTCGTGGTTGTCGCGTACGGTGACGCGGAATTTCATGGTGCGGGCCACGCCCGGCAGTTCCTCCCAGGTCGAATTGACATTGGCTACCAGATCGGGCAGGCGCGGGAACCAGCGGGTGGGCGAGGGAACGCCTTTGTAGGAGCGGAACAGCGGACCGGTTGCGCTCGTCGATACAGGCGGCATGGTAGCGAATTCCGGGTCCATTTGTTCCCAGCAGTACGTGATCGGGTCGTTGTCGGCATCGCTGCCCGTGGCAGTGAGGGCGAAGGGGGTAGACTTGGGGATCACAAAATCGGGGCCGCCATTGACGGTGGGGGCATTGTTGCCGGTGTTGATTTCCACCGGGCAGGTATGGTTGGCGCCGGTGATAAAGTTGCTGATTTCCTGGAGGGAAATGGCGTGGAAATAGTCGTCGGAGTTGTTTTGCACATTGGGGTTGCAGATGCCGGCGTAACCCATGATTGTGGAGGCGCTGCCCGGTTCCATGGAAGCCCCGGCCACGCGGTTGCAGTTGTTGTTCTGGGTGTGGTTGGCGCCAAACTGGTGGCCCATTTCGTGGGCAACGTAATCGATGTCGAACGCGTCGCCGACCGGCGAACCGCCGCCCGTGACGCCGCGGGCCTTGTTGCTGTTGGAGCACACGGAATTGAGCGAGGCGATACCGCCGCCGCCCGTGCTGAATACGTGGCCGATGTCGTAGTTGGCTGCCCCGATAATATTGTTGCAGGTCGTTTGGTTCTGACCGAGCATCGTAGCGCCGTCGTTGTTGGTATAGGGGTCGGTCGAGGCGTTGAGGAAGATGATCAGGTCGTTGTTGGCGATGATCTGCATGGTGATGGCCAGATCGGTTTCGTATACGCCATTGACGCGGTTCATACTCGTATTCATGGCCGCCAATACAAGGGGTTTGGTGCCGCCGTGGAACGTGGCGTATTCACCGGTGCAGGCCAGGGCCAGACGATACTGGCGGAGCTGGCAATCGCCCTGAAATTCGGCATCGATATCGGGCAGGATGTTTTCATCTACCGAAATTTCACCGTCTTCCGTCGTGCAGGTGAATTCGGTGGATTTTTTGGAAACGTAGTCTTTTTTGTAATAAACAACGTAGTTATCGGCGTCGCCGTGGCTGTACGGGTCGATAAACATGGTGCTGTGGTTGCGCGAAATCACCATAGCGTGGAAACCCCAGGGAGTGATGTCGCATTTCAGCGTGGCGGTAGGGTCGTCGATACCGGTACCGGTATAGCAACGAATTTCGGGATACTGTGCCTGGAGTTCGGGCGCCATGACGGGCGATTCGAACAGGCGGTAGCTCTGCCAGCCACCATCGGGCGTCGGCAGGGTGACGATCACCTGGTTTTCGGCAGCGCTGGGTTTGAACCGCTCGGGAGCGGTGTTCATCAACGCCTGCGCAGCGTCGAGATCGAGCCTGACGGTGCGGTATTGTTGAGGAACAATTCGGCGTTCGCCGACGAGAGGGATAGCGGCTTCGGCTTGATCCGTCCAGAGTGACTGGGCGGCAAGCGAACCGAAGGAACAGGCTAGCAGCAGAAGAAAGAGGATTTTTCTGATCATAATACACGGAGTTGGTTTGGACAAGTTGAATCCCCGCCGCAGGAGGGCCGACAGGGTTTGGATTAGACCGGGCGAATGTAGCATTTCCGGTTCGGCACGCTCACCGGGGAAAGACCTTTTGGCAAACGGCGGTCATTTTTTTTGCAAAAAAGCCCTTGTTCGCCGCAAGCCGCGCTACATTTCGCCGCATTAATTCAAATTTGATCATGAAGATTCGCCGTTGGCTCCTGGCGCTTGCCGGACTGCTCGTTTTGATCCAAATTTTTCGCATCGACAAATCGACGCCTGCTATCGACCCTGCCCAGGACTTCATCGCCATTGCCGCTCCGCCCCCCGAATTGCAGCAGGTGCTGAAAGCGGCTTGTTATGATTGCCATTCCTTCGAAACCCGCTACCCCTGGTATGCCGAAGTGGCGCCCGTGTCGTGGTGGCTGAAACACCACGTCGACGAAGGACGCGAGCACCTCAATTTTTCCACATTCGGGTCGCTGTCGGACCGCGATCAGTTGCATGCCCTTGAAGAAAGTGTGGAAATGGTGGAAGAGGGCGAAATGCCGCTTGGCAGCTATACCTGGACCCACGCCGATGCGCGCCTGAGCGATGCGCAAAAAGCGCAACTGGTCGCCTGGATGAAGGGGTTTGGGGCAGTGGGGGTTAACTGGCACGAATAAAAAATCCCCGGCGCATTGAATATGCACCGGGGATTTTTTATTTCGATGGCCGACAGATTAGCGCTTGTCCAGCTTCTGCGTCGTAATCACTTTATGATTGCGGTCGAGTAATTGCACGAGGTAGTAGCCTTTGGGCAGGTCGAGCAGGGAATAGCGTTCGCCTTTTACAAAATCGTACGCCTTGACTTGCTTGCCGACGAGATTGAACACCAACACCTGACCCACGAGCTCGGAATTGTCGTTGACGGAAAAATATTCAGTAGCCGGGTTGGGGTACACGGACAACTCGGGGCGGGCGGAACTTTGGGCGTTCAGGGCATAACCGGCGAGCACAAAAAAGATCAGGAGTACAAAATTTTTCATCGGCAGAGCAGCGAATTTTTCTTGTTTTCGAAGGCAAAATAGGGATACTTATTCGGTACGGGCAACCCGCTTTCGTATTTTTTTGTAAACATTAACGTTAACGGCGCAATATCCCCAAAGGTTTGCTATCCGTTGACATTTTTCCGGCAACCATTTCTTCCGGTTCTGCTGCCGCTCCCTCAAATCCGCGCTACTGCGCCGGCTCATTGTCCGGGTTTGCGGTAAATCTCGAATTTACCCAAACCCGTCCGTTGCAGCCAGTGATTGAAGGACACCCGAAGAACGCCCAGACCGTACTTCATGCTGCGTCGGAAGTTGATGCTGGAGGCTTCGTCGAAGTATTTGGTCGGGCAAGTCACCTCGGCAATATCGAAACCGGCGTAGATGATTTGGGAGAGCATCTCGTTGTCGAACACGAAGTCGTCGGAGTTGCGGTTGTAGTCGATCGCCTGCAACACTTCGCGGCTGAAGGCCCGGTAGCCGGTGTGGTATTCGGAGAGTTTGTAGTGGATCAGGGTATTCTGGGTGAAGGTCAGGAAGCGGTTGGCCACGTATTTGTACATGGGCATACCGCCTTTGCGGGCGCCCATACCCAGAATGCGCGAGCCCAGCACCACGGGGTACAGTTCTTCCCCGATGATATTGACCATAGAGGGGATGAGCTTCGGGGTGTACTGGTAGTCGGGGTGCAACATGATGACGATGTCGCCGCCGATTTCCAGGGCTTTGTTGTAGAGAGATTTTTGGTTGCCGCCATAGCCCTTGTTGCGTTCGTGAACGATCACGTGTTTGATGCCCAGGCTGCGGCCGAGTTCGGCGGTATTGTCGCGGCTGTGGTCGTCGCAGAGGATGACCTCGTCGACCAGATCGAAAGGGATTTCGCGATAGGTTTTTTCGAGCGTTTTGGCGGCGTTATAAGCCGGCAGAACGACGACTACTTTTTTTCCTTTGTACATAACGTTAGGGCAAGGGCATCAGGCTTCTGTGCCGGTTTCGGTCGGTTTTTCGACAATTTCAGCGTTTTCAGCTTCCTTTTGGGCTTCGGCGAAAATGTTTTTATCGCGCATGAACAGGAACCATTTCACGCATTTTTTAATGTCGTTGATGTGTACGCGATCCTGGTCGTGTTCGGGCAGAATAGCAGTAAAATATTGCCGGAATTCGGCGCTGGAAGCACTGGCGGCAGGGGGCGGCGTTTGTTCGAACTGGTCGAGCATTTTTTGAAAAACGTCGGCAAGCGCGATGGTCCCTTCTTCCGTCTCCGTGTATACGGCAATGGACGCCAGCGGAGTGATCTGACCCTGGCGGGCAGCTACGAAGCGGGTGCGACCCTCGTGTTTGTCTTCGATCAGCAGGCCGTTGCTGCGGGAGGCAACGAGTTTATGTACACCGGGAAAACCGGCGATGACGAGGTATTTGTCTAAATTCACTTTATTTAATGTGCTAATGAGGGAATGTGCTAATGTGCTAATGAGGGAATGGGGGAATGTGCTAATTTTTTAATGTGCTAATGGGGAAAGAGGCGTACTGCCTCCATAGTCCACAACCGCCCATTAGCACATTATCTCATTAGCACATTAAATTACACGGTCATGATTTCTTTTTCCTTGACGGTAACGACCTTTTCTACCTGCTCGACGTATTTGTTGACCAGGTCCTGAAGTTCGGTTTCCTTGCGTTTGCCGAGGTCTTCCGGAAGGCCTTCTTTGACGGCTTTTTTGATGTGGTCCAGGGCTTTGTGACGGGCGTTGCGCACACCGACCTTGCTTTCTTCGCCGGCATGTTTGGCTTTTTTAACCAGTTCCTTGCGGCGTTCTTCGGTGAGCGGCGGCACAGCGAGGCGGATTATTTCGCCGTCGTTAGCGGGCGTGATGCCGAGGTTGGCGTTGATGAGTGCGCGTTCGATGGGGCCGAGCATATTGCGTTCCCAGGGTTGGATAATGATGGTTCGGGCATCGGCGACCTGAACGTTGGCGACCTGGGCGAGCAGGGTGGGGGAGCCGTAATACTCGACGTGAATGTCTTGAATAAGGTTGGTAGAGGCTTTGCCGGTGCGGAGTTTGGCCAGCTCGTGGTCAAGGTGCTCCAGTGCTTTGTCCATGTGGGCCTTTGCTTCGGCCATGGTTTTACTGACGTCTTCCATATTTGGAGAGTATGCGGATGGGTGAAATTTCGAATGAGCGCAAAGTTCCGAAGTTTTCAACGGAATGTAAAAAAGCTGCCGCAAAATGTCGGTTTTTGCTTTTTCAACCGGCGCCCAAGGGTTCGGATACGGGCAATTGGGTTTTGTCCGTACCTTCCCGCTGCTTTAACGTGCCATGCCCGAACTACACGAAATAAAACGAACCCTGTCTCAGATCGAAAAACTGGAACGGGAGGTTCACCTCAAGCAACTGCAAATCACCAGCTTGCTGGCCATCACACAGGCGATCAATGAAAATGTGTCGTCGGAAGGCTTGTTCGACATGTATAATTCCTTCCTGCGCTGGGAGATCGGTATTAAACGTATGGCCTTGTTTTTCCGCGAAACCGGGTATTGGGAGTGCAAAACCTTTTTGGGAGTCGGCACGGAATTGCTCGATCAGGACATCAGCAAGCAACTGCATCGCTTTCGCAGTAAACAGCGCATCGATGCGAGCGAAGAACACCCATTTCTGCGGGAATTCGACATCGTCATACCTGTCATGCACAAAGACGAGGCGATTGCCTACACCTTTTTGGGCGGTTTTTCCGACGACGACGATGTGTACAACAAAGTACAATTCGTCACGACTATCACCAACGTGATCGCCGTGGCCATTGAAAACAAACGCCTGTTCAAAACCCAGCTCCGTCAGGAAGTACTCAACCGGGAGGTCGAGCTGGCCGCCGAAATCCAGCGTACCCTGGTGCCCAATCGCTTGCCTTCTGGGGAAAAATACCAGCTGTCGAGCATTTACAAGCCCCACTTCGCCGTAGGTGGCGACTATTACGACGTCATCGAGTTCCCGGACGAAAGCCTGGCATTTTGTATCGCCGACATCACCGGAAAAGGCGTATCGGCCGCGCTCCTGATGGCCAATTTCCAGGCCAACCTGCGCACGCTCGTCACCCGCTGCGACACACTCGAGGAGATCGTGCGCGAAATGAATACGGCGGTGTACCGCGTCACGCAGGGCGACCGCTTCATTACGCTGTTTTTGGGTAAATACGACCCCGGCACCCGCACCCTGCACTACATCAATGCCGGCCACACGCCGCCGCTGTTGTTCAGCAATGGTGAAATCAGCCGCCTGAAAAACGGCTGTACGGTGCTCGGCTGGATGCCCGAATTGCCTTTTCTGGAGATCGGCGGTATGTGCCTCACCAACGAATCGGTGTTGTTCTCCTACACCGACGGCCTTACCGATATCCGCAACCGCGCGGGGGAAGAGTTCGGAGAAGAAAATCTTTTGACCTTTTTGCTCGATAATGCCGAAGGCAGCAGCGCAAAAGAATTGAATACCAAATTGTTCGCAGCAATCGAAGCCTTCCGCGAAAGGCAGGCTTATCCCGACGATATTACGGTGCTGACTTGCAAATTCTTTTAAAAAAATTGCTTTCTTTGCAACGTAATCCTTGCCTCGCCTGTCTCAACGAAAAGGCTTTTATGAAGCCCCCACCATTCTTTTCTAACCAAATTATTGTACGTATGAAGACTGTACTCAAAACCACCCTGATCGGCGCCCTGCTGTTCGGTTGCCTCAACTTCGCCGCTGCCCAGGTGAATTTCGGTGTCAAAGCCGGCCTCAACCTGGCTAACTTGTCTTACAGCGATGAATTCGAAGACCCGGATACGAAGATGCTCATCACCTTCCAGGTAGGCGCCATCGCCGACATCGACATTTCCGACAACTTTGCCATCCAGCCGGGCCTCTTGCTCGTGGGTAAAGGCGCCCGTCAGGAAGACAGCGATCTCGACTTCAAAGCTTCGGTCAACCCGATGTACCTGCAGGTGCCGGTCAATTTCCTGTACAAAGGCGATATGTTCTACGTAGGCGCCGGCCCGTACGCTGCTTTCGGTCTGTTCGGTAAGGCCAAAGCCGAGTTTGCCGGCGAAGAAGACAGCGAAGACCTTTCTTTCGGCAATGCCGAAGACGATGATTTGGCTGCCCTCGACTTTGGCGCCAACATCGAAGCAGGCGTGACCCTCGGCCAAATCCGCATTGGCGCCGGTTATGCACTGGGCCTGGCCAACATCATCCCGAGCGACCAACGCGAAGGCTCCGATGCCTCCATCAAGCACGGCGTCATCAGCGTCAACGTGGCTTACATGTTCGGCGGCGGCGACGAATAATTGATTCGCAACTCCGATTAAATAAGGCTGCCGGTTGCGTCACTGCAACCGGCAGTTTTGTTAGTATTTCCGTAATTGGAATGTTATAGAAATAATAAAAAGTTGCGGGAGTGCATGCCTTTGCCATTTATTTGCCGCACCAAAACCGACTGCTAACATTAATCCGTTAACGTGCATCCCTGCTGGGGTTCCGTTGTCAATACTGTTCTTAACCTATTTATTCACCCAATTCTTACCACTTACACAACATGAAAAATTCACTGAAGTATTCCCTGTTCGCCATCCTGTTCCTGGGTTCCGTCAGCTTTGCCGCCGCCCAGGTGGATTTCGGCGTCAAAGCCGGCTTTAACCTTGCCAACGTCAGTCTCTCCGGTTTGGGAGAAGATGATCTCGACACCAAAATGCTGCCCACTTTTCAGGTTGGCGCTGTCGCCGACATCAACATCTCCGAAAACTTCGCCATCCAGCCGGGTGTGTTGCTGAGTGGCAAAGGTTTCCGTGTGGAAGAAGAATTCCTCGGCGAAACCTTTAAATCGACGATCAGCCCCATGTACCTGCAGGTGCCGGTCAACTTCCTGTACAAAGGCAATATGTTCTACGTAGGCGCTGGCCCATACGTAGGTTTCGGTCTCTTTGGCAAAAGCAAATTTGAAGGTGGCGGCGAAAGCGATAGCGAAGACATCAGCTTCGGCAACAGCGAAGACGACGACTGGGCGCCGCTCGACTTCGGCGCCAACCTCGAAGCCGGCGTAATTCTCGGCCAGATCCGCATCGGCGCCGGTTATGCGCTGGGCCTGGCCAACGTGATCCCGAGCGACGTGCGTGGCGACGACGAGAGCGCACGAAACGGCGTTATCAGCGTCAACGTGGCTTACATGTTCGGCGGCGGCGACGAATAAGTCCGAAACGCTCCCGATATTCAAGGATATTCTCACGGCCGGTCCGCACAGGACCGGCCGTTTGTTTTTACCTTTGAACGGCATCCTCATCTTTTCATCCTGAAATCCTTTTCTATGACAAGTTTCTCCAGTACCTGTAAAATGATCGCACTTTTTGCCTTTTTGGCGGCAAGCACGAATACGCTAATTGCCCAGGCACATTTCGGTCTCAAAGCTGGCTTCAATCTGGCCGATGTAGAAGCCGAGCCCGACGCCGAACCCGACACCAAAATGCTGCCCACCTTTCAACTGGGCGTAATCGCCGACATCCGGGTGTCCAAATACGTGACCCTTCAGCCCGGACTGCTGCTGAGCGGCAAAGGTTTCAGGTACGAATTCGACTTTTTGGGACAAGATATCACCGCGACCAGCAATCCCTTTTATTTCCAGATACCCGTCAACCTGATGTTTCAAAACAACCAGGTGTACTTCGGAGCAGGCCCTTATGTGGGGCTGGGTATTTTCGGCAACTCGAAAGCCAAGGGCGGCGGCGAATCCGTATCGGAAGACCTGTCGTTCGGCAATTCGAACGACGATAACTACGGCCCGCTCGATTTTGGCCTCAACCTCGAAGCCGGCGTCAAATTGCCGGGAAGTTTCCGCCTGGGCGTAGGCTATGGTTTGGGATTTGCCAACGTGCTGCCTGAGTATTATCGCTCGCCGGATAGTTCCGTACGGCACCGGGTGTTGCAAATCAACCTTGTTTATATGCTCCGGGATAAGGGAAATACAAAAAGTTAAGGCGGAGTTACCCTTCGGCTGCTTTTATAACAATGCTCGTACGAGAGCCGTTCAGACGAAATATTTTTAACCTGTTCAAACATTATTACATGATGAAAGCATTTTTCAAAATCACCCTGTTCAGTTTCGCCCTTATGGGCTTTACTCACCTTGCCGAAGCGCAGATCAACTTTGGCGTCAAAGCCGGTCTTAACCTGGCCAACATGTATTACAGCGACGATTTTGACGCGCTTGACCCCAAAATGATTCCTACTTTTCAGGTCGGGGTGATTGCCGACATCAATTTGTCCGACAATTTTGCCGTTCAGCCCGGCTTGCTATTGGTGGGCAAGGGTACTCAGCAAAAGGAAGAAGCTGCTTCTTTCGAGTATTACAGCAATCCTTATTACCTGCAGGTGCCGGTCAATTTCCTGTATAAAAACAACTTGTTCTATGCCGGACTCGGTCCGTATGTCGGGTTTGGCCTTTTTGGAAAGGAAAAGGTGGAGTTTCCGGGAACGAACCAGAAGACGGACATCTCCTTCGGTAGTTCGCTGGACGACAGTTACAGCGCGCTCGATTTCGGCGCCAATGTCGAGGCTGGCATTAACGCAGGCAAATTCCGGGTGGGTGTCGGTTATGCACTGGGCCTCGCCAATACCATTCCCGGTGAGCTCCACGATCAGTTCGGCGGAGTAATCAGGCATGGTGTGGCCAGCTTCAATGTGGCTTATATGTTTGGCGGCGAGTAAATTGTCGTGTTTCTATAAACAATCATATTGCCACGAGGCTGTCTGACAAGCCAGACCTGTCAGACAGCCTCGTTTTTTGTTAAAAATAAAATCGGCTCGTCTATCTTCGCCGGCAAAACTATTTACCCGTGGGCAAAAACGATCCTTTCCAGCTTATCGTCAACAACGGCCAGTACGAATTCAACATCACCCCCGAAGACGCGGCCGCGCTCGACGTCGTGCATGAGCACGACGGCATCCATCATCTTCTGGCCAATGGCCGCGCGCACCGCGCCGAGCTGATTGAGGCCGACTATGTCGCCCATACCTACACGATCAAAGTCGACGGAACCAAATACGTCATTCATATCAATGACCAGTACGAACGCCTGATCAAACAGCTGGGTCTGACGGTGGGGGGCTCTCAAAAGCAAAACACCGTAAAGGCGCCCATGCCCGGACTGGTGCTCAACGTCATGGTGAGCCCCGGCCAGGCCGTGCACAAAGGCGACACGCTGCTCATTCTGGAAGCCATGAAGATGGAGAACGTCATCAAAGCCGTCGGCGATGGCGTGGTAAAATCAGTGGCGGTAGAAAAAGGCATGGCCGTTGAAAAGGGCCATTTGCTGCTGGAAATGGAGTAGGGCGCTCAGAATTGTTTCAGTCCGGTCACGTAGTACATATCCATTGCGGCTTTGTTTTTGGCGGCGATTTTGCCGCGATACTGCCATTCGAACTCGTATTTGGCCAGCCAGTGTGTGTCTTCGCTGACGTTGACGCGGCCGGGTTCGCAGGATTCTTCCATACGGGCGGCGATATTGACCGTGTCGCCCCAGATGTCGTAGGCGAATTTCTTTTTTCCCACCACGCCTGCCACGACGGGGCCGGTATGAATGCCGACCCGCGCTTCGAAGTACGCCAGGCCAAGGCCCTGGCGTTCGGCTTTATGGTGGAGCAGGAAATCCTGAATTTCCAGCGCGGCCTTCACCATATCGGAGGGGCTGGCATTCAGGTCGGAAAGGCCGCTGGCGCAGATATAGGCATCGCCCACGGTTTTGATTTTTTCGATGCGGTACTGGCTGACGATCTGGTCGAAATTGGAGAAGCAGTAATCGAGTTCTTCCACCAGGTTTTCGGGCGCGAGTTTTTCGGCTACACCGGTGAATCCGGTGAAATCGATAAACATGACGGTGGCTTGTTCGTATTGTCGGGCCGCCACCTTGTTTTTGGTTTTTAATTCCTGGGCAATAGCAGGCGGGAGAATGTTGAGCAGGAGGCTGTCGCTTTTTTTACGTTCGTCGTCGATGATCTTGTTTTTTTCGGCCAGGTCGTCGGCGGTTCGGCGTTTGGAGCGGTAGCGGAAGTAAAAAGCGCCGGCCAGTATCAGTACTACGACGACGACCATGGCCAGGATGTTGCGCAGGTTTTCGTTGATTTTTTGCGCCAATTGTACCTCTGCGTAGAGCCGTTTCTGTTCCTGGAGTTCGCGTTCCTGTTGCACCCGTACGATCGAATCGGCCATTTGTTCCTTGGTGAGGTTGTCGAGCAGGCGTGATTTGATTCGGGTCATGGAGTCGGACCGCATTTTTTCCTGCGAGATCTGGGTGATGGCCTGGTCGCGTTTGTTGATTTCCTCCAGGTTCTTTTCCTGTACTTCGCGCAGCTGGTTTTGATAAACGGATTCGAGGTTTTGGCTTTGGCCCGAGGTTTTTTCCAGTTGAGAGATCAGGTTGGCGTTTTGTGATTCGAGGGCTTGTACCCTGGCTTCCAGCAGGCGGGTTTCGGCGGTGCTCGATCCAGTACGGTTTCCGCCTGCGCCGTTGTTTTTGAGGTAAGCGACGGTTTCGCGGCTCCATTTGAGGGCTTCGCGCAGGTCGTTTTGTTTGACGGCGATTTCCTCCAGGCGTTGCATCGAGTTGAGGGCCACGTCGCGGAGGCCGTAGTTGCGGGCGGTGTTCCAGGCCTGGTTGAAGCGGCCGGCGGCGGCGGTATAGTCGCGGCGGCGAAAGTGGGCCTCGCCGGCGAGGTAAATAGCGTCGGCTTCGCGGCGTTTTTCGCCCAGTTCGGATGCCAGCAGGCTGGCGCGGTGGGCATAATCGGCGGCCTGTGCAGGGTTGGAACTGAGCAGTTTTTCGGCGATTTGATAGGACAGGTTCATCTTTTCGCTCTTGGAGGTAGAGCGATTGAGGCGGCCTTGCAGCTCGCCGACCGATTGTGCGAGCAAGGCCTGGGCCCCTAAAAAGAACAAGAAAAAGAGTAAGCCGTGCGGAAATTTCATACCAAAGCGGGTTTGGGCGCGGAGTAAAGGAATAAATTTTTTCGCCGCAGCGAAAACCAATAAATGCCCGAAATGAAAAAATATTGGATCAGGGGGCTGCTCAAAGGTCTGTTTTTGTTGCAGAACTCCCAACCCGGCCTGAGGCTCATTTTTGAAAAAGCCCGCCGAAGCCCCTACTTTTGCAAGCCTTTTGGCCCTCTCTACGAACATCCTCCATGCGCATCAAACCTTTCCAGGCACTTTACCCAAACTTCGATTTTATCGCCTCGCCCGATTCCTTTTGTGCCAATGCGAAAGAGCGCTACCGTGAATTTCAAAAAAGCGGCTTTTTTGAAAAAATGCCGGAAGATGCCATGTTCGTTTACGAAATCGAATCCGAGGGGCGGCGACATCTGGGACTGATTGCACAGAACGACGTACAGGATTTTTTCGAGGGCCGGATCATCAAACACGAAAACACACTGCGCGAAAAAGAACAGCAACAGATGCAAATGTTTCTGCGCTGGCATGCCGTTCTGAAGCCCGTATTGCTCACTTTTTCACCGGTAAAAGAAATCAATACCTGGCTGCAAACCTATGCTGCCGGCCGCGAACCGATGTTTGTCACCCGGTTCGAGCGCGACGGCCAAACCCACCGCGTATGGCCCGTCACCGATGCCGCCAATATTGCACTGGCACAGAGCCTTTTTGAAAAGCACATCTCCCGAACCTACATTGCCGACGGGCACCACCGCACCACCACCGTGGCGCTGCTGCACGAGCGCTTGCGCGACAAAAATCCGGTGTTCGATTTCGACAACCTGTTCTGCGCCTATTTTCCCAGCGACCAGCTCGATATCCTCGACTTCAACCGCGTGGTGGAACTTCCCCTCGGGATGGGCGCCATTCCGCTTATCGTCCGGCTGAGCAAGGTGGCTGAACTGGAAATCCTGAGCGAAGCGCGCAAGCCGACGGAAAAACACGAACTGGTGTTTTTTCTGCAGGGAGAATGGTACAGCCTCCGCTGGAAAGCCAATGTGTTGCAGGCTTTGGAGCACCAGCACGTCACGCTCGATGCCAACCTGTTGAACGAACTGGTGCTGCGCGATATTCTCGGCATCACCGATGTGCGTACCGACGCCCGGATCAGTTATGTCGAAGGCGCCAGGGGGCTCGACGGCATCCGAAAAACGGTGGGTGAACGCCCCGATCGAGTCGGATTTTTGCTGTATCCCGTTAGCTTCGACGATATGATGCAGATGGCGGATGCCGGTGAAACCCTGCCCCCGAAGAGCACCTATTTCGAGCCGCGTATGAAAAGCGGAATGTTGGTTAAAATCTTGAAACGCGACGACTGAGGACTTACCTTTGTTTTCAAGTTCTCCTATTTGTTCTTCCTACTTCATATCCCAAAATGACAAAAAAACTCAATAAAATCAGCCTCAACTACGGCGGGATAAAAATCAGCCTGTCCAAAAGCAAAACCGATGCAGCCGTCCAGTACCTCCCCGGTACAAAAAAAACAAGCGGAAAAAAAGCCAATCGCGATGCCGTAGCGGCGCCTCCCATCGAAGGGTTTGAAGTGGTGCGCAGCAAGCGTGGCATCGATCAAAAACTCGACCAGTTGCGCGCCCGCCCCGATGTGGCCGTTGGTACCCATGTTTGGAATTTTGACGGGGAAGACGACACGCCCTTCGTGCCCACGGGTAATCTCTACGTCGAGTTTGATCCGAAGGCAAGCGCCGAAAAGCAACGCGAGGTCCTCGAATCTTTGCACCTCAATATCAAGGAAATTGTCGGTACCGGCGCTTATCGGGTGAGTGTGACGCCAGCCTCGCCCAATCCCATACGCTGCGCCATGGATTTGCAGAAAAACAAACTGGTGCGGGTTGCCGAACCCGAGCTGGCCACCCTGCCTGCGCCCCGGGCATTTATTCAGCCCAGTGGGCAATTCGTCTCCACGCAATGGCATCTGGAAAATACCGGCCAGTCCATTCCCGCGATCGACGTGCCAAACTCCGTGTACGCCGCATCCCATTTCAAGGCCGGGGCCGATGCCAAAGTCAGGGCAGCCTGGAACCACCTCCAGTCGCTGGGCTCGCCCAATATCCGGATCGCCGTGATCGATACCGGCTTTGCGCTCGATCACCCGCAACTGCGCGGCGACGGCACCAAAATTCGCAATCCTTTCAACGCCGCGACCCGTACGGCCGATGTATCGCCCTACATCATGTTGTCCGACGGCACTTTTCAGGTGTACAGCCACGGCACTTCCTGTGCAGCCGTGGCCGCCGGCGCGCTCGACAATCAGGGGGTGCTGGGCGCCGCGCCCTTGTCGCGTATTATCCCGATCAAACTCGACGTTTTGAGCGACGAAGCGATCCGCAACGCATTCGAACATGCCGCGCTCAACGGGGCCGACGTCATCAGCTGCAGCCTGGGTTATCCCAAGCCGGTACCGTTGTCGACCTACATCACCAATTATATCCGACAGGTGGCCGCCAGCGGCCGCGGCGGCAAGGGACTGCCCATTTTTTTTGCCGCTGGCAACGCCAACCCGGCTTCCAACAACCAGCCGCGGCCAATCAGCGATTTCGCTGCCCATCCCAGCGTAATTTGCATCACGGCTTCCAATAGCCTCGACCAGCGCTCCGACTACTCTTTCTACGGCGACAATACCCACAACTGCGCCCCCACCAACGGCAATGCCGGCGTGGGCATCACCACGGCTACCGTCGACCTCGACGCCCGCGGGCAATCGCTACTGCTGACCTATACCAGCGGCTTTGGCGGCACATCCAGTGCCACGCCCCTCGCTGCCGGCGTCTGCGCCCTTATGCTGAGCGCCAATCCGAATCTTACGCTCGATGATGTTCGGCGTATCCTGCGCCAGTCGGCCGATAAAATCGGCAGCGGCTACGACGGCAACGGGCATTCGCCCTACTACGGCTTCGGGCGCATCAACGCCCTGCGCGCCGTACAGGCTGCAAATGCGATGAAAACCGGCGGCATGACCGGCAGCAACACCGGCGCCGGCAGCGGCGCAGGCGCCGCTGCGCTGAGGGGCAGGGTCGTGTCGAAATTTCTCAATGTCCGTTCGGGACCTGGCACCACCTTTGCCAAGGTTGCCGAACTGAAACAGGGCGACCTGGTCAATCTGCTGGAAAAAGTCAGCACGTTTTGGCGCATCGGCGCCGGACAGTTTGTGAGCGCCGATTTTGTGCAAATACTCCAGTCGGCCCCTTCGGCGCCGGTATCCACCCCAAAGGGGCGGGTCAATAACTCGTTTCTGAATGTGCGCTCGGGCCCGGGCGTCAATTTTCCCAAGGTCGGCGAACTCAAAATGGGCGACGTCGTGCCGGTACTCGAAACCACGACCGACGGCTGGATGCGGATAGGCGACGGGAAATGGGTGCTGGGAAAATTTGTCCAGATGGTGTGAGTGTAGCCGTGGTGGTGTGTGGCAGATAAATTCTAGACTAATCTCATAATATTTTCAAATTCCTCCAGGGTCACCACGTGCACTTTGGGAAACTCGATTTTTTTCAATGCTTGAAAATGCCGGTCATTTGAAAGCAAGTAATCAACGTTTGCCGAAATAGCCAGATCTGCGAATTTATTATCCTCTGGATCCTGTGGGATTAGTCCATACCTGTAAAATGGTTCGGTTAACAGTACGTTATCGGCAGTTAGCAGAATGCTAAGCACCAGATTGGCGGTAGTCATACTGTAAAATCTGGCAATCACCTCTTCATATTCCATCAGTATCTCATTGGAGAGGCACCAGACAAATCTTTCCTGGCGGAATGCTATGTATAGCCAGTGTTCCGGATTGTTTTTGGGAATGGAAGCGATCAGGCAGTTGGTGTCGACAACAACTTTCATTTAGTCCGCTGATCGTTTTGCAGTAACTCATCGAATTGTTTTCGCTGAATTCCTTTTTCCTGAATAACTACTTCAACTTCTTTTTGAAGTTGTTGCTCGTAATAATCAAGCAATAATGAACGAACGCTTTTCACCTCTTCTTCGGTCATTGGGCGACTGAAAAGCCGCAACAGCATAAGTTGCACTTCATTCAAAGGAGGAGCTACTGGGATGTTAGCTGACATGTGCCTACTTTTTTTATTTACAAAGATAAGTAGTTTTTAATGGCGGGGCTGTTCCGGGGCTACCGAGAAAATGTGCAAAACTTCCCGCCGTTTTCTCGCGCCGGATGCCGTACTTTTGTCGAACATGAGCAACTTCATCGTTTCTGCCCGCAAGTACCGTCCACAGCGTTTTGAAGATGTAGTGGGTCAGCAGCACGTTGCCGGCACCCTGAAAAATGCCCTGGCCACCGATCATGTGGCCCATGCATTTTTGTTTACCGGTCCGCGCGGCGTGGGCAAAACGACCTGTGCGCGTATTCTCGCCAAAGTGCTCAACTGCGAACACCCCAGCAAGGAACACGATGCCTGCAACCAGTGCTCCTCCTGCACGGCATTCAACGAAAACGCCTCCTTTAATATCATCGAGCTCGACGCGGCCTCCAATAACTCGGTCGAGCACATCCGGGCCCTGATCGAACAGGTGCGTTTCCCGCCGCAACAGGGCCGTTACAAGGTGTTTATCATCGACGAGGTGCACATGCTCTCCCAGGCGGCTTTCAATGCCTTCCTCAAAACCCTGGAAGAGCCGCCGCCCTACGCCATTTTTATCCTCGCCACCACCGAAAAACACAAGATTATCCCCACGATCCTCTCGCGTTGTCAGATCTTCGACTTCCGCCGGATTACCGTGGGCGATATGGTGCTGCACCTCAAAAATATTTGCCAAAAAGAAGGTATCACAGCCGAAGAAGACGCCCTGCACATCATCGCCCAAAAGGCCGACGGCGCCCTGCGCGACGCCCTGTCGATCTTCGACCGGATTACCAGCTCCTCCCGCGAAAATATTCGCTACGAAGACGTGATCGAGAACCTCAACGTGCTCGATTACGATTACTATTTCCAGATCACCGACGCTTTGCTGGCCGAAGATTTGCCCGCATTACTCAACCTTTTCGACCAGATTCTACGCAAAGGTTTCGAACCGGACGTGTTTGTCAACGGCCTGGCCGAACACCTGCGCAACCTGCTGGTGTGTAAAGATGAAACCACACTGGCCCTGCTCGAAGTCGGTGAAGGCCTGCGCGAACGATACCGCCGGCAGGCCGCGCTTTCTCCCAACAGTTTCCTGCTCTCCGCACTCAATCTCGCCAACGATTGCGACGTCAATTTCCGCATGGCGCGCCACAAACGCCTGCACGTCGAAATGTCGCTGATTAAAATGTGCCATATCGGCCGGGCAGTGAAAGCTGCCGATCTGCTGCAGGAAAAAAAAACGACTGACGCAGGCAAACAACCTGCTGTAAACCCTCCCGCACCCACAGCGGAGCGCCCGCAAGTCAATCCGCAAAACGGAAACGCCCAGGCACTGAGCCCCGAGCAAATGTCGACGCTCTCCGTCGACCTGCGTCTTGGACTGCGCAAAGCCGATAAAGTAGCCCTCAAACTCGAAGCATTCGAAGAGGCCGTACAGGTGGAAGAAGCCGAGCGTGCCGCCCGCACCAGCCGCGTCTCGCTCGACAATGCACGCGAGGAATGGCTGCGCTATGCCGAAGCGGCCCGCACTCCCACGCTCCGGCAGGCTATGCAAAACGCCGATCTCCGGCTGGAAGACAAAACCATCGTCGCGCGGCTGGGCTCCACCGTGCATCAGGGCTACATCCGCGAAGAAGGCATGCGGCTGCTCGATTACCTGCGTCAGCAATTGCACGACGTGCAGGTCAAGATCAAACTGGAGATCGACGAGGCCAAACAGGCCGAAATACACGCCGTTACGGCCGCCAATAAACCCCTGACGACCAAGGAAAAATTTGATAAAATGCGGGAAATCAACCCCTTGGTAAACGATTTGATCCAGCGTTTTGACCTCAAACTCGACGAGTAACGCGGCCGCCAAAGCCGGTTAGCCCAGTGAATATGTACGCTCTCTTCAAGCCTTTCCTTTTCCTTCTTTCTCCCGAAACCGCACACCGCGTCACCGTTTTTTTTCTCGACCTCGCTGCTGCCCTCCCGCCTGTGCGGTGGCTGCTGAAACGCTGGTATTGTCTGGAAAACAAATCGTTGGAACGCGGCGTCCTTGGGCTTCGTTTCCCCAATCCCGTGGGCCTGGCCGCCGGTTTTGACAAAGACGGCAAGCATATCGAGGGCCTGGCCTGTCTGGGCTTCGGCTTCGTCGAGGTGGGTACCGTAACGCCCCGGCCGCAGGACGGAAACCCGCGGCCCCGCCTTTTTCGCTTGCCTGCCGACCGCGCGCTCATCAATCGAATGGGTTTTAACAACGAAGGTCTGGAGGCCCTGGTCGCCCGTTTGAAAAAATACCGCGAAACAACGCCGCCCGGTGCAGGTCCGGTGATCGGCGGAAACATCGGTAAAAACAAGACGACGCCCAATGAAGAAGCCGAGAACGACTATATTTTGTGCTTTGAAGCCCTGTTTCCCTGGGTCGATTATTTTGTCGTAAATGTCAGTTCGCCCAATACGCCCGGCTTGCGGGCTTTGCAGGAAAAGGAGCCACTGACCCGTCTCCTGAACCTTTTACAGGAAAAAAACAACGCGAAGTCCGCGCCCAAGCCCATTTTGCTCAAAATCGCCCCCGACCTCAGCGACGAACAACTCGACGATATTGCCAGCATCGTGCGGGATACCGGGCTGGCAGGCGTGATCGCGACGAATACCACGATTGCCAGGGAACCCTTGCGAACAACACCGGCCGAGATAGAGAAAATTGGCGCCGGCGGTCTGAGCGGTGCTCCGTTGCGCGAACGTTCGACAGTCGTCATTCGGAGGCTGCGCGAATTGCTGGGCGCTGAGCCGGTCATTATCGGTGTCGGCGGCATTGATTCGGCTGCGGCAGCACAGGAAAAACTGGCTGCCGGCGCCAATCTGGTGCAGGTGTACAGCGGACTGGTGTATGAAGGCCCCTCATTAGTCCGTCAAATCCTAAAAAACATTCCCCATTAGCACATTAGCACATTAGCACATTAACTCACGTTGCTGGCGGCGTCTGGGGTTTTTCGCCCCGGTTTTTGCCCCGGTTTCGGCCTCCCCGTCGGCGGCGCTTTTTTTCCGGTTCTTGTTGATCTGTACTCTTTTGGGGCTTTTCACCGGGGTGAACGACCGTTTTTCCATCTTTTTTATGGTGCCGGGTTTCGTGGCGCGGGCGTTGAGCGGGTTTGTCTTCCTCTACGAGGTGCGCAGGCAGCGGCATCCGGTCGACGGTTTTGCCGATGAGTTTTTCGATGCGCCGGAACCGACCCTGGTCCATGGGTGCGACCAGCGTGATGGCCTCGCCCTTGCGCTCGGCACGCGCTGTGCGACCGATGCGGTGCACGTAGTCTTCGGCGTCGCGCGGGATGTCGTAGTTGAGTACCAGGTCGATACCTTCCACGTCGATGCCTCTGCTGAGCACGTCGGTGGCGACCAGGATATTGATTTTCCGGTTGCGGTAATCGAGCATGGTTTGTTCGCGCTCGGCCTGTTCCAGATCGCTGCTGATAGGCGCAGCGGGCAGGTTGCGTTTAGCCAACTGGCGCGACAACTGGCCAACGACGACTTTGGTTGAGCTGAAAATGATAATTCGCTGGCCTTCGCGGTCTTTCAGTAATTCGAGCACCAGGGGCAATTTGTGTTTGTCGTCGACATAATACACGGATTGCGCGACGCCTTCGGCGGGTTTTGACAGCGCGATACTGACGGTTTCCGGGTTGCGCAGCAGGGTTTTGGCCAGTTTCAACACCAACGGAGGCATGGTGGCGGAAAACAGAAGGCTTTGCCGATCGGGGTTGATTTTTTTAATAATGGCCAGCAAATCGGGTTGGAAGCCCATGTCGAGCATCCGGTCGGCTTCGTCGAGTACCAGAAAACGCAGGCGCGAAAAATCGACGTAGCCGAGGTTCATGTGTGCGATCAGGCGGCCCGGAGTGGCTACGATCACGTCGGCGCCCTGCACCAGCGCGCTTTTTTCCTGCGCAAATTCTTTTCCGTCGCCCCCGCCGTAAATGGCGATGGAGGAAATGCCGGTGAAATACGAGTAAGCGCCGATCATTTGATCGATTTGCGCGGCCAGTTCGCGGGTGGGCACGATGATCAGTGCGTGTGTGAAGTGGCCGGCCGGTCCGTAGAGGATTTCGTTCAGAATAGGCAGCACAAAGGCGGCTGTTTTGCCGGTGCCGGTTTGCGCCACGCCGATCAGGTCTTTGCCGTCCAGAATAATCGGGATGGCTTTCTCCTGAATGGGGGTAGCAGATTTGAAATTAAGTGCGTCGATGCCGTCGAGCAAATCGGGGTGAAGACCAAATTCGGAAAATTCCATAGTGTGTGTGACAATTACCGCCCTTCCCATTTTCGGGTTTTAAGCCAACGAAGGCCGAGGTAAAGCAGCAGACCGCTGGGGCCGGCTACAAAAGTGAGCACCAGACAGGGGACTACCCAAAGGTGCGGAATCTCGTTCTCGCGTCCGTCGTGCACCTGAAATGCGCCGGCAAACAAGCTGAACGACAGATAATTCAGCCAGCCGGTCAGCAACATTTCCTTGCTGCGAAACAAATGCGTCAGTCCGTCGAGCGATAACAGACTGCCTTCATCGCGCCCGCCCAGCAAATAGCTGATCGTAAAATACGCCGCCGCTACCAGCAAAACAAACCCCGCGCCAAAAGCAATACGTTCGGTAAAACGCCAGCTGGGCATAAAGATCAGCAGCACCCAGGGGATGAAGATCAGGACGGTAGAATACCAGTAGAAATTGTCGGCGGACATGGTAGATGTGTTTTTGTGGTTATTTGGTGAATTGGGTTTTGGGTTTTAGGTTTTGGGTTTTGGCAAAAGGGTTATTGCTGCTCTCATTTCAGGGTTTTTAATATTTAAAGTATTACAAGAGAGAAGCAATAACCCTTTTGCCAAAACCCAAAACCCAAAACCCAAAACCCGATTCACCAATATAGATCATTTGACGATTTTCAAGCTCAAATCCAGCGGCTGTGCCGAGTGGGTCAGTGCGCCGGCGGAGACGTAGTTGACGCCGGTTTGGGCGTATTTCCGGACGTTGAACAGCGTGATGCCGCCCGAGGCTTCCGTTTCGTACTGGCCGCCGACGGTTGCCACGGCCTCGTGGAGGATCGGAATCTCGAAGTTGTCGAACATCAGCCGGGTAAATCCGCCGGCTTTGAGGGCTTCGTGTACTTCCACGAGGTTGCGCACTTCGAGCGTGACGCCGAGCGACAGGCCTTTGCTTTCCTGGTACGCTTTTACCCGGTCGAGTGCGGCTTTGATGCCGCCCGCCGCGTCGACGTGGTTGTCTTTGATCATAATCCAGTCGTACAAACCCCAGCGGTAGTTTTCACAGCCGCCGATTTTGACCGCCCATTTTTCCAAAAAACGGATCAGGGGAGTGGTTTTGCGGGTGTCGAGTACTTTGACGGGCAGGTCGCCCACCTCAAACGCAAAACGGCTGGCCAGGGTAGCGATGCCGCTCATGCGTTGCATGGTATTCAGTACGGTGCGCTCGGCCAGCAGGAGGGCGCGGGTATTGGCTTCCACTTCAAAAGCTGTTTCACCATAGAGCACATCGGTGCCGTCGGGCTTGAGCACCGTGACGGTACTGGAAGGGTCGACATGCCGGAAAATACGCTGGGCCAGCTCGACGCCGGCGATAACGCCGTAGTCTTTAATTTTCAGGATAGCCCGGCTGCGGCTGTCGGCCGGAATACAGGCTTGCGAGGTATGGTCGCCGTCGTGCACATCTTCGTGGATGGCCGCTGCGATAAAAGCGTCGATTTGTTCGCTGGTAATGGGCGAAGGATACATAAAGAACGGTTGGATGAATGGTTGACCGGCTTGAAGGGGGTGAGCAATCGAGCCGGCTGGCCGGATCAGTTATTTTTCCATTTGATGTTGCAGCCTCCGGAGGGGCGCTGAACGCCGTCGGGCGTCCGGCCTGCCAAAACCGCATCGAGTGCGGCGCGCAGGTCTTCGCCGGTAGGCGGCAAGGGATTTCTTTTGGGTCGGCTCGAATCGAGCTGGCCGCGGTAAACGAGTCGCAGGTCGCCGTCGAACACATAAAAATCGGGGGTACAGGCGGCATCGTAGGCGCGCGCTACGGTCTGCGATTCGTCGTAAAGGTAGGGAAAGGTATAGCCTACTGCGCGTGCATGTTCGTTCATTTTGTCGGGCGCGTCGTCGGGGTAACTTTCTGCGTCGTTGCTGCTGATGCCGACAAACGATACGCCTTGCCGGGAATATTCTTCCACGATCCGCACGATTTCCGGGTTGATGTACAATACATAAGGGCAATGGTTGCACAAAAACATCACTACTGTAGCCTTCGGAGAGGCAAGTTCGCGCAGTGAAACGACTTTGCCGCTTTGGGTGTCGGGCAGTGAAAAATCGGGCGCAAGCGTGCCCAGCGGGAGCATGTTGGATTCGGTGTAGGCCATTGATTGAATAGTTGGTTATTCGGTGAGGTGGTGAGAAGGTGGTTATGCGGTGAAAAGGTGGTTATGCGGTGAATTGGTGAATTGGTTATAAAAGGGTTGTTTCTGCACTCATTTCAAATATTGGTTATTCGGTGAGGTGGTGAATTGGTTATAAAAGGGTTGTTTCTGCACTCATTTCAGGGTCTACGATGTTCAAATTATTACAAGAGAGAAGTAGCAACCCTTTTATAACCAATTCACCACCTCACCGAATAACCACCTTCTCACCACCTCACCATTATCTACATGCTGTGTTGATGCCTGCGGCGTAGTTTTCCACGACCCGGATGCCGTTGGCGGTTTCGGCGCCGGTGAAGCCGGAAATCATGGAGTCGTTGACGGTTTTGAGGTATTGATCGAGCAAAGGGCGTGAAAGCGGGGTGTACGACCAGTGCCATTTTTCTTCGTGGTAGCCGGTGCGGTGCGGATCGCTGAGGGGCGTGTAGGGCTGGCAAAAGCCGTATTCATGGGCGTGTTTGGCCAACCATTCGTACGCGCTTTTGTGGGCGCCATTGTTTTCGAAGGAAGGGTTATTGAGGTCATTCAGGTCAATATCGGTGCCCCAGTGGTGCCGCGATACGCCGGGCATGGCCGAGTATTCGAGTATGCGCAGGGCGCGTTTTTCCGGGTCGGGTGTTTCCTGGGCAAAACGCGACCACTTGCCTTCCCAAATGGCTTTTTGTTGGGAAAAGGTGCGGGTGGAAGAGATGATTTTCAGCGTAATGCCGTCGTTGCGGGCGGCGGTCCACATTTTTTCAAAAGCTTCAAAAGCCTCTTTGCGCAGCATCATACCGGTTTTGTCGGTGTAGGGCTTGCCTATTTTGACAAAGTCGGTCCGGGTGGCCGGGTCGAATTTGCCCATCAGGTAGTCGACGCCCATGGCGGGGAAGGTATCGAGAGGAGGTGTTGCAACAGGCGTTTGTGTGGCGACGGGGGCGGGTCCGGGGGCATTTTGACAAGCCAGCAAGGCCAGTACACCGAGTGCCGCCCACCAAAAAAGTTGTTTCATACAGTTGTTTCGATCACTTGTTTCAGGGCTTCCTTGGTCAGTACACCGGGTTGGCGCCACAGTTCTTTTCCCTGATGAAAAAGCATAAACGTCGGGACGCCCATCACTTTCATATCGGCTGCCAGGTCGATATTTTTGTCCACGTCGATTTTAATGATACGGACGCGGTCGCCGAGTTCGGCTTTGAGTTCGTCCAGTACCGGCATCATGGCCTTGCAGGGGCCGCACCAGGTGGCCCAAAAGTCGATCAGAACGGGTGTTTCGGACTGGATCAGGTTGGCAAAAGAGGCTTTCATGGTCATAATTCGCGGTACTGTATAACGGTGGCTGTTTCAGAAGCCTCCCGTGTATATTAAAAGCGGCACAAAGATAGGCATTGAGGGGCAACTCGGTCAAAAAGGCGAGATGGTATAAAAACAACGGAGAAAGGGCTTAGTTTTGGGCAATTGTTCACCTTGTTACATCACAATATGAAAACACTGTCGTGGGTACTTCGCCTGGCTGTAGCGGCTATTTTGTTGCAAACCCTGTACTTCAAATTTACCGGCGCTGCTGAAAGCAAATACATTTTTGAGACGCTGGGCGCCGAACCCTGGGGGCGTATCGGTTCCGGTATTGCCGAACTGGTCGCTGCTGTTTTGATCCTGCTTCCGGCAACGGCCGGCATTGGCGCCGTGTTGTCGCTGGGCATCATCAGCGGCGCGATCGTTTCGCACCTGACCAAACTGGGTATCGAAGTGCAGGGCGACGGCGGTTTGTTGTTCTATCTGGCGGTTGCGGTTTTTGTGGGCAGCCTGGTTGTAGCCTGGATACATCGCCGGGAAATCCCTGTGGTGAAGGCCTGGTTTTGACGAAAGTGGGGTTTTTGACTGTGCTTCCCCGATAATTGATCGAAAAAGCGGGTATGTCAGATCAAGCCGGTTGATTTTTGGTGAAAACAAAAATTTAAGGCTATGAAAATTTTCCGACTTGCCCTGCTCTGTCTGATGGTGATTTCTTCCGTATCCCTCGACGCTCAAAGTGACGAAAAAGCGATTAAAGCGGTTATCAACCAGTTTTTTGAAGGTATGGAACGGGGTGATACCGCTCTCATCCGGCGTACCTGTACCGCGGAGCCCGTTATGCAAACCTTCATGGCCGACCGAAATGGAGAAATGAAGATTTTTACCGAAGATTTTGGCGAGTTTCTGAGCGTAGTCGGTGCGCCTTCCAAGGACAAATACCGTGAGGTCATTGAATTTGAGGCCATTCATGTAGAAAAATCGCTGGCCAGTGTCTGGACGCCGTACAAGTTTTATATCAATGGAAAAGTGTCGCATACCGGTACCAATTCATTTCAATTGGTGAAAACAGCAGAGGGATGGCGGATTCAGTATATTATCGATACGCGCCGCCGTCTGTAGCGCCGACCTCTCCAGGTCGGCGAATTTGAGGGCAGAAAATACCCGCGATCATCTGCCAAGGTGTACGATGATATTTACTGAAATGCGCCTCCGGCAATAACGCCTAATCGCGGGTTTTTTCTGCTCACGGCGTCGCCGACCTGGAGGTCGGCGCTACAGGCGACACTGAGGGCAGCAACAACCCGCGATCCAGCGCGATTGCCGGGGCAGCGAAATGCAGTAACAGTCTTTTTTAGCATTATTAGAAAATCGCGGGTTTTTTCCGCGCGAATGTCGCCGACCTGGAGGTCGGCGCTACAGGTCGGCGTTTCAAACAATGTTACAGCAGAAAAATTTGGTTTAATAAATAAACTAGTTTACCTTTGTTCTTAATTTAAAAGATAAACATCTGCTGTTCGACATGGAAAACGAAGAAAAAATCCTCAATCCGCAGGAGAGTCTGCGTATCATCCGCGAAACAATCGATCTAGCCAAGCGAAGCGTCCGTGAAAGCGGATTTCATTATTTGCTGTGGGGTTGGCTGGTGGTTGCAGCCTGCATCGCCAATTATTACTTTTCTGCCATTGCCGGCTGGCCACCTCAAAAGGCGTCGATGGTTTGGTTGGGCATGGTCGTGGTTGGCGTTCCGGCGGCGATGATTTACGAATGGCGCAGGGGCAAACAAGAAAAGGTGGACAACGTGGTGCGCGAATGGTATGGTAAAGTATGGCTGGCGTTTGGCATTTCACTCCTGCTGATTATTCTGTTGACCGTAACGAACAGCATATCGCCGGTGCCGTTTATTCTTACACTGGTTGGGTTTGCCGTTTTTATTTCAGGCTATATGATCCGGTTTCAACCGCTGGTATGGGGCGCCGTAGCCATGTGGATAGCGGCTGTGGCTTGCATTTGGCTAACTGTCGACCAACATTTGCTGGCACAGGCCGTAGCGACCGTTTTGGGCTATCTTGTGCCCGGTTATCTCCTCAACAAGCAATCTCGTACAGCGCATGACTAAGGACCTCGATCCTCTTTTGTTGTCGCAATTGCGCCTTGCCGTGATGTCGCATTTAATGGTGGCAAGGGAAGCGGAGTTTAATGCCCTGAAACAGCATACGGGCGCCACGGCGGGCAATCTCAGTGCCCAGATCGCCAAACTTCAGGAAGCGGGTTATATCGAAGTTGTCAAAACCTACAAGGGGAGTTATCCTTTGACGATCTGTAAAATCACGCCGACGGGTATTGCCGCGTTCGAGGTGTTTTTCGAGGATTTGAAGACGTATTTTCCGCTGTAGCGCCCTGTAGCGCCGACCTCCAGGTCGGCGACGCTGAGAGAAGAAAATACCCGCGATTAGGCGCTGTTGCCGTAGGCGCATTTCAGTAAATATCATTGTACACCTTGGCAGATGATCGCGGGTGTTTTCTGCCCTCAAACTCGCCGACCTGGAGGTCGGCGCTACAGGGCGCTACAGCAGCCCTTCGCGCACCAAATCGTGCAGATGCACCATACCCTTGTATTGGTCGTCTTCCAGAACAACGAGCTGCGTGATCGAGTATTGGCGCAGCATGGCCAGAGCATCTACGGCCAGGGCATCGGGCGAGATGGTTTTGGGGTGAGGAGACAGCACGTCGGCGGCGCAAAGTTGGGTCAGTTCGGTGTCCCGGCGGGCGAGCATACGACGCAGGTCGCCGTCGGTGATGATGCCGAGCAGGCGGCCCGTATCGTCGAGTACTGCTGTTGCGCCGAGGCGTTTGGAAGAAATTTCATGGATGATTTCCGGCAACGTAGCCTGTGGCGGTACCACCGGTCGTTCGTGGAGTGTGTACAGTTCACGCACCCGCAGGTACAGCTGTTTGCCGAGTGCGCCGCCGGGGTGGAATTTGGCAAAATCCTGTGCCGAAAACCCGCGCAGTGCTACCAGGGCCGTGGCCAGGGCATCTCCCAGCGCCATTTGGGCGGTGGTGCTGGCCGTAGGGGCGAGGTTGTTGGGGTCGGCCTCTTGTTCCACAGGCGTCCAGAGCACGTAGTCGGCCTGGCGGGCGAGGGTAGATTCCCGGTTGGCCGTCATGGCAATAAGCGGGTTGCCGAAGTTTTTGAGCAGGGGGACCAATACCCTGATTTCGGGGGTCTCTCCGCTTTTGGAAATACACAACACGAAGTCGGCCGGCTGGATCATGCCCAGGTCGCCGTGGATGGCGTCGGCGGCGTGCAGGAAAAGGGCCGGCTGCCCCGTCGAATTGAGGGTTGCCGCTATTTTTTGAGCCACTACGGCGCTTTTTCCGATGCCTGTAATAACCAGTCTGCCCTGCCCGGCAGCCAGTGCTTTTACGCAGGATTCAAAATCCGGCGTTTGGCCAAGGCTATCTGCCAGAGCCAATAATGTTTCGGCTTCTATACGAATGGTTTGGCAAGCCGTATCAAGTATCGGGGATTTTTTTTTCAAGACCAATTAGTACAAAATTAAATTTGGAAATTCCGATCAATCCGAGCGCCTGCCCAAACATTCGCCCGAATGTCACATAGTTTTGACAAAAAAATGCATGGAAAATTCGCGTGTAATTCCAAAACATTTTTACTATCTTTGGCGGCTTTTTGAAAAAGGCCCCGCAAAAGTCGGGGCTTTTTGTATAAAAGCCGCTTTCGCGGCAAAGGAAATTGGCCTTTGTCCTCCGAAAGTCGGGCGTGCGCAACGAAACTCATCTGGAGTCGAAAAAAAAGTTCAATTCAAACTTTGCAATTGGCTTTTTTTCTAACTTCATCGGCTCAATTATCAGTCTCCCGCAGCACCCGAGTTTTTGACTTTTTATCATAATTCCATCGTATCCCGCGCCTGAGCGTTCAGGCACCGTAACGACAGGACCCGCAAACTTGACAGATCAGAAGATGACTGCGATTTCCACTGAACGCGACACCCTCCAGGAAAACTTACACCGCTATTTCGGTTTTGATGCCTTCAAAGGCGAACAACGCACCATTATCCAAAGCCTGCTCGATGGTAAAGATACCTTCGTGATTATGCCTACCGGCGGCGGTAAAAGTCTTTGCTACCAACTCCCCGCCCTTATGCTGCCCGGCACCGCCATCATCATCAGCCCGCTCATCGCCCTGATGAAAAACCAGGTCGACGCTATACGCGGCTATTCCGATGAAGACGAAGTGGCGCACTTTCTCAACTCTTCGCTCACCAAAGCGCAGATGAAAAAAGTGAAGCAGGACATCAGCGACGGCAAAACCAAAATGCTCTACGTCGCCCCCGAAACCCTGACCAAAGAAGAAAATATCGAATTCTTCCGGAGCTCGGAAATCTCTTTCGTCGCCGTCGACGAAGCCCACTGTATCTCCGAATGGGGCCACGATTTCCGGCCGGAGTACCGCCGCATCCGGGCCATGCTCGATGCCATCGCCGGCAGCGTGCCCATCATCGCCCTCACCGCCACCGCGACGCCCAAAGTACAGGTGGATATCCTGAAAAACCTGGGCATGGAAGGCGAACACACCTTCGTTTCGTCGTTCAATCGCGACAACCTCTTCTACGAAATCCGCCCGAAGGTTAAAAAAGACCAGACGATTCGCCAGATCATCCAGACGATCAAAGAGGAATTCCGCAACGAATCGGGCATCATCTACGTCCAGAACCGCAAAACCGCCGAAGACCTCGCCCAGGTCCTCTCCGTCAACGATATCAAAGCCGCGCCCTATCACGCCGGCCTCGATCCCAAAACCCGCTCCAAAACCCAGGACGACTTCCTCATGGAGGAAATCGACGTCATCTGCGCCACCATCGCCTTCGGTATGGGCATCGACAAGCCCGACGTGCGCTTCGTGATCCACTACGATATCCCCAAATCCATCGAAAACTACTACCAGGAAACCGGCCGTGCCGGCCGCGACGGACTGACGGGCAAGTGCATCGCTTTTTACAATTATCAGGACATCGTCAGGCTCGAAAAATTCCTGCGCGACAAACCCGTCGCCGAACGCGAAATGGGCGTGCAACTCATGCAGGAAGTCGTCGCCTACGCGGAAACCGCCTCCTGCCGCCGCCGCTTCCTGCTGCACTACTTCGGCGAAGAATTCGACGAGCACAACTGCCATAAAATGTGCGACAACTGCCGCACACCCAAAGAAAAAGTAGAAGTACAGGAGGAACTGAAGGCCGTGATCGCTTCCATCCTCGAACTGAACGAAAACTACCTGATGAAAACGATCGTCGACTTCATCCTCGGCCGCGAAACCAAGGAAATGAAGGACTTTCGTTTCACCGAACTCGAAAACTTCGGCGTGGGCGAAGACCACAACGACGAAAACTTCTGGAACTCGGTCATCCGGCACGCCATGATTCACAACCTGGTGTACAAGGAAATCGAACAGTTCGGCCTCCTGAAAGTATCCGAAGAAGGCCGCAAATACCTGCAAAACCCCTTCCCGGTCCAGATCACCGTCAACCACAACTTTGAAGACGGCGAATACGATTTCGACGACGAAAAAGGCGGTACCGCCGTGCTCGACGAAACCCTGATGAACATCCTGAAAGACCTGCGGCGACAGGTAGCCAAAAAACACAACCTGCCGCCTTACGTCATTTTCCAGGACCCCTCGCTCGAAGAAATGGCGACCCAGTATCCCATTTCGATGGAAGACATGGGCAAAATCACGGGCGTGTCGCAGGGCAAGGCGCAGAAATACGCCCAACCCTTTATCGACGCCATCCAGAAATACTGCGAAGAGAACGACATCGAACGACCGATGGACATCACCATCAAAACGGTGGCCAACAAGTCGAAAACCAAGATCAACATCATCACGTCCATCGACCGAAAAATCCCGCTCGAAGACATCGCCAAATCCAACGACCTCAGCTTCCAGGAATTGATGGAAGAACTCGACGGCATCGTCAACTCGGGCACCAAACTCCGCCTCGACTACTACCTCAACAAAGTCGTACCCGACGAGTACGTGCGCGAAACCATCATCGAATACTTCAAGGAAGCCGAAACGCCCGACGTGGACGT
Organism: Saprospiraceae bacterium; assembly: GCA_016787345.1. Taxonomy (GTDB): domain Bacteria; phylum Bacteroidota; class Bacteroidia; order Chitinophagales; family Saprospiraceae; genus M3007. Next base: position 61,523 of record JAEUUU010000176.1, on the reverse strand, counting down.
GGCCTATCAGGAACTCAAAGACGAGGAAATTACCTGGGAGGAAATCCAGCTGATACGATTGAAGTTTTTGAGCGATTACGCCAACTGAGGCCCTGATTGGTGGCTTGCAAACAAGAGGCCGCGCGGAGAATCTGGATGCTCTGCGCGGCTTTTTGTTTTTGAACTTTTTTAAAGAAATCTACCCAATAATCGCCTCAAAATCAGGCTCGGCAACCGTTTCCCATTCCTCCGCCGCATATTTGCAATCTTAGAACATCCTTCGTCATGAACTATTGCAAATTGGGCGTCCGCTCCCTCGGATCGGCTATACTGTCGTTATCGCTGCGGCTCATCGCGTGTTGCGTCGTCATGGCTTTCGCCACATCGCGTTCGCAAGCACAATCCGACACCGTTTTCGTCCGCGACAGCCTCGTCTGGGATTCCATAGGCCGGCTTATGGAAACGGCCTTCAACAAAGGTAATTATCTCGAATCTGCCCGACTGGCCGAGGAGGCTAACACCTTTGCCCGGGCGCATTTCCCGCCATCTCATCCGCTGATCGGTACCAGCCTCGACAACCTGGGCACCACTCTGCACCACGCCGGCAAACTTCGCGAAGCCCGCCCGGCGCTGGAAGATGCTCTCCGCCATGCTGCCAGCTACCTGGGGCCTCGCCACGAAGACTACCTTACCCGGCTCAACAACCTGGCCATGCTTTACAAAGACCTGCAGGAGTACAACCTTTCCATGGCCGCTTTTGAAGAATTGCTGAGCACCAGCGCGGAGGTGTTTGGCAAAGACGACCCTACCTACGGCATTTTCCTCAACAACGCGGGTATCCTCTGCGAACAAACCGGCCGTTTCGACCAGGCCGCCACGTATTACCGGCAATCACTCGATATTACTGCCCGCTCGCTGGGCAAAAAACACCCGAAATACGCCACCCGTTTGTACAACCTCGCCGTTTTGCAGCGGCGCAACGGACACCTCGAAGAGGCGCTCGGCCTGTTTCAGGAAGCCCTGGCCATCAACGAAGCCAATAACGGCAAAAATCACCCCAACTACTTTTCGTGTCTGGGCGAAATCGGCGTTGTTTACTGCAAACTCGGTCAATACGAACTGGCCGACCGCTACCTGGAGGATGCCCTGCAACGCATCGACAGTCTTTTGGGCAAAACGCACGTGCTGTATGCCTCTTACCTGTTCTCCCTGGCCATTGTGAAAAAAGCCGGCGGCCACACCGAACAGGCCATTGAAATGTGGGAGGAGATGGCCGCCCTGCGGGAAAGTTCATACGGCATTTATGCCCCGCAAGGCTGGGTAGAACACCGCGAACTGGCCGAAACCTATGCGCAGCTCGGGCAATTGGAACCAAGTGCCCGGCATCTGGCATTCGCATCGGAACACGGCGCCGAATTTATGCGGCTGAATTTTAGTCAAATGGGCGAAGCCGAACAGCGCGGGCTCGCGCAGCAATTGTACCCTTTGGTCGAACTGGCCAACCAACTGGCCTGGCAATTTCCGCAGGACAGTGTTTTTTCGGGTATTGCCTACGACAACCTGCTGCTTTCCAAAAACCTGCTTTTTGACAACCGCCGCCGCATGATGCAATCGCTTCGCGATATTCCCGACCCCGAAATCCGTCGGGAATTTACCGAATGGGAAGACCTGCAAACCTTGCTCACCGCCCAATATGCAAAACCCTCGGCCAAACGCCGACCCGATATCGACAGCCTGCAACAACGCGCCACCTTGCTTGAAAACCGCCTGGCCCGTCATTCGGACGCTTTTCGCGACGCCCGCCGGATCGTTCACTGGCAAGACGTACAAAACGCCCTGAAACCCGGCGAAGCCGCGCTTGAAATCAGCGGTTTTACCTGGCACGACAGCCTTCATCTGGTCGGCTTTTTTATCCATAAAAATTCAACGCTCCCGAAAGTTATCGATTTCGGTCCGGCGGCCTCGTTCCCCAAATCCACGGCCTTGCGAAAGGCATACGGCTATTCGGCTCAAAAAACCGACAACCTGCAATGGCTTGTTGGACAGCCGCTTCTGCCCCTTTTGCCCAATATTTCGCGCTTGTACCTGTCGCCCTACGGCCAATTCAACCTGATCAATATGAGCGCAGTACCTGTGGGCCCCGACGAGGTTTTTTCTGATCGCTTGCAAATTGTGCGGGTGGGCTCCACCCGCGATCTCGTTTCGGGCAGATTGCTTGAGCCGGCGCCCGGCCCAAAGACCGCCCGGGTTTTGGGCGGAATCGATTACGACCGCGCCGGTACGGCAGCCATCGCCCCGAACACAACGCGGCCGGAGGCGTCCGCTTTTCAGTCGAGGCTGAACGGCGTATCCGCTAACGGGTTCAGAAACGGTACTGCCGGCCAGACCTGGGTTTACCTGCCGGCCACGCTGGACGAGGCCAACGAGGTTGCATATTATTTAGAAAGCCGGCAATTCGAGGTCGTTCGATTGAGCGATTCTGCGGCGACAGAAGAGTCCTTCAAACAGGGTCCCTCACCCTACGTCATTCATCTGGCAACCCACGGCTTTTTTTACCCCGAGCCGCACGACAACGCGAGTATGGGATTTGTCGATGCCCGGAACCCGCTTATTCGATCCGGTATGGTGCTCGCGGGCGCCAACCGGGTGTGGAGCGGGAAGGAAATACTACCCGACCAGGAAGACGGCATCCTGACTGCCGACGAGATTGCACGGATGGATTTGAGCCATACCGAGTTGGTGGTGCTCTCGGCCTGCGGCACAGGGCTGGGCGAATTGTCGTCGGACGAAGGCGTGTATGGCCTTCAAAGAGCCTTCCGCATAGCCGGCGCGCATTACGTGCTGATGACGCTATGGAGCGTCGACGATCATTTTACCCAATTGTTCATGCGCGAATTTTACCGGAAATGGCAAGCTGGCGGCGCGACCATTCCAGACGCCTATCAGTATGCCCAGAACCACATGCGCCGCGAAGCGCCCAACCAGCCGGCGCTCTGGGCAGCATTCGTATTGATCCGTTAGCACATGCGCCTGGCCGGGTTCAGCGAACGGTCAGTTTGCCGGTGAAGTAGGTTGCCCCGCTTTCGGCGTCTTCAATCAGGTAATAATACAAGCCGGGTGCAAGGCGCAGGCTGATACCGGCGTCGATGCCAATGGTCTGGTCCGGGTTGTTTTTTGTGGAAAAAGAACCGCTTTGAAGCGGGCGCAGGGCAGTAAAATCGGCGGGTTTGTTGGAGAAAAGCAGCCAGCGGAACTGTTTGATTGCCTCGATATCGCCGCGCAACTGGCCTCTGAGGTTGATCCGGCACATTGTCGCGGCGCTCTCGCATTGTTGTTCGGCCGGGGGCGTTTTTACCCAGGCCGGCTGCTCGTCGGCATTGCCGCGAAACCTGCCCGGACCCAGAAGCGCTTCCAGGTGCGGATTGGGCCGGAAGTCGGCCGCAATCTGACGGGATGATGGGGGGGGCGGGTGCGTTTCGGTTGTATCGCCGGGGGTGATGAGGGTGGGAGGTTCTGTGTTTTGTTGTTGGGGGGCGGCAGGGGAAGTATCGTGCTGGCGCCCGCGGCCGGCCAACTGCCAGAGTGCCACGCCCAGCACGACGGTAAGGAGCAGCAAACCGATTTGAATACCCCTTTTTTGCCACCATTTCACTTGCCGGGAGGGTGCCAGCCCGCGGGTCGTTTTTGCTACTGCGCGCAGGGCTTCCACCTCGGTTTTGATTTCCGGGTGAAAGAGCTGATACGTCAGGAAAGCATCGAGTTCCGCGTCGGTCAGTTGACCTAAAACGAAACGTTCGATTATATTGTCACGGTCGATAGTTGGGCGGTCCATAGGTTACCAATCAGAAATAGTTGCGCCATGCCGATCAGTTGTTTCAATCGATCGAAGGCGCGTTGCTTGCGTTTTCGTATGTTTTCTTCCGAGACTTCCATTTCGCGGGCCAGGTCGGCAAGTTTCTCCCCGGCGTAAAAGCGGCATAGCAGGTCGCGGTCGTTTTCATTCAATTCGAGGAGTTTTTGCCTGATGTCGCGGGCGCGTTGGCGGGCAAGTTCGTCGTCGTTCGTCCAGTCGCTCAGTTCCTGTTGTACCGTTTGAAAACCGGCCGGGTCGTCGGGTCGGTAGATAAGCGCTTCTTTTTTCAAACGTGCGAAGCCTTCCTTCAGGGTCAGCTCGGCTATTTTGAACATGAGGGATTGCAATTCCCGGGCTTGTTCAAACCGGCCTTTTTCAAACAGGGTGTAAAATCTCGACAGGCTTTCCGAGAAAATTTCCATAGCAAACTCTTGCTCCGTCGTGACGGCATAGGCCGGTAGCCGGCCTATTCGCTTTCGCAGCCACGGCAAAGTGACTTGCCGCAGCGAGCCGACCAATTCCGTCCAGGCTTTTTCATCCCGCCGCCTCAGCCGGGCGATGAGTAAAGAAAAATCACTGGTTTGCGACGCACTCTGAATGCCTTCATTCATGACATGAAAGGGGTAGACAAAACGTGACCATTTTTTTTAAAAAAAATAATCGGAGCGCAAAAAAAACCAAAACCGGGTAAGGGGTAGAAATTTTTTTTCCTCAGGCTGTCACGTTTTGTCCCCTGTGCTCATATCTCCCCATAAGCAAATGCACGGAGGTGTCGCTACCGACGGCTTTTGTTTAAAGAACTATCCTTCATCCTTCATTTATCTGCTCTATCTAACATGAAAAATGTATTTCAACTCAGTTTTCTGCTGCTAGGCGGCGCTTTCCTGACCCTTACTTCCTGCAAAGACGACAAACAAACCACGCTGCCTTCCTGTGATGGCGTGCATTGGGAGTATTCCGGCGAAGACGGCCCCGAGCACTGGAAAGACCTCTGCATCGACTACACGGAATGCGGCGGCGCTGCCCAGTCGCCCATCGACATTGCCGGCGCCATGGACGACAACTCCCTGGCCGCCATCGGCGAACATTTCGTTGCTTCCGCGACGCATGCCGTCAATAACGGCCATACCGTTCAGTTCAACTGCGACGCCGGCAGCGAAATCACGCTGGGCGGCCAAACGTACAAACTCCTCCAGTACCACTTCCACACCCATAGCGAGCACACCGTAGGCGGTGTTTCGTACCCGATGGAAGTGCACTTCGTACACAAAAACGAAAGCACCGGAAAACTTGCCGTGATTGGCGTGTTTTTCAAGGAAGGCGCCGAAAACAACTTTCTCAAGCCCTTCATTGAGCACTTGCCGGCCACCAAAGACGCCACTTTCGACGATGCCAACCTGACGTTCAACGTATCGGATTGCCTGCCCTCCAATCGCAGCTACTACACCTATGGCGGTTCGCTTACCACGCCGCCCTGCTCGGAAATCGTGACCTGGCTGGTGATGGAGCATCCCGTCGAGGCTTCGCACGAACAAATCGAAGCTTTCCACGACGTGGAGCACGACAACGCCCGCCCGGTACAGGCATTGGGTAGCCGTTCGCTGAAACATGCGAGCCTTTAATGGTTACCGCGACGGCGACTATTTTCTCTCTACGTTCAGATTTTAAACCGAACCGGCTGCCTTCAGGCGGCCGGTTTTATTATTAAAAGTCGTTTGGAGACTTTTTCCCCGAAATTTCACTTGCCCCCGCCGCGCCAAACCTACCTTTGAATATTCGTTTACCTACCCTCACCGCATTCATGAAACCACTTACCAGCCTTTTTCTCCTGTTGTTGTCCTGCCTCACGGCAAATGCCCAAACCCCCTCCATCCTTTGCGGCAACGATATTTTTAACCAGATCGTCCGCACCCACCACCCCGAACTGGCCGCCGGCTTCGACGCAGCTTTCGACGAAGCCCGCCAGCCCGGCGCCCATCCGCGCGGACCGCTCACGATCAACGTCGTGGTGCACGTCGTGTGGAAAGATCCCGCCGAAAACCTCTCCGACGACGTCATTTACGACCAGATCGCCGTGCTCAACGCCGATTACAACCGCCTCAACGCCGATACCGGCAACCTGCGCCCGCAGTTTCAGCCGGCCGCCGGCGCCGCCGATATTCATTTCAATCTCGTCGCTATCGAGCGCGTTCAAACCAATGCGCTCTTCGAGATCGATGTGTTGGGTACCGACCTGCTCGGCAACCTCAAACATTCCGACGAGGGCGGCAGCGATGCCTGGGATACCGACCACTACCTCAATATCTGGGTCTGCAAAATCCAGCCGCTGGCCTTCGGCCCGATCGTGATCGGCCAGGTGCTCGGCTTCGCATTTCCCCCCAACAACCTGCCCCACTGGCCTGCCGATTCGGGCGCGCCCAACCTCGATGAAGACGGCGTGGTGATCGATTTCCGCGCTTTCGGCAGCAACAACCCCAATCCGCTCGAATTTCCGGGTGTGGGCACGCTCAGCGTCAAAGGCCGCACGCCCACGCACGAGGTGGGCCACTACCTCGGGCTGCGCCACATCTGGGGCGACGGCGGCGTGCTGGGGCCCAACGACTGCGACCAAAGCGACGGCGTCGACGATACGCCCTATGCCAATGCCCAGTCGAACTTCGACTGCGACGTCAGCAAAAATACCTGTCCGCAGGTGGAGCTGTTTTACGGAACCGACATGCCCGACCTGATCGAAAATTACATGGACTATGCCAGCGAAGACTGCATGAATATGTTTACCAAAGGCCAGGTCGAGCTCATGCGCAACGTGCTCACAGGCCCGCGCAGCGGCCTGCTCGAATCAGTGGCGACCCATCAGCCTTCGGCGACAGCGGCGGGATTCCGCCTGTTGCCCAACCCGGCAAACGACCGCGTACGCGTTGATTTGTCGACGCCCGCTTCGGCCGGCAGCAGCCTGCAATTGTACGGCTCGGAGGGGCGGTTGTTGCAAAGCAAGACCCTGCCGGAGGGCACGGCTTCCGAGTGGGTCGAACTGGGCGGACTGCCGCCGGGCTTGTACATGGTGCGGGTACACAACGGGCGGCAATGGTCGGCCGAGCGGCTGGTGGTTCGGTAAATGGGTCAATAAATTGAGGCATAAACACCTGCAAAGTCAAATTACATGATTGCAGATTACATGATTGCAGATTACATGATTGCAGATTACATGATTGCAGATTACATGATTTAAGATTACATGATTTAAAATTGTTGAAGGTGTTAGCATTGGCCGCTTTTCACTTGACTAAGTGTCGCGCTATACGCTAAGGATACTTCTTAAATCAACAATCTAAAATCATGTAATCTGCAATCATGTAATCCAACTGATGATCAATAATTTGAATTTTAGATTGAGACCATTCAGCGTTCATGCGTCTGTCTTGGGTCAGCCCCCCAACCAGCTCTTAAAATCCCCCGCTCTTTCCCGGCTCACAAACACTTCTTCGGGCGCTGGCGGGTTGGTTTCCAGTTTGAGGCGACCGTTGAGGTGCGGCGCGATTTTGCCGATGGCATTGAGCCGGATGCACATGCCCCTGCTGATGCGGAAATAGTCGCGCGGGTCAAGCAGGCGTTCCAGTTCTTCGAGGGTGTGTTCGACGAAGTATTTTTTTCCGGAAAAAGTAAAAGCCTGGGTAAGGCCGTCGGCAGAGCGGAAAAAAGCAATGTCGGTGCTGAGCAGGAAGCTCATTTGCTGGCCGGTTTTGACCAAAAACCGGTCTTTGTAGGCGTCTTTTTTAAATAAACGCTCGATCAGGCCCATGTCGATGCCCGGGCTGACGCGCCGGTTTTCGACCTTTTCGAGCGCCTTGCCGAGCTCTTCCGGATCGACGGGTTTGAGCAGATAGTCCACGGCATTGACCTTGAAGGCCTGAACGGCATACTGGTCGAAGGCGGTGGTAAAAATCACGGGCGCCGGCACTTCTACCTGCCGGAAAATGTCGAAACTCAGTCCGTCGGCGATCTGAATATCCATAAACACCAGATCGGGCGCCGGGAATGCGCGCAGCCAGCGCACGGCGCTTTCGACAGAATCGAGGGTGTCGAGCAATTGACAGCCGGGGCGGGCCAACTGGAGCAGTTTGCCGAGCTGGCGGGCGGCGGGGAGTTCGTCTTCGATGAGGAGAATGCGCATGGCCACTGTTTATTTTTCCAAATCAATCAACGGCAGCAGCACCGTAAAATACTCCCGCGAAACGATCACATCGACCGATTGGTCGGTGAGGATTCGATAACGCGAGCGGATATTGTCGAGCCCGACGCCGGTGGAGTCCATGACCTGGTTTTTGCGCTGCAGGTTGTTGCGCACCACGAGGCGGCCGTTTTCGGTAAACACCTCGATGGTGAGCGGTTTTTCCGTGGAAATCACGTTGTGTTTGATGGCGTTTTCAAACAGCATTTGCAGCGACAGGGGTACAACGCCGGCGTTGCTTCGGCCGTTCAGTCCGTGCAAGTCGGTGCGCAGGTTGTCGCCGAAGCGTTCTTTCAGCAGAAAAATATACGACTGCAGGTAGTCCAGTTCTTCACCCAGCGGAATGACTTTGGCTTCGCGGCTTTCGAGCACGTAGCGGTACACCTTGCTCAGTTGCTGTACAAAACGAACGGCGCGGTCGGGCTCTTCGGGAATGAGGTAAATGAGCGTATTCAGGCTGTTGAATAAAAAGTGCGGATTGACCTGATTGCGCAAGCCTTCGAGTTGTGATTCGAGGTTTTGGCGTTGCAGGTTGGCCTTTTCTGCCAGGGCGCGCTCCAGTTGAAGGTAAAAACCAAAGGCTTCATATACGGCCAACACCAGGGCCGAAAGAATCAAACTGGCGATAAACTCGACCAGCAAACTGGGGGTGGTATGGTGCTCCGGAAAAAGAAGGGTGAAAAGCTGATCCAGCACGTAATTGACGCTGAAAAAGATCAGCAGAAACAAGGGCAGCAGCCACATGATGCGTTTGCCGATGTCTTCGAAGCGCGGATAGCGTAGTTTGATGCGGGTATACATCCAGCGAAGCGAAAACCAGAATGCCGCGGTGTAAGCCATCGACATGGGGATGCACACGCTCAGAAATGCCCAGCGCCCCTGCTCGTAATAGTCGTTGAACAACAACAACGAGACCAGGATGCCGGCCGCTGGAATGCCGATAATCAGCATCCAGCGGTCGTCGAAGCCGGCAATTTCCCTGAAACATTTTTTTCCCATTGTTGATGAGCTTGATAAGGTTTACGAGGGTTTATATGAATTTGGGTAAAGATCGGTTTTAGATGAAAGAAAGCGCAAATGTTTCATCTTTAGCAAAAAAACGCATCACATTAAAATTGTACGCGCCACAACACGTCGGGGAAAAAGCCCCGCTGGTATACGGTATTGATCGTTCCCCGTGCCGGCGAAAAACGCTGCTGGAACACGTTCTGGTGGTTGGTGACATTCTGGAAGTCGAGGAAAAAGTGTTGGGTCATGCGTCTTTTGGTCGAATTGAGGCGGTAGCCCACTTTGATATCCCAACGGAAATAATCCGAATGCCGTTCTCCGAAGTAATTGTCGGTCAGCACTTCCTGTTGCGCGGCGACCGAGGCGTCGAGGTCGACGGGCGTGTAGGGCCGGCCGCCGGCGGTGCTCAGGCGTGTGTCGAGGGTGAAGGCGTTCTGGCGGTTGCGACCGAATTTGAATTCCTTGCCCGCCAGCACGTTCAGCACGTAATTGCCGTTGAAGGCGGTGTTGCGCTCCACGCCGTCGCTGCCCGTGTATTTGGAGTCGAAGAGGGAGCCGGTGAGCAAGCCGTACCAGCCATTGGAGAAAAATTTCTCCACGGTGAGTTCCAGCCCCAGGTTTTCGCCGCTGCCTTCGTTGACGAGGGAGCCTTTTTCCGGGAAACCGAAATCGGCGCCGGTATTCAGCAAGGAGAATTCGCTGGGGGTGCGCTCCACCGGCACGTCGGTGAGGCGTTGGTAATACACCTCCAGTTTGGCGTGCCAGTTGGCGTCGGGTTTGAGGTCGTAGCCGAGTACGAAGTGGTGGCTTCGGGTAAAATCAAGGTCTTTGTTGCTGCGCGTCAGGCTGCCGTCGGGCAGTTGTTCTTCATACAACAAAATAGGCAGCGGCTGCATTTGCCCGTGCAAGCCATAGCCTGCACTGAGGGTCTGTTTGGAAGAAAGTTGATAATTGACTGCGGTGCGCGGTTCAATGGAACTGGTCGAGTTGAACGTCAGGTGCTGGGCATGCATGCCGGCGTTGAGCGTAAGGCGCGGGGTGACGCGCCACTGGCTCTGGGCGAAGCCCGACAGCAGGTGCATCTGGCCGTCGAAAGCGCGAAAAGGCACCCAGTCGGACGTGCGTTCGCGGGAGCGGTCGAATACGTCGAGGTTAAATTGTTGGTAAAGCACGCCGGCGCGCAGGGTGCTGCGGGCGTCAAATTTGTGGTTGACAAAGCTCGATACCCGAAAATCGGTCGTAGCGTCGTCGAAACTCAATACGTGTTTGCGGGATTCGCCGTCCTTGTCGCGATCCACATCATAAGTGGTGGCGGCATGAGAGCCGGATACGATGGTGCGCAGGTAGGTATTGTCGCCGATCAGCAGGTTGTGTTTGAGCCCGAAGATGCCCAGTTTCGAGGTCGAATAGGCGTCTTCATTAGGTTCGGCCCAGAGGTCGTCTTCGGTGATGTCGTCGCCCAGAAAGTCGATGTCGCTTGTGCCGCCCAGACCGAAGAGCGAGAAGCGGCCGAATTTGGATTGACCGAAATCGATGTTGAAGGTCAGGTCTTTGTAGCGCGGCGTTGCGGTTGTGCCCACATTGATGCCAGCCGCGTCGGCTACTTCTACAAACGAATGCCGGTACGACACTACGAAGGTGCCCTGTCGATTGTTGATGGGGCCTTCGGCCATGGCTTCGAGGCCTGAAAAGGCGGCCAGCTGTGCCGTGAATTCAAATCGTTCCTGATTGCCCTGGCGAAAACCTATGTCGAACACACCGGCCGTGGCGTTGCCGTATTCGGCCGGGAAGGCCGAGGTGAGAAAATCGGAGTTGCGGATCATGTTGGGGTTGAGGGCACTGACCGGCCCTCCCGTGGTGCCGAGGGTGGCGAAGTGATTGGGGCTGGGTACGGGCACCCCTTCGATGCGCCAGAGCACGCCTACCGGAGAATTGCCGCGGATCACGATGTCGTTGCGGGAGTCGTTGGCAGCTGCTACACCAGCGAAGTTGGTCACCAGGCGCGATACGTCGTTGCTGCCGCCTGAAAAACGCTGCACTTCTTCGGTATTGAATTGCCGGGCGCTGATGGTGGCCAGTTCGTTGACCGGCCGGTCTTTGTCGACGGCGGCGGTCACCACCACTTCGCCGAGTGTCGACAGCGATTCCTGCATGCGCAGGTCGAGCTGGGCTTCCTTGCCGACCGTCAGAAGGATGTTGGGCACCGTCAGCGGCTCATAACCCAAATAGCTGACGCGAATGGCTTGCCGGCCCACCGGCACGTTTTTCAATACAAATACGCCGTTGGCATCGGTCATGGCGCCGATGGGCGTCTGGCCTTCGGGCTGTACCAGTTGGACGGTTGCACCCACCAGGGGCATTTCCGATTGCTGATCAAGTACGGCGCCCCGGATGACCGACTGCTGCGCCAGCACCCAGATGGGCAGGAAAAGCGGGAAAAAAAGAAAAAGGAAACGGAGTGTAGTTTTCATCGCCTGAAATGTAGTTGTTGAACAATTTGACGATGCAAACCTGAATGCTTTGCCGCTGGCATGAAAGCTATTTGCCGCCAACCGGCAGAGCAAAGCGGTGAATGGCAAAAAAAGGGGGTTCAACCACCCTCCCCATCAACCCTGTAAACCCTTATCAACCTCATCAACCCTTCATCAATGTTGATCCGGCCCCGGACCCAAAATAGGAATGTTCGGCACGATAAAGTTGGTGAGTTTTTCGGCGACCCAAAGTATCGGGAACCAGATCACAACGAGCATCCAGACCGGAAAATCAAGGAAAACCAGCCACATGAACACATCGATGAGCAGCACAATGGCGATGATCCAGGTAATGACCAGCAAGAGGGCGGCGGCGTTCTGGTGTGCGGCCACGATCCAGCGACCGACGATGATGCGACCGTAGCTGTTGATCAGGCTTTCCGAAGCGGCGGTTTTGGCGACGTATCGGCACAAGCCGCCAAAACAGACGAGCAGCACCAGGATAGAGTTGAAAATCCACATCACAAACGACCAGATTGGCCGCATGGTTTGCCAAAACTGGCCCTTCCAGGCTTCCACGTTGTGGCGGGCATTGCTCAGGCCTTCGGCCAGTGCGACGGAATCGGGCATGATGCCACCCACGGTTTTTACACCGGTGACGGTGCGCGGCCGAACAGGATCGTTGGTCGGGGTTGCGGGAGCGGTGGGAGCGGCCGCGGCGTCCTCCTCGCCGTTGGCTGTCTCCGGTTCCGCAGGGGCAGGTTGCTGTCGGGGTTTGGGTTGCGCTTTGGGTTTGGGCGCGGGTTCCGCTTTTTTTGCCGGCGCCGGGGCAGAAGCCGGTTTATCGGGCGGCTCGGGCAGGATGGTCATGGTTTTACCCTGATTGACCACCTGGATACCGATGAGTTTGCCGGCATTGTCTTCGTTGGAAAAATAAGGTTCGCCCAGGAGCAATTGTTTGTAGGTCAATTTGCCGTTGCCCTGTCGCTTGAGCACGGCTTTTTGAAAAATAAATTTGACCGTACCGACCGGGCGGTCGTGCTCGAAGCGGTATTTACCGAGATAACGCTCGACCTGTTCCGTTTTGGTCGCGCTGAAGACGGGAGTAAAGGCGCAGCACAACAGCACTGCGCACAATAGCGGAGGAAACCATTTCATCGGGCAAAAGTATAGCCGAATTTTTCTATTTTTAGTTAAAACGTCGGCTTTGTATGCGCTAAAATCCCCCTTTTTTCAAATAAGAGCCGATCAAACGCCCTTTTTTGGCTTCCAAAGCGAGGTACATTTCCCAAATGGTGATCTTGCCGTCTTTCATGCTGTTTTTACGGAATATCTGTCGGCGGCCACCGGGGCCTTCATTGGCGACATACCAGCCGTCGAGGCCGTCGTTGAGGTAATAGCTGGGGTTGTTGTATCCCTGATACACGATGCGCTCCGATTCCGCCCCGATCAGTGCGGGCGCAAACAGGGCGAGGTACAAGTCGATGGTATTGATCAACGGTCGCCGTCCGGCGCGCTGGTATTTGTCCACCAGGTAGAGCTCGGTCAGGTCCATCATAAACTCGATATTTTTGTCGGCGCAGGCCTGCAATACCTCTTCATATGCGACGGGCCGGCCCTGATACCGCAAGCCGCCCAGTCCGACGCGGGTAAACTGTATCCAGCCGGCTGCCACGCGGTCGCGCCGCACGGTGAATGGGTACAGCCCGCATTCGAGGTAGGCGCATTCGTAAATGGCCAGCGGGGTCGATTGTATTTTGGCGGCGATTTCCCGGGTGCGTTGCATGACGACCTGTTTCTGATACGGGTCGATTCGTTTGCCAAGTTCCTCTTCGTAAATGGCGATCTGGTGCGCCTCGGCGAGGTGGTCGTATTGCTGCAGCCACACCGGGCGCAGGTAGCGCTGTTCCACGTCCTGGATCAAATCGACCAGCGGGGTGCTGAACAGCCACAGCAGGGTGCCCAGTATGCCGATAGCGATGAGGTGGCGTTTGCCCCAGCCGAATACGAAACGCCAGCTGCCTTTCAACAGACGGAAACTTTGCACGGTCACCAGCCGGGCAATGCGCCAGATTTGCAGGGCCAGAAACACCAGGATCAGGCAGAACAACCAGCGCAGGGCGCTTTCCTGTTGCAGGAGCAGTTGCAAAAAGTCGGCCAGCGACTTGCCTTCGGCGCGGGAGCAGCCGGCCAGCGGAACCAGGGCGAAAAGCCAGCGCAAGTGTTTCATAGCCGTCCCCTTCAATCCAGCCCGATGATTTTCCGCAAAAGCGCCTCGTCGGCAGCGCCGCCGGCGAAGTCGTCGAATGCTTTTTCGGTCACTTTGATGATGTGGTCGGCGATAAAAGGCGCGCCTTCGCGGGCGCCCTGTTCGGCGTCTTTGATGCAGCATTCCCATTCGAGCACGGCCCAGCCTTTGTAGTTGTATTGGGCCAGTTTGGAAAAAATGCCGGCGAAATCGACCTGTCCGTCGCCCAGCGAACGGAAACGGCCGGGACGGTCGATCCAGTCCTGATAGCCGCCATACACGCCGCTTTTACCCGTGGGGTTGAATTCCGCGTCTTTGACGTGGAACATCTTGATGCGTTCGTGGTAGAAGTCGATGTACTGGAGGTAGTCGAGTTGTTGCAAAACGAAGTGGGAAGGATCGTACAGGAGATTGCAGCGCGGATGATTGTCCACGGCGGCCAGGAAGCGCTCGAAAGTGACGCCGTCGTGCAGGTCTTCGCCAGGGTGGACCTCATAACAGAGGTCGACGCCGTTTTCCTCGAATTCGTCGAGAATCGGGCGCCAGCGCCGGGCGAGTTCGGCGAAGCCGGCTTCTACCAGGCCCTTGGGGCGTTGCGGCCAGGGGTATACGGTGTGCCAGATCAGGGCGCCGGAGAAGGTCACGTGGGCGTCGAGACCGAGGTTGCGACTGGCGCGGGCGGCGTTTTTGAGGGTTTGCACGGCCCATTCGGTGCGGGCTTTGGGGTTGTTGCGCAGGTGTTCGGGGGCGAAGGCGTCGAACATCAGGTCGTAGGCCGGGTGTACGGCCACGAGTTGGCCCTGCAGGTGGGTCGACAATTCGGTGATTTTGACGCCGCAGGCTTCCACGCGGCCGCGCAGGTCGTCGCAATAGGCCCTGGATTCGGCGGCTTTTTCGAGGTCGATCAGGCGGCTGTCCCAGGTGGGTATTTGCACGCCGACATAGCCGAGCGAGGCGGCCCAGCGACAGATGCTTTCGAGGGAGTTGAAGGGGGCAGAATCGCCCATAAACTGGGCAAGAAAAATAGCGGGGCCCTGGATAGTTGTCATATGCAAGCGGTGATTTTGGCAGGCAAAATAGGGAAACTTAAAAAGGAAGTGTGGGGCAGTTTTTCAATCTTTGCCCAATATGGAAAATATTACGGCCTATCATGTCCTTTTCGCTTTTTGCGGATTGGTTATCCTGTCTTATCTTTTTTCTGTGCTCAACCGACTGACCCGCATACCCTCTGTGCTCATGCTTCTGGGTACGGGTATTGCGCTGCGGGCGCTCTCCGATTCGGCGGGTTGGTCGTTTCAGATACCGCCGGCGCTGATCGAGTTTTTGGGCACCCTGGGTTTGATCATGATCGTACTGGAGGCGGGTCTGGATCTGGAAATCACGCGGGAGAAATTGCCCATGATTCGCAGTTCATTCTGGTCGGCGCTGGTAGTGCTGGTGTTGTCCATTTTGGGTGTCGCGGGTATTTTACACTGGTGGATGCCTGATGCGACCATCATTCAATGCGTGGTGTATGCCATCCCCCTGAGTATAGTCAGCAGCGCGATCGTATTGCCCAGCGTGCATCATTTGGGGCACGAAAAGAAGGAGTTTTTGATCTACGAGGCTTCGTTTTCCGATGTATTGGGCATTATGGCTTTTAATTTTTTTACGGCCGGAAAGGAAATCGGCTTTCGGGAAGTGAGCTGGTTTTTCGGAAGTATTCCGGTATCGCTGGTGCTGTCGGTCGGCGTGTGTTTCGGTCTGATGCTGTTGTTGGTGCGCAACCGGATCAACATCAAGTTTTTCCTGGCCTTCGCGGTGCTGATCGTCATTTATGTAGGTGGGAAAATGATGCATTTGCCGTCGCTGATCACCATTCTGGTTTTTGGCCTGGTGGTCAACAACTGGGAGTTGATTCGTTGGAAACCGCTCAAAAACTACTTTTCCGACGAAAGCGTCGACGAGGCAGCAGCGTTTTTGAAATCTATCACCGCCGAATCGGCCTTCCTCATCCGCACTTTTTTCTTTGTCATTTTCGGCTATGGCATCGAACTCGATTTTATTCACGAGCGGGAAGTATGGCTCCTCGGAGGCGGTATTACCGCCACCTTGCTGGTGCTGCGCTTTGTTTATCTGCGAATCGTACACCGCTACGACCTATTCCCGGAGTTGCTTTATATTCCGAGGGGGCTGATTACAGTGTTGCTTTTTTATAAAATACCCGACTGGCAGCGCACGGAAGCGTTCGACGAACGGGTGCTGTTTTTTGTCATCCTTGCTACCACCCTGATTATGATGATCGGTTCGCTGTTGTATCGCGACCAGCCGGTGGAGATACGGGAAGAGGGCGCGCCTTTGTCCAATGAGTAGGAAACCTGCCTGCCTCAAAGCGGCGACAGCATGCGCCGGACAAGTTCGCTGAACCCTGCCGGTCCCGGGGCCTCAATCCGAATCGGGTCCGCAACGCCCAGGTCGGCCCAGCGCCCGTCGTACGACTGCACCTGGCAGGCGGTATCGGCAGCCGCGAGCATGGGGGCGTCGTTGGGGCTGTCGCCCACCGCCACCGTATGCAGGCGGGCGTCCGGGTATTTTTGTTGAAACATATCGCGAAGCCGTGTCAGGGCTTTGCCTTTATCGGCCGCGGCAGACTGCAGGGTAAAAAAACGCCCACCCCGGCTGAATCTCCAGCCTGCCCGCAAGAATGGTTCGCGCAGGGGCGCCACGCCCGCTTCTTCATCGGGGTAAAGCAAGGTTTCGGTAAACCAGCGCTCGCGGGCGCGGTCCAGCGCTGCTCCTGTCAGGCCCGTCGCGGCAGCCAAAGCATCCTTGCCGACCTGTGAAAAGCCGCGCAGGCCAGGGTATTGCGCTATAAGCGCCAGCAGACCGCTCCGGTCGGCATGGCTCAGCACTACAAGGTCCCAGGAGCCCGATACTTGGTCGGCGGAATAGGATGCCGGCGGGAAATAGCCTCTCGGCAGCGCAATGGCGCTGCCGTTTTCCAGAATAAAAGGTTGCCGCATTCCCAATTCGTTTTGCAGCGCGGTTTGTTCGGCGAATGTTTTGGACGAACAAAAAACCAGCGGTATGCCCCTTGCTTCCAGCATTTTCCAGGCGTCGAGGGCCGGTCCCGGCATGTAGTGATGATGGTCGAGAAAAGTGCCGTCAAGGTCGCTGAACAGGATAATCCGGGTCATGTGTGGATAAAATTGCTTTGGCGTGTCCAGTCGTATACTTTGGCGGCAGCCTCGAAATCCATGCCGGCCAGTGGCGGATACCGATGCGGTTGTGAGGGGAGTTCGTTTTTGCCCACGATATGCCGTTTTCTGAGTTCGCCGAGGATCTCTTTTTTCAAGGCATCGGGGCATACCGGTGAATGGAAGAGCACTGAAAGGGAGCCTCCGATCATATCGCCCAGGTGTTCGTCGCCTTTGTCGGCGGCGTGAAAATGCGGGTTGCGCGACTGTATTTGAAAAATATCGACACCGGCTTTCATACTTTCCGTATCCGGATTGGGCAGGATGCCGCCGAATTTTTCGAGCAAACTGACAAAATGGTGGGTTTCGATGGAAAAGCCGGCGGAATAGTCGAGCATCAGCGCCAGCTCCATCGTCAGGGCGTGTTCGCCGGCGTTGCCTGTGCGGAGCGCCTCCGTTTCAAATCCGGTGTAGTATCCCAACAACCGGTTGAGGTATTCGTTGGTAATGCGCGACACGCGCCCCCATTTGGCGAAATAAAGGCCCTCCTCCACGATTTTGGGTTTGCTGTGCCATTGAACGCGCGCCATACTGAAAGGAGAGTTGCTTTGTGAAAGCCCGGCGGAAAAAATGCGCACGTATTCCAGAACCGATCCCGGGAAGTAGTTGTCGGCGTCGATAAAACCGACATAACGTTTGCCCAGAATTCGGGCCAAAGCCATGCCAGCCAACATACCCTCGGCCTTGCCGTTGCGCAAAAAGCCTTCTTCGTCGAGCAGCGCGGTATAGCCGCCTGCCTTGAAAAGCGCTGCCGTTCGGGGCGAACGCTGGTGCGCGATGACGTACTTTTTCTTCGCATAACGGCAAAAACTGTCGACCATTTCCCGTTCCATCCGGTATCGATCGATGGGGGTCTGCTGGCTGTTGGAGATAATAATGGGCAGGCAGGCGTGCGGTATACCCGACAGAACGCCCTCGAGCAGGCGCAGGCGCTCGTTTTTGACCGGAATGATGACGGCCATGTTTTTTTCTATCTCGTACAGCCTTTCGTAGGGAATCTGGCGAATGACGTGAAAAGGGTTTGAAAATTCATCGTCCTGCTCGATACCGCCGTCCAGTTCGTAAATTTTCTGAACCTGATAAAAGCGGTTGGCGCCAAAGCGTTCGGTTAGTACAGGGAGGTCGATACGCATGATTTACACACTTTTTTAATGAAAATACCCCGGGGGGATGACCAATTGGCAACAAGCCAAAGCGCAAAATGTTTTCGGCTTTTTGCGCCCGGAGCCGGTCGAAGTCGCCGGGTTGCGTTTAATTTGCGTTTTTCAAGTCTGTCCCGATCCTGTACGATTATGCTTACTCTGATCATCCTTGTTTTTGTGCTGGGCTACCTGGCGATCGCTTTCGAACACTACATAAATATCAACAAAGCCGCTTCTGCGCTGGTCACCGGGGTATTGTGCTGGACGTTTTACGTGCTGCTGGGCGGCGCTGCCGAGGAAAGCCATCATGCCCTGATGGAGCATTTCAGCGAGATCAGCGGTATTCTGTTCTTTTTGCTGGGCGCCATGGTCATCGTCGAGCTGATCGACACCCACGACGGCTTCGAACTCGTCACGGAGCGCATCCGGGTGACCGACAAACGCCGCTTGCTCTGGTTGATCGGCCTCATCACTTTTTTTATGTCGGCTTTGCTCGACAACCTGACGACCACGATCGTCATGATCAGTCTGTTGCGCAAACTGGTTGCCTCGCAAAACGACCGGCTGATGTTTGCCGGCCTCATCGTCATATCCGCCAATGCCGGCGGCGCCTGGTCGCCCATGGGCGACGTTACGACCACTATGTTGTGGATCGGCGGACAAATCACGGCCTTGAACATCATTGTCACCTTGTTTGTGCCCAGTCTGGTGTGCCTGCTCATTCCTTTGCTGATGTTGTCGCGCCGGGTGAAAGGCCGCGTGGAAGCGCCGAAGGAGGCTTCGGAGAAAAAAATGGTCAGTACGCCGTTTGAGCGCCGAACGGTTTTTGCAACAGGACTGGGCGCCTTGCTTTTCGTGCCGGTATTTAAAACGGTCACGCATTTACCCCCATTTATGGGGATGTTGCTGGGCCTGGGGGTGTTGTGGATGGTCACTGAAGTGATTCATACCCGCAAAGACGATCAAATAAAAGGGCGCTACTCGGTCGTCAGCGCTTTGCAGCGGATCGACTCGCCGAGCATTTTGTTTTTTCTGGGCATCCTGGTCGCCGTATCGGCTTTGCAAAGCGCGGGTATTCTGGGACAGGTAGCCAACTGGCTCGACCACAGCGTGGGCAACATCACACTGATCGGGATTATCATCGGGTTTTTGTCCGCCATTGTGGACAATGTGCCGTTGGTGGCTGCCACACAGGGCATGTATCCTTTAAGTCAATACCCGACCGATCATTTTTTCTGGGAATTGCTGGCCTATTGCACGGGCACCGGGGGCAGCGCGCTGATTATCGGTTCGGCGGCAGGCGTGGCGGCGATGGGTATGGAAAAGATCGATTTTTTCTGGTATTTCAAAAAAATTACCCTCTTGGCCGTGGTGGGTTATCTGGCCGGCGCGGCTACGTACGTGATGCAATATGCGCTAATGCACGGGTTGTAACATCGGGTGAATCAGCAGCGCGCCATCTTCTTTTTTGTACCCAGCCGTCCTTTTGCACGGGCGTTTTCGATGTATTCTTCGGCGGCGGGTACCTTGCAATCTGTGTTGCCCAGATCGACCTTTACCAGTCCTGCCCGCCGGGCTGTCGCCAGGGCTTTATCGGTCAATGGCAGTACACAGATACCGGCTGCAATCACGAAGGAATTCATGGCATAGCGCACCCTGTTGGGCGACTGCTGCAGGGTGGCGGCCACGCGGTCGAGCAGTGCTTCGAGGGCGGGCAGGTCGAGTGCCGAATCGGGGCGGATGGTACACAGGTTGGCCAGGGTACTCCAGCCGGCCGCGGCAACGTGCTCTTTCGGGCTCTCGATCCATTCGAGTGCCAACGGCCAGCCGTGCGGGCTTTCGGCGGCTACCCAGGGAACGGTGAATTCGCTGATCATGTACCAGGGCGCTTTTTCCGCCCAGTGGCGGAGTTGGTCGGCGTTGATCTGTTTTTCATCGGCGATCAGTCCGGCGAAGTACATGGCGTCGGAATTGCCGGAGTCGTAGAGCGCCAGGGAGAGTTCATGGTCTTTTTTACGGGGCAGTTTTTTGATAATATTTTTCATGTCGCCCACTTTGACGCCGAACATAGAATCGGGGGCGCCATGGTTGCGAAAAATGCGGCGGACCGATTCGCTGCCCATTTCTTTCAGGGATTCGAGGATGTTTTCTACTGTCATAGCCTGGTTTTGGATTTATTCGTTCAGGAATCTTCCAGTTCGGTGAATCGCGCCATGCGGCCCACGGTAGTACCTTGCAGGAGCATGGAAACGACGACAATAATAAAGGAAACGTTGAAAATTTTGTGAGAAAAAGGCACGTGGAGCACCAAGGGAATAAGGGCAAAAACGATCGGGGTGGCGCCCCGCAAGCCTACCCAGGAAAAAAATACCTTTTCACGCCGGCCGCAATTTTTAAAAAACGACAAAGACAATATTGTGCCTATCGGCCGTGCAATTAAAATCAATGCCAGCGCCAGAATCAGCCCTTCCCAGAAAACTTCGTCGAGTTCGAACAGGTACACCTGCAGGCCAAGCAGCAAAAACAAAGCGGTTTCCATCAGCCACGACATGCCTTCGAAGAAATTGAGGTTGATATCGCGTTGTATCCAGGGCGCATTGCCCAACAGGATGCCCATCACATACAGCGCCAACAGTGCACTGCCGCCGGTAATCACGTTTGTGGCATATACAATGATAACGCCGGCCAATAGCAACACGGGGAATTGGCCTCGTTTCAATTCGAGTTTATTAATAAACAACAACAACCCTTTGCCCGCCAACAAACCCGTACCCCAACCCACGAGCATGCTCCAGAAAAACTTTCCGGCCAGCCAAAGGTACCCCGACGAGTCGGCGCCCTCCGGGGTAAGCAGCAGTTCGGACAAACTCAGGGTAAGAAAATAGGCCATGGGATCGTTGGTACCCGATTCCAGTTCGAGTGTTTCGCTTACGCCTTTGCGCAGTTTCAACTGGCTGTTTTCCAAAATAGAGAATACCGCTGCAGCATCCGTAGACGATACCGCGGCGCCAAGCAGCAGCGCCGGCAGCCAGGGCCAACTCAGTACATAATGCGCAAATGCGCCCAATGCTACCATGGTAAGCACCACCCCGAGGGTAGCCAATGCGATGCCTTGCTTCAATATGGGCTGAAAACGTTTCAGATTGGATTCGAGACCGCCCGCGAAAATGATGATACAAAGAGCGATTTCGCTGATGTGCAGGGTAAGGCCGGGATAATTGTAATCGAAGTCGTAGCGCCCACCGTTGCCAAACAGCAAACCTACTCCCAGCGTAACCAGCAAAGAGGGTACCCCCCAGCGGCGAAAAAATCGCGTCGCCAGCAGACTGATCACAACCAATAGACCGGCGACGAGTAATATGTAGGGGTATTTATTATCCATATCCGGTGAAAATACATCGAAGCAGAAAAAGTTCGGTACTCTGCCCACCTTTGCGCCTGGAATAACAACTTGCCTTGCCCATGCAATTCGAAAATACCCTCGCCTTTGCCCGTCAGCTCGATGCCTCCGATCCGCTTCGCGAATACCGCGACCTGTTTCTTTTTCCCCGACATGAGGGGCGCCCTGTCCGCTATTTTTGTGGTAACTCACTGGGTTTGCAGCCCCAAAGCGTGCGCCCCGCCCTGTTGGCCGAACTCGACCAGTGGGAAACGCACGGCGTAGAAGGTCATTTTCGCGGCGACCTGCCCTGGATGCACTACCACAAGTTTGTCGCCGAACAATCGGCCCGGCTCGTGGGCGCCTTGCCGCTGGAAGTGGTGGTGATGAATACCCTGACGGTTAATCTTCACCTGATGATGGTTTCGTTTTATCGCCCGACCCGCGAGCGGTTTAAGATCATTATGGAAGCCGGCGCTTTTCCCAGCGATCAGTATGCGGTGGAGAGTCAGGTGCGCTGGCATGGCTTTTCGCCCGAAGAAGCTATCGTGGAGGTGGCGCCGCGAGAAGGGGAGGATTGCCTTCGTACGGAAGATATTCTCTCGATCATTGAAAAAGAAGGCCCGTCGACGGCCCTGGTGATGTTCGGCGGAGTGAATTACTACACGGGCCAGTTTTACGATCTGGAACAAATCACGGCCGCGGGTCATCGCGCCGGCGCTTTTGTCGGTTTCGACCTGGCACACACCGCCGGCAATCTGCCGCTACGGCTGCACGACTGGGGCCCCGATTTTGCCGTTTGGTGCAGTTATAAATACCTCAATTCCGGTCCCGGTGGCCCGTCCGGCGCTTTTGTACACGAGCGGCACGCCAACCGTCCCGAGCTGCCGCGTTTTGCCGGCTGGTGGGGGCACGACGAGTCGGTGCGTTTTCAGATGCGCAAGGGGTTCAAACCGATGCCCGGCGCGGCCGGCTGGCAACTCAGCAATGCGCAAATATTGTCTTTCGCAGCCCACAAGGCCAGTCTCGATATTTTTGACGCCGTGGGTATGGACGCCTTGCGCGCCAAAAGTCTTTTGCTCACGGCATACCTTGAATTTATCCTCGACGAAGCCAACCGGGGCAAAAACCGCTTCCGCATCATCACGCCTCGTGACCCGGCGCAGCGCGGTTGTCAGATTTCGGCGCTGACCGATGAGCGGGGCCGGGCGCTGTTTGACTATCTGAGTGAAAACGGCGTGGTGGCCGACTGGCGGGAGCCGAATGTGATTCGGTTTGCGCCGGTACCGCTGTATAATTCGTTTGAGGAAGTGTGGGCGCTTGGGCAACTGCTGTAGCGCCTCTGTAGCGCCGACCTCCAGGTCGGCGATGTTACAATCAGTAGTTACCCGCGATTACCCGCCCTAGTTCGTATCAAGAGTCAACCAGAATCGCTCCACGCATTCAGGGTAATCGCGGGTTGTTTCTGCGCTCAGGTTCGCCGACCTGGAGGTCGGCGCTACAGGTCGGTGCTGCGGTGCTACACAAAAAATCCCCCATTCCGGAAGGAATGAGGGATCGTGTATTTTGACCGGATGGCTTGCCGACTTTAAGGGTCGGCCTTACCGGATCACTCGTCTTTCAGCTGTTCTTTCAACTGAGCCAGGGCAGCGAGATCGCCGAGGGTTTCTTTCTCGACTTTCTTCTGAACGTCCTGGATAGCAGCCTGAGATTCGCCTTCTTCCTTGACGCGTTCCGCTTTAACAACGGCTTCGGCCTTGGATTTCAGATCCTCGAGGTAGCGGGTGTGCGACACGAGGATGCGGCGGTCGTCTTTGTTGAATTCGATCACTTTCACCGTGACGGTATCGCCTACGTTGACCGGCTGGCCATCTTCCTTGCGGATGTGTTTGGCCGGAGCGAAAGCTTCGAGGCCGTGCGGCATCTGGAAGGTGGCGCCTTTGTCGTCGCGCTTGAGCACGGTAGCTTCGTGGTAGGAATTGACCGGGAAGAGGTTTTCGAACGTATCCCAGGGGTTTTCCTGCACTTGCTTGTGGCCAAGGCTGATCTGGCGTTTTTCCTTGTCGATATCGAGCACCATCACGTCAATCTGGCTACCGGGTTTGGTGAACTCGCTCGGGTGAGCGTAGCGCTTCGTCCAGCTCAGGTCGCTGATGTGCACCATGCCGCCGACGCCTTCGGAAAGTTCAACGAAGATGCCGTAGTTGGTGATGTTTTTGACCGTGCCGGAGTGTTTGCTGCCCACGGGGAAGCGTTCTTCAATTTCGCTCCAGGGGTCGGCGCCCAGTTGTTTGATCGAGAGCGACATTTTGCGGTCGATGCGGTCGATCGTAACGACGCGGGCTTCGACTTCCTGGCCCATTTTGAAGAATTCCTTGGCCGGAATGCTCTGGTTGCCCCAGCTAATTTCGCTGATGTGGATGAGGCCTTCGACGCCGGGCTGGATTTCCACGAATGCGCCGTAGTCTTCAATGTTGACCACTTTGCCGGTAACGGTTGCGCCTTCGGTGATATCGGCAGAGAGTACTTCCCAGGGGTGCGGGGTGAGCTGCTTGAGACCGAGCGAGATACGTTTTTTGTTCTCGTCAAAATCGAGCACCACCACGTTGATGCGCTGGTTGAGTTGCAGTACTTCGCTCGGGTGACCGATGCGGCCCCAGGAGATGTCGGTGATGTAGAGCAGACCGTCGACGCCGCCGAGATCGAGGAACGCACCGAAATCGGTGATGTTCTTGACGATACCTTCGAGTACCTGGCCTTTTTCGAGGCTCTGGAGGATTTGCTCGCGTTGTTCGGCCAGATCGCTCTCGATGAGGGCTTTGTGGCTGACAACGGCGTTTTTGATTTGCTCGTTGACTTTAACGACCTTGAATTCCATGACTTTGCCGACATACTGGTCGTAGTCGATCACGGGTTTGATGTCGATTTGCGAGCCCGGGAGGAAGGTCTCCAGACCACCGCAGTCGACGATCAGGCCGCCTTTGGTTTTGCTGATAACAGTACCGCGGATGATCGTGCCGTTTTTGAACGAATCCACGATGCTTTCCCAGGCGCGCAGGATCTTGGCTTTTTTGCGCGACAGGCCGAGTTGGCCCTGGCTGTCTTCCTGGCTTTCCACGTACACTTCCACTTCGTCGCCTTGTTTGAGGTCGGGCGTATCGCGGAATTCGTTGAGCGGAATCAAACCGTCGCTTTTGTAGTTGATGTCGAGCACCACG
The DNA here is from genome assembly GCA_016787345.1 of Saprospiraceae bacterium. Classification (GTDB taxonomy): domain Bacteria; phylum Bacteroidota; class Bacteroidia; order Chitinophagales; family Saprospiraceae; genus M3007. Next base: position 36,761 of record JAEUUU010000176.1, on the reverse strand, counting down.
TCGCCGCCGCTGATAGCGGAGACTTTGCCGCGGATCACCTCGTTTTCAACCACCGAGCTGAGGGTTTTGTCGTAAGATTTGAGCAATTCGGAGCGCTCGAGGTCCGTGTAGGCAATGGCGCCGCGTTTGTCCATCTTCCAGTTGAAGTCGTCGTGTGCGCCGCCGGGGGCCGGGGTTTCGAAAATGGGGAGTTCGATTTCTTCCTCCTCTTCTTCTTCGGTGGCTTCGGCTTCTGCAACGACCGGCTTTTCTTCCGGCTTTGCTTCTGCTACCACTACGGGCTCTTCAGCCGGTTCAGGCTCTGCCGCTACTGCGGGTTCTTCGGCCGGTTCAGGTTCTGCTACCACTGCAGGCTCTTCTGCAGGCATTTCGGCTTCGGCAACCACTGTTTCTTCGGCCGCGGGGGCTTCAACAGTTTCTGCTTCGTTGCTTACTTCTTCGGCGGCGGGTGTTTCTTCGGGAGTGGGCTCGGAGTTTTCCTGCTCTTCCCGGGGTTCTTTTTCGTCGTCCAGTAACATAATAAAAACAGGTTGATTTTGAGGCTTTTGTCAGGTTTGACCATGTTCGGCTCCACTTCGCGGACGAGGCCGTTGTCCGTGCTTTTTTCAAAAGCGGCCGCGAAGGTAATACGATATTTCCGGAAATAAAAACAGCCTTTTTCTCTGTATAAATTTTTGTTCCCGTTCAGGGTTTAATCTCGGGCACACCCGCAAGGCGTTTGCGTACGGTTTCGGCAGATTTGATCATAACCGAACGGGAGGCGGCCGGCATGCCGGGCAGCAGATCGGCGTTTTGTTCCACCCGACTGACCGGCAGGGCAAAGTAGGTGCTTTTGCCATTGGCGGCCTTGTGGATATATCGCCAGACGGGGATATAGCCGTAGCGCCCTACCCGGGCTTTGCTCACGCCTTTGTTTTTGACAATTTCCACCTGAAAAAGGATGCCGATATCGGTGTTGGCCTGTTGCTGGTTGGAGATAAAATTGCCCATGGAATACACCACAACCGCCTCGCGCCGCGTACCGTCGGGCGCTGTGGCGCTCTCTTTTTTGATGGGTTGCACCACGTGCGGGTGCGCCCCGATGACCATGTCGGCGCCGTGTGCGATGAGCAGGCGGGCGAGGGCGCGTTGTTCGGCATTTTCGGCGAGCTGGTATTCAAGGCCCCAGTGCATGACGACGATGATACAATCGGGCTGCCGTGCACGGGCTTCGGCAAGGTCGGCTTTGATCTGGACGGTATCGATGAGGTTGACGATTGTGGGCGCTTCGGTCGGCACGCCGTTGGTGCCGTAGGTATAATTCAGAAATGCGAGTTTGAACCCGTCTTTGTACACCATAAGCGGGTAAAGCGCGCCGCGTTCGCGTTGGTTTTTAAAGGTTCCGGTTTGTAAAAATCCCTGCTGCTGCAATACCTCGATGGTATTTGCGACGCCCTGTCCGCGGCTGTCGTTGGAGTGGTTGTTGGCCGTGACGAGGATGTCGAATCCCGCGTCTTTGAGCGCCGGCGCCAGCGCATTGGGGCTGCGAAACATGGGGTAGCCGGTGTAGGGCGGCTTGCCGGGCAGGGTGAGTTCGAGGTTGCCGATGGCAAGGTCGGCTTTGCTCAGCACGGGTTTGACGTACCGGAAGCAGGGGGTGTAGTCGTACTTCCCCGGGGCGGTTTCGGCGCTTTTGATCTGGGGCGAATGGCCCATGATGTCGCCGGCGAAAATCAGGCGAAGCGTATCGGGCTGCGCCGGCACGGCGGCGGCAATGAACAAAAGAAGAAGGGTGAAAAACCGGGTTTTGCGGAACATGGCGGTCGATATTTTGTGCAAAGAACGGCCAAATGTCGCCAACTTTGGCGGCCCAACCGATCACCCGCCCAAACCCTTTGTCCGCATGTCGAACCGCATTGTCCAAATTCTGCTCCTGATCGTAGCCTTCGCCCTCGGCGGCTGGCTGATGTACCGCTACCTCAAACCCTCGGCCCGCCCGGTCGAAAACGCCACGGTGTTGCTGGAAAAAATCCGCCCGGTGCTGAAACTGACCACGGTGGAGGGCCAGTTTTCCGAAATTTACAACTACAGCGAATACCAGGGCTACTTCACATTTTTCTGGGATAAAAAAGCGCTGGTGCGCGTTCGTGCCACGGTATCGGCCGGCTACGACCTCAACAACCTGCGCGTGGAGGCCGATTCGCTCACCCGTACGCTGCGCATCGGGCCACTGCCCGAGCCGCAAATTCTGAGCATCGACCACACGCTGGATTACTACGATATTTCGGAGGGCATTTTTACTGACTTCTCTCCTGAGGACTACAACCGCATCAACCAAAAAGCCAAAGACCTCATACGCGACGAAGCGCAGCGCAGCGGACTGCTCGAAGCGGCGCGCACCCAGGCTGGCCAAATGCTTGATCTTATTCGCTTTATGGGCGAAGGCGCAGGCTGGAAAGTGGAAATAGTAGGCGGGGGCGGCCCTTTGCAATAGGGGCCTCCCGAGGGGGGTTACCCGAAATGCCCCTTGACGTACTCCCGCGTCAGATCTTCCCTCGGTGATTCGAACACCTGCCGGGTTTCGCCGAATTCGATGAGCTCGCCGAGGTACATAAATGCCGTGTAATCGGCTACCCGCTGCGCCTGCTGCATATTGTGGGTCACGATTACGATGGTAAAATCTTTTTTCAGTTCCAGCATCAGCGCTTCAATGCGGGCTGTGCTGATCGGGTCGAGGGCCGAACAGGGCTCGTCCATCAGCACCACTTCGGGCGCCACGGCGATGGCGCGGGCAATACACAGACGCTGCTGCTGCCCGCCCGAAAGATCGAGCGCCGAACGGTGAAGATCGTCGCTGACTTCGTCCCAGAGGTAGCTGCCGCGCAGACTTTCTTCGACACGCGCCGCCATTTTATGACGGTCGTTCAGGCCGTTGATTTCCAGGCCGTAGGCTACGTTGTCAAACACCGATTTGGGAAAGGGGTTGGGTTTTTGAAACACCATACCCACTTTGCGGCGCACGCCTACGGGGTTGGTGTTGCCGTGCAGGATATTGTGCCCGTCGAGCAGGATTTCGCCTTTTATGCGCGCATCCGGGTTGAGGTCGTGCATGCGGTTGAGGCAGCGCAGCAGGGTGCTTTTGCCACAGCCGGAGGGCCCGATCAGCGCCACGATCTTGTTGGGTGGAATGTCGAGCGAAACGTTTTTTAACACGTGTTTGGAACCGAAGTGGAGATCCAGGTTCCGGATGCGCATTTTGTAGTTGTGGTGCATAATCAGGGGTTTTCGTACCAACGGTCGTTAAATTCCGGCTTTTGTTTGTTGTCGCCGGGATCGCGTAACACGATAATTACATGCCAGACGATAAAGATCGGGATCAAAAAGCCCGACCAGAACATGAAGTCGTTTTGATTGAGGCCGAGCGCCGTCAGCAGCAGCAAGGCGGCAAAAAAGATCAACAAGCGGAGGTGTAATTTCATCGGACAACGGGCGTGGAGATTGGTGCAGTTCCAGGCCGGTTTTTACAACAAAAAACAGGCTTTCAGGATGCGGTTTTCAGGGAAAAAGTTTGGTCGTTCGCGCTACGGGCGCCAGATTTTTCCAACCAAATATCAACAGGGTGGCGATGCCCCAAAGGGTAATCAGCAGACCCGTGTATTGCATCATTTCCTTCTGTACGACATCGGAGGTAAATGCAATGTCGATCGTGGCGTGGAACACCGCGCACACCAGCACGCTGCCCCGGGCGCTGTTGAACAACCAACTGAGTAAAATACTGCCGGTCGCCAGACTGAATACCCAGCCGAATATTCCGCCGGCATCCATTTCCGTGTAGCCGGGCCGGTACAAAAACAACGGCCAGTGCCAGAGCGCCCAAAAGACCGTCAGAACGAGGGCTGCCGTGCCTGCACTGTATCGCTGCTGCAAACGAGGCAATGCAAACCCGCGCCAGCCCGTCTCTTCACCCCAGCCGAAAAACAGGAGGTTGTAGGCGAAAAAACCGGCAAACCCCAACTCCGGAAACTCCCGGCTTCTGCCCCAGCCATTCCAGTCGACGAGCTCGCCGCTGATCAACTGGTGCAGGAACGCGGCAAATACATTGAGTACGAAGGGACTGAAAAATGCGACTGCCAGCCACAAAACCGGTCTTAAAGCGAACATGGCGCGCAACAAGGCTGCCAAACCCTCCCGGCCGTTCTCCCGCCGGCTGCACCACAGCGCGGCGAGCATGGGCCCGAAACCGCCCAACGCATGGTGAAAAGGCAAAACCGGCAGGCCCTCTATGCCCAGCGCCGGCAGCCAGAGCGGCGCCCAGATGAGCCAGGAGAGGGCGTACGCCAGCAGAAAAAAACGAAGCAGTGCGGTGGTCATGGCCGATAATCAGATTTTTCGAACGGGTTGGCGGATGATTGTTTTCATTTTTTCCGGCGCCGTCCGGCGGGCATCGCTGAGGTAGATTTCGCGGTGTTTGCCGTGCAGTGCATATCCGTTTTCATGGATAAAATCGTGCAGTTTCTGAATGGTCGGCGGCTCGGCACTGTATGGACCGGTGTGCAGGATCTGGGCGCAGGCGCCCTCGGTCATGCTTTCAAACCGAATCTGCCGCAGCGCCGGGAGTTCGGCGCCTTTTTTCTTGTCCAGTTGAGCCGTCGCTTCGCGCACCATCTCGGGGGTGATGAAATCGGGTTGGCGGATCATGAGCGTCCATTTCCAGCTGTCTTTGTCGTCCATGGAGAAATGGTTCATGTCGTCGGTCCACCATAGTCCTTCAAGGGGCATGACGCTGTAATCGATCGGGTTTGCGCCTTTTTTAACCATAAATTTGAGGGTGTAGGAAAGCCCGAACAAAGCCTCCACGGCCTCCGCAAAGGATTGCGAGTTATTCGGGTTGCCCTCACCGTCGATCATCAGAAACTGCGCCGCGGGCACGTCCACGATGCTGATACGGCCGGCGGGTTGGTTGTAGAGGGAGGCGAGTTGTTTTTTCAGGTCAAGTTTTTCCATGATACGATAGGTTATGGTCGTGTCTTCAAAGGTCCTGGGGCGCAGCATTTATCGAGCTGATTTTGAGCAATACAAGCGGCGATTTTTGTCAAAATCATGCGCTCCGGCGGTATCGGGCGCGTACCACGAACGCCATCATGTTGAGCAGCAACACCAGCAGCAGCAGCACCAATGCCGTGCCGTAGGCCAGTGGCCGCACTTCCGCTATGGCGTGGTGCTGGGTCGACAGGATGTAGAGGTGGTAGGGCAGGGCCATAAATTCATCGAAGGGCGAGCCGGGCAGGTAACGGGTATAAAAAGCCACGCCGGTAAAAAGGATCGGGGCGGTTTCGCCCGCCGCCCGTGAAAGCGCCAGGATGACGCCCGTCAGGATACCCGGGACGGCCGAAGGCAGCACCACCGTATAAATCGTCTCCCACTTGGTGGCGCCGAGCGCCAGCGCGCCCTCGCGGGTGAGCCGTGGCACATTGCGCAGCGCCTCCTCGGTGGTGGTGATCACGGAGGGCAGGGTGAGCAGGGCCAGGGTGAGGCCGGAAGTCAGCACCGAAGCGCCCAGGCCCATCCCCTGCACAAACAGGGCCAGCCCAAAAAGCCCGTACACGATACTAGGCACCCCGGCCAGGTTGCGGATCGACGCCCGCACCAGCCGGGTGAAAAAGTTGTCGGCCGCGTATTCCTGCAGATAAATTGCACAGGCAATGCCCAGCGGCGCGGCAAAAAGGGTGGACACGAGCGTCACCAGCGTCGTGCCGAAGACGGCTGGAAAAATGCCCCCTTCGGTCATGCCTTTTCGCGGAAAAGCGCTCAAAAACTCCCAGGACAATACCGTGCTGCCCTGACCCACCAGTTCGAACAGGATCAGTCCCAAAAATGCGACCACCGCGGCGGCGCAGGCGACCATGGAGGCGTGTCCGAGGGTTTGAATGAAATGGCGGTTCATTGTCCTTTTTTGCGATAGGATGCCGCCAGCCGTTCTGCAGCGACATTGATGAGCAGGGTGATGACAAACAGCGTCAGCGCGCAGGCAAAGAGCGCGTAAAAATGGGTCGTGCCCTGTGGCGTTTCTCCCATTTCAATGGCCACGGTAGCCGTGAGCGTGCGCACCGGATCGAAAAAGCCGTTCGGCATGGCCGTGGCATTGCCCGTGGCCATGAGCACGGTCATCGTTTCGCCGATGGCCCGCCCCATGCCCAGCATGATGGCGGCGATCAGTCCCGAACGGCACGAGGGCAGGGTAACCCTCAGCAGGGTCTCCCAACGGGTGGCGCCAAGGGCATAACTGGCCTCTTTGTACGCCTTCGGTACGGCATGAATGGCGTCTTCGGCGATGCTCACCAGCGTGGGCAGCGACATGACGGCGAGCAAAATAGCGCCGTTCAGGGCATTCAGGCCGTTGGGCAGATGGAATACACGCGCTAAAAAAGGCCCCACCAGCACTATGCCCAAAAAGCCGATAACCACCGATGGCACGGCGGCGAGCATTTCCACGGCGGGTTTCAGCAGGTTGCGCAGGCGGGCGGGGGCGAGTTCCGACATAAAAGCGGCCGTGCCCAACCCGAGCGGCACGCCAATGGCCATGGCGCCGAGGGTGACCAGCAAGGTACTCCACAGCATGGCCCCGATGCCAAAAGTCGGCGTTTCATACGCAGCCGGATTCCAGGCCGCTGCCGAGAAAAATTCGGACAAGGATATGTGGGAAAACGCTTTCCAGCTGTTGGTCAGCAACAGCAAAAAAATTCCGCCCAGGGTCAATACGGCGACCAGCGCTAACGCGGCCAGCGTTTTTTCCCAGAATTTGTCCCAGAAGTGGCGGATAAGCATGGGTGAATGGGTTGATAGAAGGGGTTTATAAGAGGGGTTTATAAGGTTGATAAGGTTTATAAGAGGGGTTGATAAGGTTTATTGCTGAGAGCGACCAATCTCCTTTTTATAAACTTTATAAACCCCTTTTATCAACCTCATCAACCCCTTTTGTAACAAATGTTCCTTTTTCCACCGGCAAATACCCGTTTCCCTCAATGATGCGGCGGCCTTCGGCCGATTGTTCAAAATCGAGGAAGGCGCGGAGGCGGCCCTGGGCTTCACCGATAGTGAACTGGTACAGGGGGCGCAGGAGCGGATAGCGGCCCTGGGTCAGGTTGTCGCGGTGCAGGGGCGATATGGCGGATGTTTGTCCGGCGGGCACGATGCCAAGGACCCGGATGCCCTGGCGTGGACTGCCGTCGGGTTCGGTAACGTAACCCAGGCCCACGTAACCGATGGCGCCGGGGTCGTTGCGCACCGCTTCGATGATCTGGGCGGTGCCGTTCATTTGTTTGAGGGTGGGGGAGAAGTCGCGGCCCAGCACTTTATCCCGAAAATACATGAAGGTGCCGGAGTTGCTCTGCCGGCCGTAGAGCGACACGGGGCCGGACCGCGCGCCCAGCGCCTGCCAGTCGCTGACGTCGCCGGCAAACAAGCCGGCCAGTTGGGTCATGTCCAGACTGTCGAGCCCGACCGAGGGGTGCGTGATGATCACCAGGGCGTCGGCGGCCAGGATGTGCGGCACGATGCGCAGGCCGTGTTGTTCGGCGTACTGAAGTTCGTGGCTGTTGAGTTCGCGGGAGGAATTGGCAAGGTGAATTTTGCCGTTGAGCAAGGCGGCGATGCCGACCCCTGAGCCGCCGCCGGTGATGCTGATCGAGACGGCGGAATCCAGTTCCATGTATCGTTCGGCGAGTTGTAATACGGCGTTGACCTCGGTGTCGGAGCCCTTGATCACCAGGGTTTCGACGCGGCGGCCGGTGCAGGCGAGAAGGAGGAGCAAAAGGCCCGTCCACATAAATTTTGCCATGGCCAGATATGATTGGACAGGCAAGTTATGGGGGGCTTGAGCGGGTTTCCGAGGGGCAGGTGTTTACGTTATTGTTAAGTCTTTCAAGGGGGGCGGGGTGGGCAAGGTGGCGAAGTTTGCGTTATTTAGCGGCACGAAATTGCGCTCCATCCGAATGAATTTCCGCCAGCAATCCGGTATTGTACTTTCTGTCCTGATCCTCGCGCTTGCCGCGTTGGGTGTGGGGGTATTTACCAACGTGATCAGCGATATGTGGGGCGAAGACATTCAGCGGATGTTTCGCGACAACAAATGGCTGCTCGTCGTACTGGCCGTGGCGCTGGCCGCGCTCGGCTACTGGTACGCCGAAGGACTGAAAAAGGAGAAAAAAGAAGAAGCGGAGACGATTGACGAGGATCGCTTTCAGACGGCCCTGCGCGAGTTCCGCGACGAACTGATCATTCAGTACCAGCTCCGGCTCAACAACAAGATCAGCGACCGGCTGCCCGTCAACCTCGCGGCCCGCTCCACCGATTTCGGTACCAGCGAAGAGCGAGCGCGCCTGTACTTCGACCAGCGGACCATCGAAAGCGCCGACATCGCGAGCGAGGCGGGTAAAATACTCGAAACCGTGCGCCGCCTGCTGATTATCGGGGAGCCGGGGGCGGGGAAAACGACGATTGTGCTGTACACCGCGCTCGACCTGCTGCGCGACGAAAAACACCCTCGGCTGCCGCTGATCCTGAACCTGGCCACCTGGCATTCCGACCGGGATTTTGAAGCCTGGTATGTGCAGAACGTGGCACAGAGCTACAACCTGAGCCCCCTTTTTGCCAAAGACCTCCTCCGCCGCAACCTGATCGTGCCGGTTTTCGACGGCTTCGACGAGATACACGAAAAGCACCGCGACGATTGCCTGCTCAAAATGAAAGCCTGGTTTGGCGACCTGCGCGAGCGCCGGCTGATCGTTTGCTCGCGCAAGGCGGAATACGCCGCCGCACAGGCCGACGCGCCCGTGTACTGCGAACTGGAAGTGCAGCCGCTCACGCTGGAGCAGATCAAAACCGCCCTCTCACTCACTGCCGAGCGACAACGCGCCGACCGCGCCCTGCTGGACGCCCTGGAGCGCGACGAACTGCTGCGAAAGGCCGTGGAGACGCCGTTTTATTTGAACACGGCCTCGTATCTGTTCGGGCAGGGGGAAAAGACCTGGACGGATTTTGCTTTCGTCGCGACAGACGAAGCGGGGCGAAAAAAAGAACTGGAAGAGCGTTTTGTAACCGGGCAGCTGCCGGCGGAGCAGGACCGGCGGTATTTGCGTTTTTTGGCGGGCAAGATGGAAGAGAAAAGTTATTTGGTGCTGGAGATGTTGAGTTTGCAGCCGGATTGGTGTGGTGGGAGATGGCGGTATCGGTTGGTCGTCGGTTTGGTCTTCGGTTTGGTCGCCGGTTTAGTCGTCGGTTTGGTCTTCGGTTTGGTCGGAGGTTTGTTCTTCGGTTTGGTCGATAGTGGATATATTTCTACATCTGAAATTCAAACCTGGAGTTGCCATAAGTTTAAAAAAAACTGGATACCAGGTTTGGTCTTAGGTTTGGTCTTCGGTATGGTCTTCGGTATGGTCTTCGGTATGGTCTTCGGATTGGTCGGAGGTTTGGCCTTCGGTTTGGACTTCGGTTTGGCCGTCGGTTTGGTCTTCGGTATGGTCTTCGGTATGGTCTTCGGATTGGTCGGAGGTTTGGCCGGAGGTCTGATGAAGGCGGGGACGGTTGAGTCCTACCTGCTCAGTTTGCCCAGTCCTTATCAGCGTTTTTGGGCGACCTTGTTGTATGGTTTTCGGTATAATTTGGCCCTGGTGTTGGGTTTGCTGGCGGCGGGTATTTCACATGGTTACTTTGTGCAGCACATGATGCTGGCTGACTTTCAGGAACTGTTTAGTTCAGCAATTTTTTGGCGTTCAATATTGGCTGGTATGCCCCTGTTATTGTTTCTTCCATTGAGCGTCTCCAAATTCCTCCAACACTTCTCCCTCCGCCTCGTCCTCTACCTCGAACACAAAATCCCCCTCCGCCTCGTCACGTTTCTCGATCGCATGAGCGACCGGCGTATTTTTGAAGACAACCGCCGGCTCGACAAAAAAGGCAGAAAAATGCGGGGGACGAGCTGGCGTTTCCGGCACAAGATTTTGCAGGATTATTTTGCGGAGATGGGGGAGTAGGGGCAGGGGGGGCAAAAAGCAGGCGCCAAGCAGATTAATAGAATCTGTTTTGCTTTATCATTTCGCTCCTTAGAATTACACGATCAGGGTCGTTTAATCTGAGCAGTCTGATGGTAGCTTCTGCCACAGGAGTTAGAGCCATCATCAATCCATCTTTAACTTCAAAATGGGCCTTCCAAACTTCTTTACGTGGGTTGAACAGAGTAGTTAGAACAGGCGGTGTGCCCATGAAGGTTGCAATATCGCTTCCTTTGTAACGATTGCAGTCTGGACATGAAAAAGCCAGATTGTCAAGTTCAGTAGCGCCCCCATGCTTCTGACTTATAATGTGGTCTATCTGAAAAGCGTCATAAAAATCACTTTCCAGTATTCGACAATACTCACAGCGAAAAGCAGCTCGCTCAGCGACCAGATTCCTGAGTGATGGGGGTATTTTCTTTCGTTTCATTCAACACCTGTTTAGCCCGCATTTTCGCCAATCCGATCATCCGGTTCAGCATTAACATCCGATCCAGCTCGGCAATTTCATCTTCATTCAGGCCCTTTTCTCTGTTTTTCTCCAGTAAGGCTTCGAGGCGTCGGCTGCGGGCGGGCGATGCTTTCAGGCGAAGAACTTTTTCGGGGTCCATCTGAGCCAGAATTTCCGCCATTTCTTCGTACAGTTCGAATTGGGCACTCATAGATTGTATTTTGAACAAAGATAGGTAAAAAACGCACTACTTCAACCCCCGTTCCACCTCCCCCCAGTCCTCCGCGCCCCGCACGGCCTTGTAGCGCTCGTCGTGGTAGGCCGACAGGTGTTCGAGCAGGTCCAGCAGCACGGTTTTGTCGGCGGCGGAGAGGTCGGCCACCACGGCATTGGCGACGCGGCCGGCGAGGGGGCGACTGTCGTGGGCCAAGGCGCGGCCGGCGGGCGTGAGGCGCACGCGTTTGGAGCGTTTGTCGTGCGCATCGGGGAATTCCTCCAGCAGGCCCAGGCTCATGAGGCGTTTGATGACGTCCACACCGGAGGGGAATTCGGAGAGCATGGCGTAGATGAGCTCGCTTTTTTTCGGCTCGCCCATGTACTCCACCTGCCAGAGGTAACCCAGGTCTTCAAAATTGTTGAGCGGCAGCCCGGCAAAGGCTTTTTTGGAATAAATGCCGGCGTAACGCCCCAGTTTGCCGATCAAACGGCCGATCCGGCCATCGACCGGAACCCCGGCCATGACCGCCTCGCGGGGCTGCGCGGCTTCTTCCCGGGCCAGCACCCAGCGACAAAAGCCCTCGATGCCGGGCTCGGGCTGCGCTTCCTCGTATTCAGCCCACAGATTGACGAGCTCCACCAGTTTGTTTTTCATATCTTTTTAATTGCCGCAATGCAAATTAACTACGATTTCGTAGTAATTTTGAAAAAAAATATCTTTTTTTAAAAATATTTACGATGATTTAAAACCAATTTTTCTAAAAATAGTTTGAAAGCATAATAAATTGCGACAAATCATCCACCATGATCGCTGAACTCAAAAATGCCGGAAAGGAATACCAGACGGGCGACCAGACCATCGTCGCGCTGCAGCCGACTACCCTGCAATTCAATGAAGGCGAACTGACACTCATCATCGGTCCCTCCGGCAGCGGCAAAACCACCCTGCTTTCCCTGCTCGGCTGCGTGATCTATCCCACGGCGGGCGATCTCTGGGTCGACGGCAACCACATCAACCACATGAAAGAACGCGCCCTGGCCCGCCTGCGCCTCCATACCATCGGGTTCGTTTTTCAAAGTTTCAACCTGCTGGCCCCGCTCAGCGCCGAAGACAACGTGGCCATGCCCCTTCGACTGCAGGGCATCCGGGGCGCCGAACTCAAAAAACGCGTCGCCTCGGCCCTCGACATGGTTGGCATGACAGACCGCCGCAAAAACCTGCCCCGCCAGCTCTCCGGCGGCCAGCAACAGCGCATCGCCATCGCCCGCGCCCTGGTGACCGACCCCAAACTCATCCTCTGCGACGAGCCCACGGCTTCGCTCGACAAGGATTCGATGGGCATCGTCATGCAGGAATTGCGCGCGCTGGCCGACGAAGGCAAGTCGGTCGCCGTGGTCACCCACGACCCGCGTCTCAAACCCTACGCCCACCGCGTCATTTCGGTGGAAAACGGATTCGCTACCGAAATCACTGATTTTTAACCGTTTCTGATGTCATTTTCCTGCTTCGCAATATGAAAAATCTGATCTTCTTTCTTCCCTTGCTGCTGCTCCTGGCTTCCTGCGGCAAAAAAGAAACGCCGCCCGCCGCCGCGCCCTCGCCCGACTCGCTGGCGCAGGCCGTGCAGGTGCGCGAGGTGTTGGGCATCGCCATCATCGAGCCCAGCGAACGCATCGTCACTCTGGCCGCCGAACAAAGCGGCTACATCCGTGAGGTGAAGGCCAAAACCGGCGACGCGGTCAAAAAAGGCCAGACGCTCGTCGTGCTCGCCGCCGACGTGGAATCCGCCCAGGTCGCCCAGGCCAATGCCAAAATCGCTACCCAGAATGACGCCGTTGCCCTCGCCCGCGAAAACCTCAAACTGCTTCAGGTGCAGCGCGACAAGGCCAAAGCCGACCTCGACCGCGACGAAGCGCTGTTCAAAGGCAATGCCATCACCCGCCAGCAACTCGACAACACCCGCGCCGTGCTGACCGAACTCGACCAGCAGATACGCGCCCAGGAAGCCGGCCTGCGCCAGCAACAAACCCGCCTCGGCGAGCTCGGCTCCGACGTCGATTATTACCGCACTCTGGCCGACAACAAGATCGTGCGCGCACCCGCCAACGGCACCGTACTTTCACTCGACGCCAGGGTGGGGCAGTACCTCGACAACAAAACCGGGTTCGGCGAATTCGCGCCCGAAGGACCGACCATTGCCCTCACGGAAATTGATGAAATGTTTGCTGCCAAGGTCAAAGTGGGCCAGAAAGCCGCCATCCGGCCCCAGGGCAGCAAGGAGGTGCTGACCACCGGCACAGTCGTGCTGGCTTCGCCTTATTTGCGTAAAAAATCCCTGTTTGCCGACAAGGTGGGCGACCTCGAAGACCGCCGCGTGCGCGAAGTGCGCGTGCAACTCGACGACCCCTCCAAAGTGCTGCTCGGCGCGCGGGTCGAATGCGTCATCACCGTTGATCAATAAGCCGCCTTTGCCATGTTCAAAACAGCCATACAGTTTATCCGCTACGACAAACCCAAGTCGATCGGCGCCCTGGCCGGGGTGGTCATTTCTATCTTTCTGGTGGGGCAGCAGGCGGGTATTTTTATCTTTTTGACCAATGCCATGAAAAGCCTGGTGGCCAACAACGCCGGCTACATCTGGGTGGTGGACTCCAAAACCGACAACGCCAACCAACTGGCCCGCCTCGACATGCGCCTCGGTCGCGAGATGGCCAGCTTGCCCTCCGTCGATCAGGTGTACCCGGTCGTGATTGCTGCCGGCGCCGCGCAATTTGCCGACGGCACTACGGCGGGCATGACCATCATCGGCTCGCAGGCGCCCGATTTTGTAGGCGGACCCTGGGGCATCGATTCGGCGCGGAAGGTGGACATGATCCCCGAGGGCGCCATCATTACCGAGTTTTTTGACCAAAAAACCTACGGCGGGGTGGCTATCGGCGAGTATTTCGAACTCAACGGAAACAAGGTGTACAACGCCGGTTTTACGCGCGGGGTGCGCGGTTTCGGCGGGGCGCCCTATGTGTTTACGACTATTGAAAGGGCGCGGGCGCTGGGCAATTATCCGACCGACAAGGCCAGTTTGTTTTTGGTCAAATCAAAACCCGGTGTCGATCCGAACCGGGTCATTGCCGAGATCAACGCAACCTTCCCCGTCGTGCGCGCCTGGGATGCGCAGGCACTGGCCAATTCGACCGTCACGAAGGTGCTCGGTTCGAGCGGCATCGCCTTGTCGGTGGGCTCGCTGATCATCTTCGCGGTTCTATCGGGTTTTATCATCATTGGTCTCACGCTCTATTCAGCGGCTATCGACCGCATCAAAGACTACGGCACGCTGAAAGCCATCGGCGCTACCAACGGCTACATCACCCGGCTTATTCTGACCCAGGCGTTTCTCATCTCGCTGGTCGGCTTTTTGCTTGGCCGCGCGCTGGTGGAAGGTTTTCGGCTTGGGGTAGCCAATGCGGGTACCATCTTCGAGTTTCCCGTCGACATGCAGATCGGCTTCTTTTTGCTCACTTTGTTTATCGCGCTGGGTGGCAGTTTGTTCGCCATTCGCCGGATCAATTCACTGGAGCCCGCGCAGGTGTTCCGCGGGTAAGGCAGTTTGTTTTACAGAAAAATTTATCCAATACTATGCTTCGTTCTATTTCAGTCCTGCTGTTGTCTGTTTTATCGGCAGCAACCTTCGCACAAACGACCACGCTCGATGAGGCGATCGCACAGGGCTTGCGCAACCGGCCGGAATTAAAAGCGCAGGAGGTGCAGCTTCGTATCGCGGAGGGTGAAAAGGACAAATTGCGGGCTCAGTGGCTGCCCCAGCTGAGCGCATCGGCCGATCTGCGCTGGAACACCGAATTGCAAACCAGCGTATTGCCCATCGGCCAGTTCGGACTGCCGGGTGTGCCATCCGATGCCACACAGGAAATACAGATCGGCGTGCCGTTCAACAATGCGCTGGGCGTGCAGGCCGAGCAGAAAATCTACGACGCCAACCGCCGCATCGACCGGCAGATCAACGCAGCGCAGGTGGAAAGCCGGCAGATTGCGCTGTCGCAGGAAACGCGCGACATTCGTTTTGCCATTACCGAGGCCTACTACGCCGCCGTATTCAACCGCGAAAAACGCGAACTGGCGCGCCAGGCGCTCGATCGCGCCCAGCTCAACCTGCGCACCGCGGAAAACCAGTTGCAGGCCGGCGCTGCCTTGCCGAACGACGTCGACCGCCTCGCGCTCGACGTCAGCAACGCGCAATTGTCGCTCAAAAAAGCGGAGCAGGATTATGCGCTGAGTGTCAAACGTTTGCAATACCAAATGGGCACTGCGCCCGACGGTTCGCTGCAATTGTCGGAAAACGTCGCCGCCTTGTTGACCGACACGGTTTTACTGGTCAATCGTATTGAACAGCGCCCCGAAATATTGTCGGAAAACATTGCGCTGCGCCTCAATGCCCTCAATCGGGAAAAACAGCTGGCCCGGCGTTTGCCGACGGTGTCGGCTTATGGCAACTACACCTTGTTGCAACTCAGTGAAACCTTCAATCCTGTTGCTGCCGACACCTGGTTCCCGTATAGTTTTATCGGCGTAAAAGCCAGCGTACCCATTTTCGACGGCCGTCAGGCCCGCCTCGGCGCCCGCGAATTTGCTTTGCGGCAGGAGATGAACCGGTACAACCTCGATCGCTTGCGGGCGAACTTCAATTTTGAAGCCACAGCGCAGGCCAGCGCCATGGAACAAGCCCGCCTGGATGTGCAGGAAAGTTTGAAAAATGTGGCGCTCGCCCGCCAATTGTTATCCACCGACCAACTGCGTTTCGAGCAGAGTGTGCTCAAACAAACGGATCTGAAAAACAGCGAGTTTGCCTTGCAAACGGCGGAGAATAACTATCTGAATGCCGTGTATGCGTATTTGGTGGCGCGATTGAATTACGAGAAGACGCTGTAGCGCCGACCTGTAGCGCCGACCTCCAGGTCGGCGATGCTGAGCGCAGAAATAACCCGCGATTACCCTGAATGCGAGGGCCGTTTCTGGTTGATTCCCGATACGAGCATTGGCTGATAATCGCGGGTAACTACTGATCGTTGCATCGCCGACCTGGAGGTCGGCGCTACAGCAGCGCTACTTCGTCCGCATCCGAATCACCGGGCAGATCATTTCCTCCAGTGAAATGCCTCCGTGCTGGAAGGTGTTTTTATAATAATTGTGATAGTGATTATAGTTGTTCGGATAGAGGAAGAAAAAGTCCTCTTTGGCAAAAATGAAAGTTGAGCTCACGTTCGGTCTGGGCAGTCCGGCCTGTTTGGGTTCGCGAACAACCAAAACGTCTTTTGGATCGAACTGGAGGTTGCGGCCCACTTTATAACGCAGGTTGGTGGTGGTTTCGCGGTCGCCCACCACTTTGGAGGGCGTTTGTACGCGGATAGTGCCGTGGTCGGTGGTCACAAAAAGTTGTACGTCGCGGCCTTCGAGGCGTTGCAGTGCAGCCCAGAGCGGCGAGTGCAGGAACCAGGAGCGGGTGAGCGAGCGATAGGCGCGTTCGTCGCCGGCCAGTTCCTTGAGCACTTCCATCTCCGTGCGGGCATGGGAGAGCATATCGATAAAGTTGTACACCACCACGGTGATGTCGTTGTTCAGGTAGTTGAGGATATTGTCGGTGAGTTCTTTGCCGTGGTTGACGTTGGTGACTTTCATGTAGTCCCATTTGATCGGTTTGCGGAAGGCGCGTTCGATCTGTTTGCCCAGGAAAAAGTCTTCGTTCAGGTTTTTACCACCCTCGTCGTTGTCGTTTTTCCACTTGTCGGGGAAATTGGCGGCGATATCGTCGGGCATCATGCCGGCGAAGATGGCGTTGCGGCTGTATTGAGTGGCCGTGGGCAGGATGCTGTAGAAATAATCTTCCTGTTCGGTGCGGAACAGGTCGTGCAGGATGGGTTCTATCACTTTCCACTGGTCGTAGCGCAGGTTGTCGAGCAGCACCACGATGGTTGGTGTGCCGTTGCCAATATGCGGGAAGATGCGTTTGCGCATCATGGAGTGCGACATAATGGGGCCGACTTCCTTGTTGCGGTCTACCCAATCGAAATAGTTTTTGACCACGAATTTGCTGAACTCGGTATTGGCCTGTTCTTTTTGTTGTGCCAAAATGTCGCCCACTTCGGCGTGGTTGGCATCGAGGCGGAGTTCCCAGTTGATGATGCGGCGGTAGGCATCGACCCATTCTTCGTGGTTGAGCCCGCCAGTGACCTGCATGTAGATTTGGCGGAATTCCTGCTGGTAGTCCATCGTCGTTTTTTCGCGCACGAGTCGCTTGTTGTCGATGATTTTCTTGAGGGTCAGCAGGATTTGGTTGGGGTTGACGGGTTTGATCAGGTAGTCGGAAATCTGGGAGCCGATGGCTTCTTCCATCACGTGTTCCGCCTCGTTTTTGGTGATCATGACCACCGGAATATTGGCGTTTCGCTCTTTCAGGCGGGGTAATACTTCGAGACCGGTGAGGCCCGGCATGGATTCGTCGAGAAACACGACGTCAATTTCGCCCGCCGCTTCATCATAGGATTCGAGGGCGTCGTGGCCATTGCTGGCGGTAATGACTTCGTAGCCTTTGGCTTGCAGGAACATCAGGTGTGGTTTGAGCAGATCGATTTCATCGTCGGCCCAGAGTATTTTGATTTTATCCATTGGGAAAAATGTCTGTTCGGGATGTTGAAAAGGTGTAACGCGAAAGCTGGGGCGAAGTTATGGCTTCTGTTAAAAAAACACCCGGACCGGGAAAAACGAGGACAGAACAGGGCTTTGCTGCCAAAATGGCGGGTGCTTTTGATCTGGCATAATTCTCGCCATGAGGCTGCCGGAATACCCGCTACCCACATCGTTTCCTGTTTATGTATCAATTTCTCGCCTCTGAAGGCGCTGCGGGTGAATCCCGATCATCCCGCCCGACCTCTTCTTTTTCCGACGCACAATTGCTCGATGCGTATTCTCAAACCGTTGTGGACGTCACCGAGCGCGTAAGCGCTGCTGTCGTTCATCTTAAAGTTCAAAAACAGACACCTGCGGGGCGCCGGCCGGCGCCGCCCCGCAACGGGCAGGGCGAGGGTTCCGGTTCCGGTTTCGTTATCAGTTCCGACGGTTACGTGGTCACCAACAGCCACGTCGTCAACGGCGCCGAGCGTATCGAAGCCAGTTTGCCCGACGGCCGGAGTTTCCAGGCCCGTATCGTGGGCGATGATCCGGCGACCGACCTGGCCGTGGTAAAAATCGACGCCGACAACCTCGCCACGGTGGGCTTTGGCGCCAGCGACCGGCTTAAAGTCGGCCAGATTGCCATTGCCATCGGCAATCCCTACGGCTTTCAATACTCCGTCACCGCCGGGGTCGTCAGCGCGCTGGGCCGTACACTCCGTACACAAACGGGGCGCCTCATCGACGATGTTATCCAGACCGACGCAGCGCTCAATCCGGGCAATTCCGGCGGTCCGCTGGTCAATTCCTTCGGCGAAGTGATCGGGGTCAATACCGCCGTGATCCTGCCGGCACAGGGGATTTGTTTTGCAGTGGCTTCCAATCTCGCCGAGTTTGTCGTGGGCAAGCTGATCCTCGAAGGCCGTGTTCGTCGCGGTTACCTTGGTATCGGCGCCCAAACCGTGCCTTTGCCCCCCAAATGGCTGAATGCACTGCAATTGCAAACGACGGGCGGCATCCAGGTGCAAAGCGTCGAACCCGATGGACCGGCCGGAAATTCCGGTTTGCGCGCCGGCGACGTGATCGTCCAGTTTGAAGGCCGGCCGATCGATTCGATCGACGCCTTGCATAAAGCGCTGGATGAGCGCACGATCGGTCGAACGCTCCGGATTTGGGTGATTCGGGATGGGGCCTTGAAAAGTCTGGACGTGACGCCGGGCGCGCTGTAGCGCCGACCTGTAGCGCCGACCTCCAGGTCGGCGATGCAACGATCAGTAGTTACCCGCGATTACCAGCCATAGTTCGTATCGGGAATCAACCGGAATCGCTCCACGCATACAGTGTAATTGCGGGTTGTTTCTGCTCTCAGACTCGCCGACCTGGAGGTCGGCGCTACAGCGGCGCGACAGGCCGTTCATCGATCCAAATCTCCCATTCGCCAGAAACATGTTGCAGCCGGCCGTTACTCCCGCTACTTTCGTTTGATAAAAAACGAAACACTATGCACACGATACTCGGCATTAACGGAACCTCCGGCCCCGGCCTGGCGGCAGCTTTGAAAAAACAAAATATTCGCGTCAGGGGCGTCAGCCGCCGACCCGCCGAAGGCGATTGGGAACACGTGACTGCCGATGTGACCAACCTCACGGATATGATGCGGGTGGTCGATGGCTCCGAAGTGGTGTATTTGTTGGTGGGCCTGCAATACGACATCAAAGTGTGGCGGCGCGACTGGCCGGTTATTATGCAAAATGCAATCGAGGCTTGTTTGATGCACAAGGCCAAACTGGTTTTTATGGACAATGTGTATGCCTACGGCCTGGTTAAAGGTCCTATGACCGAAGATACGCCCATGCGTCCCAACAGCAAAAAAGGCAAGGTGCGCAAACAAATTGCAGAAATGCTGCTCGATGCCGTGCGCGAACGCGGTCTGCGCGCCTGTATCGGCCGGGCCGCTGATTTTTACGGCCCGCGCTGTGCGACTTCTATGCTAAATACAACGGTTTTTGAACGCTTTGCCGCCGGCAAATCGGCGTTTTTGATGGGCCGCGCCGACAAGGTGCACACCTTTACCTTTACCGACGATATCGGCCCGGCACTGGCTATTCTGGGTACCGACGCCCGCGCCGATGGCCAGGTGTGGCACCTGCCGACCTCGAACGAGCCCTGGACGAACCGCGACTGGGTCGATGCCGCGGCCAGGGGTTTCGGCGTACAGCCCAAATACCAGGCAACACCGACGTTTATGCTCCGGATAATCGGGGTGTTCAACAAACTCTTCCGCGAGCTGGTGGAAATGAACTACCAGTTTACCCACGATTACGTGTTGTCGTCGGCCAGGTTTGAAAAGACTTTCGGTATGAAACCCACAACAAATGCCGATGGTGTCGCCCAAACGGTGACTTATTATAAAAATAAATAGAAAAATCTATGAACGAGTATTCCGCCGCTCAAAATTACCTGGAAACCACCCGTGCGCTCTTTCGTTATTATCGCGAGCTGGGCGACAAGGCGCTGGCGCAGATCGGCGACGAACAGATCCACTGGCAACCCGCTCCGGAAAGCAACAGTGTTGCCGTCGTCGTCAAACACATGAGCGGCAATATGTTGAGCAGATTTACCAATTTTCTGACTGAAGACGGTGAAAAACCCTGGCGCAACCGTGATGCGGAATTTGAAAACGATTACGCCTCGAAAGATGAACTGCTGAACGCCTGGCAAGAGGGCTGGAACTGTTTTTTCCAGGCACTCGACCCGCTGACGGAAGCCGATCTGGGCCGTATCGTTTATATCCGGAATCAGGGGCATACCGTGCTGGAGGCCCTCAATCGTCAATTGGCGCACTACGCCTACCATACTGGCCAGATCGTGTTTTTGTGCAGGATGCTGACCGGCGAAAACTGGCAGACCTTGTCGATACCGAAAGGCGGGTCGCAGGCTTTTAATTCCGAGAAATTCGCGGAAGAGAAAAGCCGTCGGTTTTTTGCCAAATAGACCGGAAGCCATTTTAAAAATCTGCGTGGCGAGTATTTTCAAGACGGCTTTTATGAAAAAAGGCGCAGCGAACAACCGTTCCTGCGCCTTTTTTATTCAATAATCTCTATTGAATTTCAATCAAACTCTATCGTATCACCAGCTTTGAAAATCTTCTTACCGTCTTCTTTGGGCGGAATGATTTCAGCCGGCGCGGAGGCTTCCTCGCTTGAACCGAACAGTTCGGTCTGCTGCGCTTCCGGAGCGTGTTTGTCGGCCTTGGGCGGGCGGCTGTCCGACTCCACTTCCTTGATACCGCTCAGGGCCTGATCGCTCAGTTTGTTGCCCACGGCTTTCCAGCCTTTGACATCCATAAAATCGCCCAGGCTTAGTTCGCCGCTCATGGGTTTGCCCTTGATTTTGATGGTATACCGAATGCGCGGATTTTCCTTGACAGAGGCAAAGAGTAATTTTGACTTGTTGTGGTCGGTCAGGAAGGAGTATCGTTCGCGCAGTTTGTTGGTTTCGACGCGGAAGCGTTTGACCATCGTCCAGCCTTTGAGGCCGTCGAAATGCACGGCACTGATAACCAGTTCGGGATGGAATTTGCCGAGGTGAAGGATTTCCTTGGGTTCGAAGCGCTGGCTGGTATCGGGGTCGGTTACTTCGTAGGAGCCGTCGTTGTAGAGCAACAGAAGGGTGTCGCCGGTGTCGAATTCGCCGAGCAGGCGTCCGCGCTCCTGGGTATTGAGGCGTCCGGTGATGTCGTCGAACCAGATTTTCTGGGCGCCGATGGTACTTTTCCCCACCTCTTTTTGTTTGATCTGTTTAACCGGGTATTTGGTCAAAACATTGCCCAGCGAGTCTCTGCCTTTGATGGCCAGTTCACCGAAATCGTAGTCGAACACCTTGATTTTGGCGGTACTGCCCGGGCTGAGGGTCACGCTGACCACTTCGCTCTCGCCGTTGGGGTTGGCGGTGAAGTAGAGCAGTTTTGAGCCTTTGGCGTCGGAGCCGAGCTGGTACTCTTTGTCGCGGGTGATGGCGGTGACGTTGAAGCGTTTGACGAAGCTTTTACCCGTTTTGGCATCGACGTAGGCGAGGTTGTAGGTGGTGCGTTCGTCGTTCTTTTTCCAGACGGCCACGTGTACGACGTCTTTGCCGACGAAGGTTTTATCTCCGACGCGGACGACCTTCATCACGCCGTCGCGGCGGAAGATGATGATATCGTCGATATCGGAGCAGTCTTGCACGAATTCGTCTTTTTTCAACCCCGTGCCGATAAAACCGTCGGTGCGGTTGACGTACAGTTTGGCGTTGTTGGCCACCACTTCGGTGGCACGTATTTCGTCGAAAGTAATGATCTCCGTGCGGCGTTCGCGGCCTTTGGCATATTTGGAGAGCAGATTTTCGAAGTAGGCGACGGCGTATTCTGTCAGGTGTGCGAGGTGGTGTTTGGTTTGTTCGAGTTCGGCGCCCAGTTCGGCGATTTGTTCGTCAGCTTTAAAAGAGTTGAATTTGGAGATACGTTTGATGCGGATTTCCGTCAGGCGGATGAGGTCGTCTTCGGTGATATCGCGCAACAACTTGATTTTTTTCGTCTCCTTGGCGTATCCGGGTTCGCCGGGCGTGGCGACATACTTTTTGAGCCCCTCATCGATGGTAGAAAGCACGGCCTCCCAGGTTTCGCACTCTTCTATATCGCGGTATATGCGTTTTTCTATAAAAATCTTTTCCAGCGAGGCGAAGTGCAATTTTTCTTCGAGGTCTTTTTGCTGGATCTCGAGTTCCTGGCGCAGCAGGTCTTTGGTATTTTCGGTAGAAATGCGCAGCAGTTCGTTGACGTCGGTGAACACCGGCCGATTGTCGACAATGATGCAGCAGTTGGGGGAAATGGAGACTTCGCAGTCGGTAAAAGCGTAGAGTGCGTCGATGGTCACGTCGGGGCTGACGCCGGGTTGCAGTTCGATTTCGATATCGACTTCGGCCGCGGTTTTGTCAACCACTTTTTTGATCTTGATCTGGCCTTTGTCGTTGGCCTTGATGATACTTTCGATCAGGTCGCTGACGTAAACGCCGAACGGAATTTCGGTGATTTGCAGCGTTTTTTTGTCAATTTCGCGGATGCGGGCCCTTACGCGCACCTTGCCGCCGCGCGCGCCGCCGTTGTAGTCGCGTACGTCGATCATGCCGCCGGTGGGGAAGTCGGGGTAAAGGTCGGCTTTGCGGCCTTTGAGTACGGCTATGCTGGCTTTGATGAGTTCGGTGAAGTTGTGCGGCAGGATTTTGGTGCTTAGGCCCACGGCGATGCCCTCGACGCCCTGTGCAAGCACAAGCGGGAATTTCATGGGCAGGGTGACGGGTTCGCGTTTGCGGCCGTCGTAGGAGAGTTGCCACACGGTAGTATCGTGGTTGAAGGCCACGTCGAGGGCGAATTTGGTCAGGCGCGCCTCGATGTAACGCGGGGCAGCGGCGTCGTCGCCGGTGCGATAATCACCCCAGTTGCCCTGGCAATCGATCATCAGTTCTTTTTGCCCCATGTTAACCATTGCTTCCCCGATGGCGGCGTCGCCGTGGGGGTGGTACTGCATGGTTTGGCCGATGAGGTTGGCTACCTTGTGGTAGCGGCCGTCGTGTTGCTCGAACATGGCGTGCAGGATGCGGCGCTGCACGGGTTTGAGCCCGTCTTCCACGGCTGGCACGGCGCGTTCGAGGATGACGTAAGAGGCGTAGTCGAGAAAATAATTCTGGTACATCCCCGAAAGGGTGATGACCTGGTCTTCTCCATGCTGGGAGGTGGTAGGCGGTACGGTAGTGTCTTTTTTTGCGCGGGCCATTCTGAGTGCTTAATGGGTGAATGGGCGATGGAACTGGCAAAAGTAGGGAAAAGAGAGATTAAAAATAAAACTTTTTGTTTTTTTAGCCAATCCCAGCCCCAACCCCAACCCTTATAGGGTTACAAACCCTATAAGGGTTGGGGTTGGGGCTGGGGTTGGGAGGGCTGGGGGCAGGCTGCTTAAGCCAGCTCTTGTGCCAACATGAAATCAACCTTGCTGCTGGAAAAGTAATCGGAGGGGTTGCTTCCCATCAAAAGTTCGTGAACTTTTTGTCGTTCGATTCGACTGGGACGGTTACTGAACAATGCGTGCAAGGAAGTATGAGGCCAGTCCAACGGTTGCTTTACAAAACCATGATGAGCTGCATTGTTGTGCACATACTGGATCGCCTGGGCCAGATACCAGTCTTCATCCAGCGATTTTCGTTTGATGTAATCGAGAAAAAGCGCTCCCCGGCGTTTGAATCTGCGATTATAAGCTTGTGCATACCCATTCAAAAAGTCTTGAAATGGCTGCATAACTATCTTATGCCAGTTTAATTCGGATACATCAACAATCGTTGCTTGAAAATCGGGGTACTTGATTTTCTGGCGCCTGCAAAACTGTTCAAATAAGACTTCCTTGGATCTGACCCTGACAATCAGATGAAAATGATTGGGCAAAAGGCAATAGGCATAGGTTTCTAAAAAAGGATATAAATGCTCGGAATACCGGCGCAGAAAATACAGGTAGTTTTCCGGTTCGCGGAACAAGTTCTCATGGCCAACGGCGTGGTTGTACACATGGTAAAATACGGTTGGAACGAATTGGGCCTGTGTTTCCATCGGTTGGGGAACGGGTTGGGTGGTTACTGAATAAGGTGTAGAAAATTCAAAACAAAAATACCCTATTTAAACATTTTTTGTTTTATTTTTATAAAAAAAATTGCTTTTAATCCGTCAGCCTTACTTTTGCAAAATCTCAACATCCCGAAAATATGGCGCCTTAACCCTATAAGGGTTGGAAACCCTTATAGGGTTAAAAGGCGAAACAACGAAATATGGCCGCGCGCAAACGCTCACAACTCAGCATGAATTTCGACAGTGAACGCACCCCAAAACTCATCGGGGTGGTGCTCATTTTCCTGTCGTTTTACCTGTTCGTCGCTTTTACCTCTTATTTTTTTACCTGGGAAAACGACCACGACATCGTATTCCGCTTTTCCTGGGATATGTTTTTGGGCGACGTGGAGGTCGACAACTGGCTGGGCCGGCTGGGCGCTTTCGTTTCCGACAGCGTGATCTACTGGGGCTTCGGTTTGTCGTCGTACGGGTTTGTATACCTGTTGTACAAATATGGTCTGGCTTTCGTGCGCCGTACGCCCCTGGGTTACCTGACGCCGGTTTTGCAACGCACCGCTATCTGGATGGCCATCGTATCGGTCGTGTCGGCGTTCTTTTTTCAACGGCTCGAATTTCCGGTTGGCGGGGTGTTCGGCCAGGCGATCAGTGAATGGGTGCAGAATTTCCTCGGCATTATCGGCACCCTGGCCTTGCTGCTGTTTGCCCTGGTGGCCGTATTTATCTGGAACAACAACCCCGACCTCACCGATTTCAGCTGGCACAAACTCGGCTACGAATTTCGCCGGGCCTGGGAAGATTTGCTTTCCGGCAACTACGCCAAACGCCGCCCCACGCCGCCGCCGGTCGTAAAGTCGCCGGTCAGTCCGATCGATACGGAAAAAACCGATTTCGCCGCAACCCTCGGCGCCTCGGGCGACGTGACGCTTAACCCGCCGCCCGTCAAACCCGCCGAATCGACCGACGGACAACTGTCGTTCGACCTGTCGCAAAAAAGCGCCCTGTTCGCCGATACGCCGCCCGCCAAACTGCCCAAAACCGGCGAAGCCGAACTGGAAATCAACCTGCCGCCGGTAGAAACGCCCAGCGAACCGGTGACGCCCGAAAAAGCCGACGCCTACAAGCCGCCGGTACAGGTCGTGCAGGAAGATAACCCCAACCTGTCGGAGCCCTACGACCCCACGCTCGAACTTTCACATTACGAATATCCGCACCTCCAGTTGCTCGTCGACCACGACAATCAGGTGCTCGAAATCGACCGGGAGGAATTGGAAACCAATAAAAACCAGATTATCCAGACGCTGCTGCACTTCAAGATCGAGATCGAAAAAATACGCGCTACCATCGGCCCGACGGTGACGCTGTACGAGATCATCCCGGCGCGCGGCATCCGGATTTCCAAGATCAAAAACCTCGAAGACGACATCGCCCTCAACCTCTCGGCCCTGGGTATCCGTATCATCGCGCCTATCCCTGGTAAGGGTACCATCGGTATCGAGGTGCCGAATAAAAACCGGCAAATCGTGGGCATGCGCGAGGTGCTGACCAGCGACAAGTTCAAACGCGCCAAAATGGAACTGCCCATTGCCCTGGGCAAAACCATCGCCAATGAAGTGTTTGTGGCCGACCTGACCAAAATGCCGCACCTGCTCATCGCCGGCGCCACCGGCCAGGGCAAATCCGTGGGCATCAACGTGGTGCTGATGTCGCTGTTGTACAAAAAACACCCCTCGCAGGTCAAATTTATTCTCATTGACCCCAAAAAGGTCGAGCTGTTTCCCTACGCCAAACTCGAAAATCACTTCCTCAGCTTTCTACCTGATCAGCTGGAGCCTATCGTAACCGATACGACCAAGGTGGTGCATACGCTCAATTCGCTGATCATCGAGATGGAATCGCGCTACGACCTGCTAAAAAAGGCCGAAACGCGCAACATCGCCGAGTACAACGACAAGTTCGTCGCACGCCGCCTCAACCCCAACAAAGGCCACCGTTTTCTGCCATATATCGTCCTGATTATCGACGAGTTCGCCGACCTCATCATGACCGCCGGCAAGGAAGTGGAATTGCCCATCGGCCGCCTGGCGCAGCTCTCCCGCGCCGTGGGCATCCACCTTATTATCGCCACGCAGCGTCCCTCAGTGAATATTATCACCGGTGTGATCAAAGCCAACTTCCCGGCCCGTATTGCTTTTAAGGTGGCCTCCAAGGTCGACTCTCGCACCATTCTCGATGCCGGCGGCTCTGAGCAACTCACCGGCCGCGGCGATATGTTGTTGTCTGTGGGCGGCGATATTATCCGCCTTCAGTCGGCTTTTGTAGATACGCCGGAGGTGGAGCGCGTGATCGAATTTATCGCCAATCAGCAAGGTTTTGCCGAACCCTTCTTCCTGCCCGAGTTCCACCCGGAAGGCGAGCAGGGCGGCGAATCAAAAAACGTCAGCTTGTCCGAGCTCGACGATATGATGGAAGACGCAGCCCGCCTCGTGGTGGAAACCCAGCACGGCTCCACCAGCATGATCCAGCGCCGCCTCAAACTGGGCTACAACCGCGCCGGCCGTATTATGGACCAACTCGAAGGCCTCGGTATCGTGGGCCCCGCAGAAGGCTCCAAACCCCGCGAAGTGCTCTACTACGGCATGGACGAACTCGAACGTTTTCTGACGGAGTTGAAGAACAGGAGGATTTGAGGATGCGAGGATTTGATAAAAGGGCTGTTTCTGCTCTCGGGAGTTGTATAGAGATTGTTTTGTTTTCGAGAGCAGAAACAACCCTTTTATCAAATCCTCGCATCCTCGCATCCTCGCATCCTCGCATCCTCGCGTCCTCAAATCCTCGCATCCTCAAATCCTCGCATCCTCGCATCCTCGCATCCTCGCATCCTCGCATCCTCAAATCCTCATTCCCACACTACCACTCTTTCCAGCGGCCTCCCCTTGGCGTCGCGCGGCAGGGCGGCGATGCGCTGGGCGATTTCCAGGCCCTCGGTGATGCGGCCGAATACGGTTACCTGGCCTTGCAATTGGGGCAAGCCGCCGTGTTTTTTGTAGGCCTGGCGCTCGGCAGGAGTAAAGCGGCGGCCGGTTTTTTTCTCCAGGGCGTCAAGCGTGGCATCCGACTGTGGGCGATCGAGGATCAGGAAATAATTGCCGGATTGGGACCACTTGCCGGGCTGCTCCGCGACCGAGGCCAGACTGCCGCCGAGCGGCAACTCGCCGGCTTCGTATTCGACGACGCCGATGTGCGCCAGCGAATCGGCAGGGCCGACGCCGAAGTGTATGGCGAAATCGCGCTCGACGCGGTAAAAAGTCAAAGAATCACGGCGGGGCAGTCGCAACATGGCGATAAAATCGTTGCAATGCTCGGGTGCGCGATCCGACAAGGCGATGTGAATGTCGCCATTGCTCGTGTGCAGAAGCAGGTTCTGCGCTTTGTCGGCGTTGCAAGCCGCGAGCAGAACCAACAGGGGACATAAGAACAGTGCGAGCCTGGGCATAGCGTCGTTATTCCGTTTCAAACCCGCCGTTTTCAACTTCGAGTTCCTTAAAATAACGCACGGCGAGAATTTTGAGCAGGGTTTCCTGGGCAGCAGTGTCCCGGCGCGGCATCTCCAGAACCTGGCGCCAGTGCGGCCAGCCGTCGGCGTCGCGGCCGACAAACTCGAAATAACCTTCGTAGCTGAGCAGGCGGCACACCGCGATGTGCATCAGGTCCTGTTTTTCTTCTTTGGAAAAGCCTTTTTTCCAACGACCGAGTTCCTGAATACCCACGAGAAACAAAACAGTATTCAGATCGGGCAGTTGCTCGCGCCGCATGGCTTTGCGGACGATGTGTTGCACGCGCAACCATTCAAAATCGAGTTCCCAGGTTTCCATTTATTCGTAGCGCAGCGATTCGATAGGGTCGAGTCGGGCGGCTTTCATGGCCGGGTAAAAACCCGACACGATCCCGACAATCATACAAAGCGTAAAGCCCAGAAACATCCAGCCCCAGGGGATCAGGAAGCTGCCGCCGAGCATCGGGGTCACGATATTGCCCACCAGGATACCGAGCAGAATGCCCACGATGCCGCCGATCTGGCAAATAATGATCGCTTCGGTGAGGAACTGGAGCAGGATACTCCGGCGGGTTGCGCCCAGGGCCTTGTAAATCCCGATTTCGCGGGTGCGTTCGGTCACGCTCACCAGCATGATGTTCATGAGCCCGATCGCGGCGCCCAGCAGGGTCATCAGCCCGATGGCGATGGTGGCCAGACGGAGCGTGGTGGTGTTTTCTTTCAAAATAGCCACCAGACTGTCGCTGGCGAATATCTCGAAGTCTTCGTCTTCACCCGGTCGGAGGCCGCGAATCTGGCGGAAAAGCCCGGTGGCTTCCGCTTTGGCCGTTTCTATGTCGACGGTATTGGTGACGGCCACCATAAGGTCGTAGTCGGTGTCTTCGGTGCCGTAGCGGCCTTTTACGTTGACCAGCGGCGCATACACCGCGCGGTCGTTGCTGCTGCCCATTGCGGCGCCTTTCTTTTTCAGCACCCCGATCACACGGTAGCGCTCGCCATTGACGGAAATGATTTGATCGAGCGCCTTGTCGGGTTTGTCGTCGAACAGCGTTTTCACCAGATCGCGGCCCAGCACGCATTTAGCCTGGCCGTCTTCGATTTCCGTGCGGGAAAAAGCGCGGCCGAATTCCACCTCCATACCCTTGGCGTCGAAGTAATTTTCGTTGATGCCCACCAGACCGATATTGGGGTTGGTTTTTTTATCGGCGTACTTGACTGTCGAGAGATTGTTAGCCCAAAAAGAGACCGACACCTTGGCGGGAAACTGGTAGCGCTCTTTGAATTCGAGGGCTTGTTTGAACGAAATGGGTTCGCTGACTTTCTGCCGCCGCCCGCGTTTTTTACTCGACACCTCTTCCCATTTACGGTTGATGCTGAACGAGTTGGCGCCCAGGCCCGAAAAATTGTCGTTGAGCGAATAAGCAATCGCGTCGATGGCGGTCAGAATACCCACCAGCGCCATGATGCCGAAGGCAATGATGAGCAGGGTGAGCACTGCGCGCAACATATTGGCGCGTATGTTGCGCAGGGCCATACTGAGTATTTCGCTAAAAGGCATTGACGATCAGATGGATGAAAAAAAGAAATGATTTTGGGGTTGAGCAGTTCAAAGGTAGCGTTACCCGTACGAGCTGTCGCGTAATTTGGAAGCACTCGAAGATTTTTTCGATTAATGACACGACAGGGCGGATGGACATCCGGGCCGGATGTATTCCAGGGCCGGGGGATTAAGATTAAGTTTTTAAAGTAGATCAGGAGGAGAAATGTGTAATCAGATTGTTAATGGCCATTTAACAATATAATACCGCGCCAGGCTATTATTTCATGCATTAAAATTTTATTAGAAAATACCAATCAATTGGCATGCTATTACCTTAGCTTGGGTAAAGACGGATGAGGATGTGTAATCAATCCTTATTTGTTTTGACATGTATTTTTTAATCCGAAGAATCCCGTGAGACGAGTTTGCCCAACTAAACTACCAAAGGATCAATTCCTCACCTTAAGCGCTTGGGCGCTACTCTCTCCCATACTTTCCCATTTCCGATAAGTCCGGCGAATAACGCCGGCACACTCTGTCGCTAACCCTATTGTTTGTGTTGACTGGTCAGTCGACCCTGCGATTTGTTCATGCATCTGCTTTACCAGCGAATATCATCGCTGGTGGGTTTGTGTGCGTTGAATTTATTGTTGGATATATAGAAAATCAAAATACCGCTTTCAATAATCACTTTTATCACTCAGATATCGAGTTTACCGTCAGCTAATCTGTTTTATATGAAAGGTTTTGTACTTACCCCGATGTTCTCCGGCGCATACTCCAATGCGCAAAATCACATCGCCTGCTGCCGTCATCGCCTTATGGGAAGTTTTCTTGTCTTTGGCCTGATCGCGGGATTGGTGACTCTCTCGACAGAAGAAGTCAAAGCGCAATGCAATTTGCTCAATGAGACATTCGACGTCAATCCGGTGCTTTCACCGACCAACGTTGATGGCGCCTGGTACCCTGACCGCTATCCGCCCGCCGGATTCAGTTCGGGTACTATCGGAGGCAGCAATGCGCTGAAAATCTCCATCAGCGCTGCCGATGGCGCACAAAACCGCCCACCCGCTTACAGCGGCCAGTTTTACAATACCCAGGGTCGCAAACTCAACCAATGCGGGAAATGCGTGACCTCGGTAAAAGGGGACATCTGGATTCCAGCCGACTGGGCTACCAAACACCGCCGTACCGATATGTGGGCCACGGCGTTCGATATCAGCGACGCTATTTCCGATTATCCTATCATCGGTTTCGCCAATGTCGACGGCGCCTCGCCGACCCTGCGTTACTGGGACGGCACTGCATGGGTAAACGTGGCCGGGTTGGCCTACGATACCTGGATCACGCTGGAGGCAAGCCTTTCCGGTGGTAATATCGTGTACAAAGTCAACGGCACAACCGTAGGGACGGTCGCATCTGCTGCTTCCGTGTATTACGGCGATATTATTATGCAGGCGTACAATTTCAATGACAATACCCTGCCCCCTGCTCAATACGATCCCAGCGCCGATAATACCTACGATGCCTGGTGGGACAACCTGATTACCAATGGCGTCACCGGCGGAAACGTGGTAAAAAACCTCACGACTAATAAATCTTTCTGCTCCCTCCAGGAAGCCATCGACGATGCCGCCACGCTGGCAGGGCACACCCTAAAACTCGAAGGTAACCTGAGTGAAGACCTCGTTGTGGTCAATAAAGCCGTCATCATCGACGGCGACGGTAAAATCCTCACCTCTACCACATCTGCCACCTACGGCATCGAAGTTGCCGTGGCCAACGTCACCATCCAGAACCTGACGGTTTTTGACGCCACCACTTTCGGCATTCAGGTCGACTGCGACGCGCACAACCTGGTTATGACCAATGTGACCGTCAACAGCAGCGGCGGTACCGGTATCGGTATCAACGGCTCCGATAACGTCGTTTTGACCAACCTCACGACCACCAACAACGTCGGCAACGGGCTTTCCATCACCGATTGCAACAACCTGACGATCAACGGCTTCACGTCGAGCGGCAATGCTTTCAGCCCGGCTTTCAGCGCCGGTATCGGCCTGTTTACCAGCGGCGTGTACTGCCCGCCGGCAGGTATCAACGGCTTCACCCTCACGGGCACGGTGAGCATCGGCGAGCCGGTCAAGGTCTATTCGCAAAAAGTCAACGCCAACGACGTGATCACCGGTCTGAGCGGCGCCAGCATCGACTGGGCTGTCGGGGTAGGGCCCTTGAATAAATCGTACTGGCCCGACCAGGCAACGGCCTACGCGGTGGCCGCGGCATCCTTCGACGCGCCGTTCAGCTATTCCAACACCTTAGTATATGTAGAGGACATCGCCACGGGCAATTTCTACGTCGACGACGACCCCGCCGGCGACGCCAGCACGCCCATGACCGTACAGGCCGCCGTCGATTATATCGCCTCCGGCAAAACCATCTTCCTCGAAGACGGCGCCTATAACCAGCGCGTCACGATCTCCAAATCGCTGACCCTCGACGGCAACGGCGCGCTCAATTCCGTACTTTTCGGCACCGGCCTGAGTTCGGGCGCCAGCGGCATCACGATCAATTCCGGCGTCACCAACGTGACCATTCAGGACCTGGCCGTGACGCAGTACACCGGCAGCACGCCCAATACCACCGGCGGTATCTACGCGGCCGGCGGCAACAACAACCTGACCATCAAAAACTGCGACGTTTACAACAACCCCAACTGCTCGGGTATTTACATCGAGGGCAACGCCAATATCAGCAACGTGCTGATCGACAACGTCAAGTCGTTCGGACACGGTGCACCCGGCAACTTCGCCCGCGGCATCGTCATATGGAACGGCGTCAAATCCAATATAACGATCCAGAACTGCGAAGTTTATAACAACAATTGCTGCGGTATCGAATTGCAGGACGGCTCGGCCACCGGCATCACGATCAAAAACAACAACGTTCACGACAACTCCGACAGCGGCATCAGCCCCATCGGCTTGAGCGGCCCGGGCGCCAATCTGATCGAGAACAACACTGTGACCAACAACGGCCGTTTCGGCATCGAGGTCAAATTGCCCAACGGCTCCGGCGCTACTTCCGGCGCGGGAAGCATCGTGGTGCAGGGCAATACGGTGACGCGCACGGTCAGCATTATTCCCGAAAACCGCGACATCGCCGGCATCTCCGTGTACCGCCGCGGCGCGCTTTCGACTGGCAACGTCAATATCCCGACCGGCGTGGTGATTCAAAACAACACTGTGTCGGGTTACAGCCAGCCCAGTACTTCCGACGGTTTCGGTATCGTGGTGGAAGGCACCAACCACATAGTGCAGAACAATACGGTGTCGAACAACAACGTGGGCATTCAGCAGCAGGCCGGCCATACGCCTTATGTGGAGAACGTGGGCGGCGGCACAAATGACGGCGATCAAAGCAACCTGTCCGACCAGTATTTCGGTCGCGGCAACGCGCCGTTTACCTGCGGCAACGTCATCACGGGCAATACGTTCAGCGGCAACACCACCAATACCCGCAATGTGGGCGCCGGGGTGAATACGCTGGCCGGGGTGGTGTTTAATACCAGCACGGGGGAAACGTTCTGCTCCCTGCAGCAGGCCAACGACGACTCTAATACGGCTAACGGGAATATCATTACGGCAGAACCCGGTACGTATGTGGCCTACACCAACATCACCAAGTCGCTGTCCCTGCGCGGGGCGCAATACGGCGTTGATCCGCGACCGACAGGTACAACTGCGCGCCCCGGTGGAGAGTCTATTTTGTTGCCGCCATCCGTCAATACAACCGACGGCGCACTGATTTCCGTCTCTGCCAATAATGTTACGATCGACGGCTTTACCTTCAATGGCAACAACACTGCGCTGAGTGGCGGTATTAATATCAATGGTGTCGATCTGCACGCTGCACGCGCTGTGCACAATCTGCAGTCGCCGGCCACGGGCATTTCCAACCTCACGTTTAAAAACAACATTACCCAAAACCTGTACCGTCATGGCGTGTACCTGTTCACGCCATCCTTTGCATTGCAGCAAAATAACCTGGTGGAAAAGAACGTCTTCGACAACATCCACCGCCTCGTGGCCGACGGCACAGCGACGGCCGTGTACATGGAGAACGAGTCGACGACCGATGTGAAGAACAACAAAATGACACGGGTGGGCCGGGGTATTATGTCTGCTACGCTCGGCTCCATGGTTAATGCTCCTTTTGAGTTTTCCGGCAACGAAATTACCTCCTACTTCACGGGTATCTGGGTCAATAACCACCATAGCGCAGCCCCGGTTTGTACCGTGGCCAACAATACGCTCAATACGGAAAGTGGGGCAACGACCAACCGCGGTATGCAAATCACTTCGATGTTTGTTGCCAATAGCCTGGTCGTGAACAATAACACGGTAGGCGCCAATGCTCAGGACGGCCTTCGCGTGTGGAATACTTCGGCAGAAGTAACCGTGTCGAATATGACGATCACCAACCCGACTCGTTTCGGTGTGTTTGTGGTCAATAACTACGCCGGGTTTGGCGACGCCACCAGCGATACCAAACTCAAACTCTCGAATGTCGACGTTTCAGGCGGTTTGTTTGGAATCAATGCCGTCGATACTACCGCTGCGTCCAAGCCAATCGTGCTGACCGTGACGGACGATTGTGATTTCAGCACTGCAACCACCGCGGGTATTCGCTTGCGCGGAACCGACGTAAGCGCCAGCATTACTGCCAACGATGCCTCTATTCATGGCAACCCGATCGGCATCGATGTCGATGGCAGCGCCGCTACCATTCAGGGCAACCACATCTATGACAACACCATCGGTATCCGCTTCACCAACGGCGGTACCGGTACGGTGAACAACCTGAACAATTTCGACGGCGGCGCAAGCCCCGACAACGGTCGCGATATTCAGGCCACGGCTACGGCAGGCGCTGTGACGGCTACTCCCAACAACTCCTTCGCCGGCAATACCTACGGCGTGGAAAACCTCAGCGCCACAAACATTGATGCCTCGTACTGCTACTGGGAAGACCCCAACGGCCCCGGCCCGGTCGGCCCGATCGGTGCAGGCGCGAATATCACGACCAAAGTGTTGTATTGCCCCTGGCTGAACGCTGCTCCGCCCTCCGGCACGCCCGTCGGCCCGGTTAAAAATACCACGACCCTCGAAACATTCTGTACGATTCAAGCGGCCATCGACGATGCCAACACGGCCGACGGCCATACCCTTGAAGTGTCTCCCGGCACCTACAACGAGCAATTACTCGTCAACAAAAGTCTGACCCTCAAAGGGGTAGGGGCTTCCCAGCCAGTGATCGATTTTACCGGCACCATAAGCGGCAAACCAGCCCTGGCCGATGTATCGAAACCCGGCGTCACATTTGACAACCTCAAGTTCAAAGTTGACCTGACCAAACTCAGCAGCGCCATCATTGCGAGCGCAAGCGATATCGATAACTTCACGGTGAAAAACAGCGCGGTGGAAGCCTATGGTTCCAGTGGCGCCGCTTCATACGGCTCGTACAGCAACCGCAACGCCATCAGCATCAACTATGGAGGCCCGATCGACTATCGTATTGCCGTTGGAGGTGTCGACAATGTCACGGTGCAGAACAGCACCGTATCGGGGGTTGCCAACGACGGATTCGGCCAGCCGCGTTATTTCCGCGCGGCTGTTGCGCTCGACGAAGGCGGAGGTTCTTTCACCGGCAATACCTTCCAGACAATCAATCACGATGTGCTGGTGCGTTTTGCTTCCAATGGCAATGTCACGATCTCGAACAACAACTTCAACGGCGGCGGTGTCGAATTGTCCGACATCAATGCCGGCGCTGCTACGCTGACGGTATCGAACAACATTTTCGACGCCACTTTTGCCAATGTCTCTGCTCCCGGCGCAGCCGTGTTGCGCATGAAGAACAACCAGCAGATGAAAACCACGCAGGTGAGCGGTAATACGTTCAGCAACCACGAGTGGGCCGTCAGTCTGGAAAACTATAATTCCGTAACGCTGGACAATAACAGCTTTACCCCCAAAAGCGGTTCGACCACTTACCACCACATCGCCGTCAATACCAAATCGATCAGCACCAACTCCGCCCTGATCGTTCAGACCACGGTGGGCGCAGTGCTGACCAACAACATTTTCAACGGTTCCGGTACGCCGGGCGGTACGGCCCTCTCGTTCCACAACCACGACAGCGATGCTGCCGCTTTCGGCACCTTTACGATCGGTACGCCCGGCAACGAAAACAACTTCAACAGCGGTATCGCCACCTTCATCCGGCTCGACGACCAAACCGGTACCAGCAGCGGCGCCACTTTCCCGGCCTACACTTCGCTGATCGGCGCCGGCGCCAATGCCCTCACCACGATGGCTTGCTGGGTGCCGGATGTGAATGTTCAAAACAATAAATTTGACGTCGGCGCAGGTTTGCAACTGCCTTCGGCCATGAGCTTCGCACAGCGTACTACGCTCGAAACCAATCTGTACCATCGCTCCGATAATTTGTGCCTGGGCAATTTGATTTACATCTTCCCGGTACACAACCTCACACAGAATACCTACTACCTGACCATTCAGGAAGCGATCAACGCCGCTAATGCCAGCGACGTGATCGAATGCGAAGAATACACCTTCCGTGAAAAAGTCAATGTGAGCAAAACCCTGACCCTCAAAGGCGTCAGCGAGGCCAATACGATTATCGACGGTACGGGCCTGGGCAATGGTTCAGGCGTGACGATCGCATCCGGCGTGACCAACGTCGGCATCGAAAAATTCACCATCAAAAACCACAACGGCACCAACCCGAACACCTTCGGCGGTATTTATGCCCCGGCCAACAACAGCGGCCTCAATGTGCAACATTGCACCATCAAGGATAATGTGGGTTGCAGCGGCTTCTACGCCAATGGCCCGGTCAACGGCCTTTTGCTCAACAACCTCGACGTATCGGGCCACCCCAACACCTTCGGCGCCGCGCGCGGCATCGTGGTGTGGAACGGCTTTAAGGAAAATATCACGATCACCAACTGCGACGTGTACAACAACAACTGCTGCGGTATCGAACTCCAGGACGGCACGGCCTCCGGCGTCACGATGACGGGCAACAACGTGTACAACAACGGCGACAACGGTATCGGCCTTTCGGGCCTGAAAGGCGGCACAGGCGCCAACCTGATCGCCAACAACACCCTGAGCAACAACGGCCGATTCGGCATTGAGGTCAAAAACCCGAACGGCACCGGCCAGACCAGCGGCACGGGCTCCATCGTGGTGGAAAACAACACGGTGAACTTCACGGCCTCGCCGTCGATGAACAACCGAGACCACGCCGGTATCGCGGTGTTCCGCCGGGCCTTCCTGATGGGCAACTCCGAAGGTTACCCCAACATCCCGACGGGTGTGGTGGTGCGCAACAACACCGTTGCCGGTTATAAGCAGCAAAACCCTGGCAGTTCGGAAAAAGGCTACGGCATCGTGATCGAGGGTACCAACCACTCGGTGCTCAACAACACGGTCAACAACAACGACTTCGGTATCCAGGAGCAGGGCGGCCTGCACCCGAACGCCAACTACGTGCCCGACAACGCCGGCGACGGCAACCAGGAAAACGGTATGTCGGCCAACTACTTCGGTCG
>JAEUUU010000097.1 GCA_016787345.1 Saprospiraceae bacterium | reverse complement strand
TGGGAACGGGCTTTTATAATCCGGGTTTACCTTACCCTTGTTCTTTTATACGTCCCCACTATGCGCCCGCTCCCTCGCATCGCCCTTTTTTTTGCCGCGATACACGTATTGCTACACCTGGCTACTGCCGACAACCTGGGTTTTCACCGCGACGAATTTCTATACCTCGCGCTCGGCCGTCATCTGGATTGGGGCTTTTGGTCCAACGGACCTTTCATCGGCGCCGTATCATGGCTGTCGCAGCATTGGCTGGGCGATTCGCTGCCGGCCACGCGGGTGTTTCCGGCGCTGGCCGGCGGAGGGCTGATCTTGCTGACCGGTTTGGTCGTCCGCGAGCTCGGCGGCGGTCGTTTTGCCCATGTCGTCAATGGCTTGGCCATGCTTGGTTCGATCGCCTGGCTGCGCGCTTTCGGCATGTTGATGCCGGTTCCGTTCGATGTGTTGTTCTGGACCCTGTTGTCGTGGTGGGTATTCAAATGGCTGCAAACCGGCCAGTCCCGCTGGTGGTGGGCGATCGGCATTACGGCCGGTCTCGGTATGCTCAACAAGTACAGCATCGTTTTTTGGGCAGCCGGATTGCCGCTGGCCATGCTACTGACGCCGCATCGCAAGGCATTGCTGCGCCCGCAACCCTGGCAGGCCGCGGGGTTGGCGCTGCTGGTGTTGCTGCCCAACCTGTGGTGGCAATGGCAGTATAACTTCCCGGTAGTGCGACATATGCGCGAACTGGCAGCCAGCCAACTTGTCCATGTAAAACCCCTGAACTTTCTTCTCGACCAAATACTGATGCAGGGACCCGGCGGGGCGCTGTTGTGGCTGGCCGGACTGATGTTTTTACTTCGGTCCAAAGCGACACTGCCTTTCCGGCTGCTGGGTTGGCATTTCCTGGCTGTGCTGGCGATCTTTCTTGCCCTGAATGGTAAAAGCTATTACACCCTGGGGCTGTACCCCTTGCTCATGGCGGCCGGAGCAGTTTGGTGGGAGCGGTATTTGCAAAAAGCCTGGTCGCGGATCGCGCTGGCCCTCGTCGTCGTACTGCTCGCTTTGCCGCTGGCGCCGACGGGCATACCGCTTTGGCCACCGGAAAGACTTGCCGGATACTTCCGATGGCTGACCTACGATGCCGGTATCGACGCGGTGGTGCGCTGGGAAGACGGCGAACTGCACGAACTGCCGCAAGACTACGCCGACATGCTGGGCTGGCAGGAACTGGCGACAATGGTCGATACAGCTTTCCTCCGGGCCGGCGAACCGGAGCGTACCCTTGTTTATTGTGAAAACTACGGCCAGGCCGGGGCTGTGGATCATCTGAGTCTTCCAGCCATCCGGCCTCGACTTGCCAGTTTTTCCGATTCGTACCGCCTTTGGGCGCCCGACACGCTGGCGCCTGGTGTACATAACTTGATTTATGTGAATGACGAACTCGGTGAAGACGTCGCCGCCCAGTTTTCCGATATTCAAAAAGTCGGGGAAGTCAGCCATCCCATGGCGCGCGAACGCGGCGCCGGCGTGTGGCTGTGTCGGGCGCCCCGGTCGAACATGCCCGCATTTTGGGCGGCGCGGGTAAAGGAAGTCAAGGCATTTTACGGATTGAAATAAACCCGGCCGGGTGCGACATAGCGGCCATCGGGCGATGGGTATTCCGTTTGCATACCCGCAAAGGTAAAAAGGGGTTACTGTTTGCTAAACGCGATCATGCGCTCTGATCCACCCACCTCTATCGTCAGCCAGTACACGCCGGAGGGCAGTTCGGCAATGTTTTCCGAAAAACGGTGTTCGCCGGCAGCAAGGAGCTCGTCGTGTTGCAGGCGCCGGATCAAACGCCCGTTTGCGTCGGTAATCCGGGCGTCGAGCCGGGATGCCTCACGCAAGGTCATTTGCCAGTTGAGTTGCGTCTCAACCGGGTTGGGATAAACCGAGGCGGAAAGCGCCGCTGCCGAATTCGTTTGATCGTCGCGGTATTTGGCCCGGCGTACCACCTTTGTAAAGGTTTGGTTGGTTATCACCGGATCATTGAAGTCGAAATAAATAGCCGCCCGGTTGAGCAGGGTATCGCCCAGCCTGACTTCCTCTTTGGCTTTGATACTAAAATAAACAAAACCATGCGATGCCGCCTCGTTTCGGTTACTGTCGGGCAGCATGATATCGTCGAAGCGCCAGGAAGCAACGCCCGGATCGCTCATCACGAGCCGGTACGGATGGCTGGCCGACAGGGTTTGCAGGGTCGACCAGTCGAGCAGGGTTGAAAGGGTATCGACGACGACGACCCGGAACGCCGTGTCGGTGCCCGTGTTTTGGAAACGGATGAGGTAGCGGAGTTCTTTTTCGTAATAAGACAGCTCACCGGTCGGGAAACTGGTGTAAGCGGTCTTGTCGTTGGGGTCGAAACTATTGGTTATGAAGGCCGGGAAGGTGGCTGAATTATTGACCGGGGTCGGGTCGCCGGACAGGTTGCTCAGGCCGGCGCTCAGGTAAAAGGTCTGTCCGGTCAGGTTTGGGTCGGCCGCCAGAAGCAGGTGTATTTTGAAAGTCAATTGCGTGTAGGGCGGCAACGCAGGCAGGTTGTAGCTGAGCAGGCCGGCCGTCTGGCTGCTGGGCGCGGGTTCGGCGCCGGTGAGTTCAAAGGGGTAATCGGGATAGTTGAAACTCAAGGTCGTACCTGAAGGAACAAGCTGCGTGCCGATGTTTTTGACCGTTAGTGTCAGGTGCGTTGGGTAGCCGGGGCGCACGCCGGTGCCCGTGAGCACCACGGCGAGGTCTTTTACCTGCTGGTTGGGTTTGAAGCCGAGTACGAAGGGGCTTTGGTTGCCCGCGGTGATGCTCACATTGGGCGGATTGAAACAGCCGGCGTCGTGGTAAAGCGGCGTGCCGTACTGCATGGAATAGTTGCCTTCCGGCAAAATGCGGCTGATTCGCCCGGTGAGATCGGAATTGGCTGCGAAATTGCCCGGTTGAAAAACAAAAACCTCGTTGGGGCGCACCGGGTCGCTGAAACCCGGCGTACAGTCGCCCGGAATGTCGTAAAACACCGTGCCGCTGGCCACGCCACCGGCTTGGCTGACCAGATTCAGCTGATCGAGCAGGGGCTGCAGCGGCGTCCGCAGGCCGGGCTCGTCGTAGGATTGCAGGGATTGTTCGCCCCGGCTGCCCGCGTACAAATAGCCGTCGTGAATGGCATGGGTCTGACAATCGTACCAGGGGCCTTCGGAAAACCAGATCCAGTTCAGTCCGCAGTTGTTTGAAATAAAAGTTCCTCTCGCGCCCCAGCCGATCAACAGACTGTCGATGCGGTCGAACCGGCTGGCATAGATCTGCGTGCCGAAGTTTTGCAGGTCGAACATTTCGGCGAATTGCTGCCCGCCGTCGAGGCTGACGTAGCCGATATGGGTACTGTTGTTGATCAGCAATACCTGGCCGTTGGGGAAAGCCATCAGGGTACTGCCGTACTGAAAACTTGTGTTGATGGGCGTCGTTTGCCAGTTCTGGCCCAGGTCATAGGTGTAATTGATCTTTTGGTTGTCAAAATAAAAGATGGAATCGCCCTTTGCCGCCAGACTGGTAAAGTTGCTGGCGCCCGGTACGGGGTTCCAGGTGTCGCCCAGGTCGTCGCTGTACAACAGGCTCGTGCCAGGGGTGCCCACGAACAAAGGGT
The DNA here is from genome assembly GCA_016787345.1 of Saprospiraceae bacterium. Lineage (GTDB taxonomy): Bacteria > Bacteroidota > Bacteroidia > Chitinophagales > Saprospiraceae > M3007. The sequence continues at coordinate 49,400 of JAEUUU010000097.1, read as the reverse complement.
TCAGGCTCAGGTGCAAGCGGGTGTTGTTGGTATTCGGATGCAGCGCGGGCCGTTCGGCGCCCTGCCAAACGACCTGCCAGTTGTCGCCGCCGTCGCTGGACCGCATTACTTTTCGTTGCGCATTATCATAATAATCATACTGGTGGATAAAAAGGCTGCCTTGTACAGCCAGGATATTATCCCAGTAATAGTCGTCTTCACCCAGGCCGGCCGGGTCGCGATAGAGCGCCCAGTTTTGTCCGTCGTTCGATCTGAAAATTACGTCGCGGAAGAGCCAGAGCTCGTTGTTCAGGTTTTTTATCCGGCCGCCGCGCTGCGGAAACCCCGCCGGGGAAAGTTCCCAACTCAGTCCGCCGTCGCTGGATTCGAGCGGCGTCTGGTTGAACCAGAACAAGCGGGCGCCATCGGCAACAAAGCGGCCTCTGAAATGCGAGATACTGACATTGTCGTAGGTTTTCATCGGAATATAACCGGCATCGGTCAGGTCGAGGGGCGACTGTAGCGGCGCCCTGAAAAAACGGCCGTTGGAATTGAAAAGCCAGTAGCCGTTGTACACTTTGGCGGCGCTGAGCGGGAAGGGCAGTTGGTAGCTTGTGATGTTGTTCAGGAACAGGCCGCTGGTGATCACCAGGCCTTTTTCGTTGCAGAAATAAAGGTTGTTGCCGCTTGCTGCGTATTCGATCCATTCCGAGCCCGAACCATTGGCCCAGCCACTGGAGGCGGCATCGCTCAACCACTGGTCGCCGGCCCAGTAAACGGCTTGTTCGCTCCTGATATAGTACACGCCGTTTTGGCCCGTCATGCTCCTGATCTCGCCCAGTTCGTGGTACACTTCATCCCAGGTGGTCCCGTTGTTTTCGGAGATAAACAGGCGGGAATTGTCGCTGATTTCTTCGGAGAAATAACAATACAAACGGCCGTTAGCTTCATCCAGCCCACCCAGTGTTATGAAATTATCGCCGAAAAAATGGTCGTCGGTATAGGCAAAAACCTCCGTGAACGTCGCGCCGCCGTCTGTCGAGCGGTACCCTTTGATTTCCTGAATATAGGACTGGCCAAAACCCAGTTTGGAGTAGTAGGTAAACAGGAAAAGGCTGTTGCCGGTGGAGAGTAATTCAAGAATCTTCGTATCCGTCTGGTCCTGATCGGGCACTGCATTCACCCGCGTCCAGGTGTCGCCGTCGTCGTCGGAACGCCAAAGCCAGCCGGTTTCCGATGAGTTGGGCTTGATAATAATGGCAAACAAAGCGCCATTGTGCCGCACCATTTCGGTCGGAGCGACCGGTATGCCAGCATTGACATCGATGGTATTGAGCGGAACCTGGGTGTACTGGGCGGATTGGGCACGGCCTGCAACACAGGCCAGAACAAGTAAAAGGGCGGCGAACAGGCGCATAATCGTTTGGATATTGATGTACGAAGCAAGACCTGTTATGTGCCGCAAGCGCTGCCTCGCGTTACCCCAGTGTGATTGTATAAGTATAAGTAGTGGAAGCAGGGGCGGCGGGTTCGGCAGCGGGTTCGGCGGGCGTGACGATATAGTTGGCCTGAAAACCGGTTTGCGGAGCGGGCGCCGCGGGTTGTTTTACAGGTTTTGCAAAACGAATGCGCGCTTTTTTATGAAAAACGACGCGGACACCCCGGTTTTTCCCCACGTCGAATTTCAGCAGCCGCAGCACGCGGCAGGCTTCTTCGTCGCAGCCATGCCCCAGTCCGCTGATGACCCGCGTGTCGACCACTTTGCCCTTGTTGTCGATGTCGTATTCAACCATTACGACACCCTCGATACCGGCTTCGAGGGCAGTATCGGGGTATTTCAGGTTTTTATAAATAAATTCCGTGAGGGCCTTATCGCCGCCGGGATAAACCGGCTGTTGCAGGAAATCTTTCGACTTTTTGGATTTTTCCATGCGGCAAAAGTAGAGTAGACAACCGAAATGAGGGCTGTTTTCAAGCGGTCATCTGGTGCAACATCCGCCGCTGATGCAGGTATTTGTCTACCAGCATCAGCAGGCCAAAAGCCAGGCCGAGAAAAGCGGCCAGCTGGAGGCCGGGCTGGTTCAGGGTTTGGCCGATCAGATCCGTATCGGGCAGCTGAATGTCGCTTGTCGGAAGGCCGGGACTTCCCGCGGCAGTGACGACCAGGGCGATCAACGGCAACAGGATGAGCAAACCAAAGGCGCCGGCCACGGCGAAAACGATCCAGTCGCTTTTGCCGGACGATGTTTTAGGGCGGGTTTGCAACTGCTCGGTCGTCCAGGCCGCCATGACGCGATCGGCAAAACCGGCATTCGGGCTTTCAGGCGGGAGACTGGCCCAGGCCCGTTTTTCGGCGAGCAGGGCGTCGAGTTTTGCCTGCCATTCCGGGTGTTGGCGCAGGTAAGCTTCCACGCGAAGGTTTTCCTCGGCGGAAAGCAGTCCGTCGGCAAAGTCCCAGAGATGGTCGTCGGTGAGTAAAAAATGATTATCCATGGCGGCTGTGATTTCAGGTCAATACAATTCGGCGGCAAATTTTTCTTCCATGATGGACTTTAAACGTTGCCGGGCCCGACTTAGTTTGGTTTTGGCATTGGTCATGGTGAGGTCCATGATCTGGGTGATTTCTTCGAGGCTTTGTTCGTAGAGGTAAAACAGGGTGATAATACCGGCGTCGTCGGGCGAAAGCATGCCGATGGCGCGCTGGATCATGGCGCTGCGTTCGCCTTTTTCGAGGGCAAATGCGGCGTCGGGGCTGCCTTCATCCTTGATTTTTACGGGGCGTTCTTCGTCGTCGAGCGAGCGGATGTCGGGGTTCTGTTTGCGCAGGTGGTTGAGCGAGGTCGAAAAAACGATTTTGTACAACCACGTCGAAAATTTGGCGTCGCCGCGAAAATCAGGCAGGTATCGGAAGGCCCGCAGGAAGCTGTCCTGGGCTACTTCATGGGCGTCTTCCCGGTTTTTGACAAAGCGCAGCGCCAGGGTGAACGCGTACTGTTCGTAGCGTTTGACCAGCATGGCAAAGGCGCTTTGACGGCCAGCCAGGGCTTGTTGGATCAGTATTTCGTCACTAAGTATTGCGGCCATTCGGAATGGCTTTGGGAGGTTTAGTGCTTACTGGACAACGATACTGCCTTCGGAGGTTACAGGGCTACCGAATTATTTTCATCAAAGTTGCAAACAGTTTTTCCAATTCTACCTGCTCCCACGGATGTTTCGTTCCTTCCAGGGTTTCGTACATCCCGTCGGGCAGCCATTCGGCCACCTGCCGCGACTCCGCTTCGCCGACCATGTGGTCGAGTTCGCCGCGCATAATCACCACAGGGGCTTCGATGCGGGCAAAATCGGCCTGCGTCAGCGCCTGCCCGTTGCCCAGTCCGTGCAAAAGGTCGGCCGTGTACTGCAACAGGGTTTTCCAGTCGGCCGGCGCGTGGCGTTCGGCCAGCGCCGCGGCGAATTGCGGCACCTTGGCCTCGATTTTTGCCGGGTCGAGCATGCCCTTTTCCCGCTCGGCCGATTCGGGCGTCCAGTCGAACTTGGTGCCCAGCGTCACGATGCCGCGCACCCGTTCCGGATGGAGCAGCGCGAATTGCAAAGCGGCATAACCGCCCATACTGTACCCGAAAATATCGGCTTCCTCCCATTCTTCACGGTTCATAAAAGCGAGGATTGCTTCGGCAAAAAGGGGCATCGAAAAAGGCTCGCCGAGCGGCAGCCCGCCGTGGCCGGGCAGGTTGAGCGCCCAGACCGAGCGGTCGTCGGGCAGCATGGGCATCAGTTCGGCAAATTGCTCGGCGCTGCCCAGGGCGCCGTGCAGCAGAAGCAGCGGGGGAGGCGTCATGGGTTAAAGATTTTCAGGAAACGTTTGGACACCCAGCGTTCGTCGACACCGATTTTGGCCCAGGTACCTTTTTCTTCGTGGATAAACAATTCTTCACCCACCCGATAGGAACCGACAATGCTGAAATTGACGCCGGGACCCGAGCGCACGTTCAATTCTTCGGTATCGAACACGGCTGCGCGGGTCACGTTTTTCACGTACGTAGCGGAAACCCATTCTTCGCGGTTTTTGGCAATTTTGTACCAGTTGCCGCTCACTTTATAAATGCGCAGGATGGCGCCCAGGCCGGTAGCGCCGGTTCTGGCGAAGCCCGTGCCGGGGCCTTTTCGAATGTTCAGGGAGTTGGCGGTGACGTATCCGAATTTCAACACACCGCTCAGTTGCTGCCCGAAATTGCCTCCCAGGGCTTGAATGACCAGGGGCAGAAAATTCATTTTGGCGTTTTTGACCTTGTTGCCGCCGAAGAAATTGGTGCCGGGGCACGACTTTACCACCCCGCTTGCACCTTCCGTACGAGCGCCGGTATTGAGGTCGAACCAGTGGTGGTAAACAATATAGTTGACATCGGCCGGTACGCCAAAACGGCGGGCGAGGGCGGCCGTGGCGCGTACGATGGTTTCGCGTTGCGCGGCGCTCATATCGTCTTTGCCATCGTCGAAATTGCCCAGGTTTTCGATGCAGATGGCTTCGGCGTTGCGGCCTTTGATGCAAGCAGGCGACATTTCCAAGCTGCGCCCGGTACCGATCTTACCGTCGGGGAACGTGGTGAAATGCTGCCCGATGTCGGCCCAGCCGTTGTAATTGACGTGGTAGTTTTTCATGCCCGTCAGCAGGGCAAAATGGTTTTTGCCCGTAAAATTGGCATAACTGGGCGCATAAGTGTGGTGTTCCTGCAGGTAAAGAACCGTGCGGGTCACTTGTTTGGTTGCGATCCACTGCTCGAATTCTTCAATGCTGAAAAGGGTAAAACCGTTTTTGGATTCCATAAATGGGTGAGGCGGGTTAAAGAAAAGTTCAGGATGCGAAGGTTGGAAAAAACGGCAAATTATGTTCCCGTATTTTTACCCCGCCGCGCTCAAAGGCGGCATGCTGCGCCATGACGATCATCGCTCATTTAGTCGATCTTCATACCCGCCGGATTTACCCGGCCGAAATCCGCTGTGAAAACGGCGTCATCCGGCGTATCCGCGAGGTTGAGGATGTGCCGCCTGAAGCCGGTTTTGTTCTCCCCGGTTTTGTCGATGCGCACGTGCACGTCGAAAGCAGCATGTTGCCGCCCTCCGAATTTGCCCGTATGGCGGTGGTGCACGGCACGGTAGCCACGGTCTCCGATCCGCACGAGATCGCCAATGTGCTCGGCTCGGCCGGGGTGGAATTTATGCTCGACGATGCCCGGCGGGCGCCGCTCAAGTTTTGTTTCGGCGCGCCTTCCTGCGTACCGGCCACCGGTTTTGAAACCGCCGGGGCCACCCTCGACGCGGCGGCGGTGGAAGATTTGTTGCGCCGGCCCGATATCGGTTATTTGTCCGAAATGATGAATTTCCCCGGCGTTTTGCACGGCGATCCGCAGGTTTTGGCCAAAATAGAAGCCGCAAAACGCCTGGGCAAACCGGTCGACGGCCACGCGCCGGGGCTTCGGGGAGAGGAGGCCCGGCGTTATTTCGAAGCCGGCATCACCACCGACCATGAGTGTTTTACGTATGAAGAGGCGCTCGAAAAGGCCCGGCTGGGCGTCCGAATCCTGATTCGGGAAGGCAGCGCCGCGCGCAATTTTGAAGCTTTGTGGCCGCTGATCAACGAGTTTCCGGCCCAGGTGATGTTTTGCAGCGACGACAAACACCCCGACGACCTCTTGAAGGGGCATATCAACCAGTTGGCCGCCCGTGCCGTCGCCAAAGGCTGCGAGGTGTTCGACGTGTTGCGGGCGGCTTGCCACAACCCGGTCGAGCACTACGGTTTGCCGGTCGGACAGTTGCGCGAAGGCGACCCCGCCGATTTTATACAGGTGCGCGACCTGAAAAATTTTGAAGTCGTCAACACCTGGATCAATGGTGAATTGGTCGCGTCGGGCGGTGCGGTACGGCTGCCTTATTTGCCCGTGGCCACGCCCAACCGTTTTTTGGCAAAGCCGAGGCAAGCGGCTGATTTTCATTTAACAGCAAAACACGACACAGGACTGGTCCGTCTTATTCAGGTGCGCGACGGCGAGATCGTCACCGATGCTGCCGAGGGCCGCGCGCACGTTCAAAACGGCTGTTTGGTTCCCTGGCACTCGCAGGATGTTTTAAAAATTGTCGTATTGAACCGCTACGCCGAGCGGGCGCCCGTTGCTGTCGGGTTTGTGCGCGGTTTTGGTCTGCAATGCGGCGCGCTGGCGTCGAGTGTAGCCCACGATTCGCACAATATCGTGGCCGTGGGTTGCGACGACACGGCGATTTGCGCCGCCGTCAATGCCATTATCGAGTCAAGGGGCGGTGTCAGCGCTGCCGACGGCCAGGGGGATGTCCGCATTTTGCCTTTGCCCATTGCCGGGTTGATGAGCGACCGGCCCGGCGAGCAGTTGGCGCAAGACTACGCGGCAATTGATGCCTGGGTCAAATCAGCGCTGGGATGTGTGCTCCGGGCGCCGTTTATGACCCTTTCTTTTCTGGCCCTGCCGGTCATTCCTGCATTAAAAATGACGGATTTGGGGCTTTTTGATGTTCAAAGTTTTGATTTCACCGATGTGGAGTTGCCCTTGTCGTAGCAGTTTGTTTCCGGAGTCTGGTGCAAACAGCCAAAAAGCCTAATTTTGCAGGGCCAAACCAATTTGTTCTGAAGTCGCGAAACAATACACGTGCAGCACAAGGGAAAAGTCATACTGGGTCTGATCGGCCTTTTTGTGGGCGATAGCATAGGAATGCCGTTTGGCGCCATTCTGGGGTTTGTTATTGGCTCCATTTTGGGTTATGCTTTGATCGACAGGCCCCTTGAACAGGAGGCGGGAGAAGCGCAGTACAAGGCTTTTCAACGGCGTCAGGGCGAGTTTTTACGCCACGTGATCGCCCTGTGTGCAAAATTGGCCAAGGCCGACGGCACGGTCAATCGTTCGGAAATCAACCACATGGAGCGCCTGATGCGTTATCAGTTTCGGCTCACGGATGCCAACCGGGCATATTCGATCCGTATCTGGAATCAGGTCAAAGACTCTCCCGAACCCTTCGATGCCTATGCCCGGGCATTTTACCGCGATTTTGAAAAAGAGCGGCACTACGTGCTGAACATGATGGATTTGCTGTTCAGCATGTCGGCAGCCGACGGCGGTTTGCACCCGCGCGAAGAGGAGTTGCTGCTGCGGGCGTCGGGCATATTTCACATTGGCCGGTTGCAGTTCGACCGGATCAAAAGCCGTTATTACCAAATGCCCCCCGGAACCGATCAGCGCTGGTCGCCGCTCGATCCTTATTACGCCATTCTGGGCGCTCAACCGAGCGAATCGCTCGATGCGATCAAAAAGAAGTTTCGCTCGCTGGCCTTTCAGTGGCACCCCGATCAGGTAGCCGCGCGCAATGCCTCTCCGGATGCGCTTCGCCATGCCAAGGAGAAGTTTCAGCAGATCAATGAGGCGTACGAAAAAATCATGGAAGCGAGGAAGTAGGCCCTCGTTCAGACGAACATTTCCTGCACGATAAAAAAGCCGTCGGAACCCTGGTTTTGATACAAGGGCATGAGGATCAGGCCGTTGTCGGGGGCGTAAATAGGGCCGCGCACGTCGTCGGCCAAATGTTCGCTGCGTTGGATCGGTTGAAAATTGACATAGCCCGGGCGCATCCGGAACTGGTCGATGGGGCGAATCGTATGCGCATACCGCAGTCGGGTCACTTTCGGCAGGGCCGCGGCGTAATCGTTGAGCAAATTTTCGTCGGAAGTTCGAAGCGCTTCGGGATCGATGCAGCCGGTTGCGCGCAGGCAGTTGACAAGCACCGCTACCGAGCGGTTGACCGATTCGGGATCATTGTGTTGCCCGGCTTCAAAAGCGACCCCCATAACGTATTTCGGCATAGCCTGAATTTCGGAAAAAGCGCGATCGGCGGCAAAATGCAGCAAAGTGCCCTGGATGCCGTCGGCAAGTCCCAGAACCACCGGGGCCGCCAGTTCTTTGGCCAGGCGGAGGCTTGCTTCGTCTTGTGCCGGTAGCGAAAATATCCCCCCACCTGCGGAGGTGGTGTGCAGATCAAGCAGGATCAGCGCTTCGGGCCGGCTGGCATCCACCTCTTCTTTAATGACGTTCAGCAATTCGCCAATCTCGCGGTCTTCGGCGTGCAAATTCATAGGATCCACTCCGCTGATGCGCGCGATGTTTTCGGGCGTCCATTGCCGGTTGAGGTCTTTTTCAATAAAGCGTTTTTGTGCTGCGTATGCCCAGCGGTTGCCCAGAACACCGACGATTTTGCCCTGAAAATCAAACCCTGGATCATTGACGGCATGGTATTCCAACAATCGGAACACCTCTTCCAGCGCCCTGACTCCGGCCGGCTCGTTGCCATGAATGGCGCCGAATGCCAGGATTAAAGCGCCGGGAGTATGGCCGCCAAACTGGCCGATTATGCGTGGTGAAGAGGGCATAGATGGAAGCTCGGGAAGTGATTCGGCAAATGTAACAACGACGCCGGCAATTGATCTCTTCTAAAAATAAAACTGAGCCATTCGGTAATCGAAATGGCTCAGTTTATAATAATGACAAAAAAGGCTCCTGTTATTTCTTCTTAGCCTGACGGGCAGCGCGCGCTTTTTCAAGGATTTCGGCGCGACTCAGTTTGGGTCCGTCGGCTTTTGCCGCTTTTTTAGCCGGTGCAGGTTTGTCGGCTGCTTTGGCTTGACGGGCGGCGCGGGCTTTGGCGAGAATTTCGGCGCGACTCAGTTTCGGGCCTTCGGCTTTGGCGGCCTTTTTAGCCGTTGCGGGTTTGTCGGCGGATTTTGCCTGACGGGCGGCGCGGGCTTTGGCGAGAATTTCGGCGCGGGTCAGTTTCGGGCCTTCGGGTTTTGCCGGTTTGGCTGTCTTGGCCGGTTTGGAGGTTTTGGCAGCCGTTGCGGGTTTGTCGGCAGATTTGGCCTGACGGGCAGCGCGGGCTTTGGCGAGAATCTCGGCGCGACTCAGTTTCGGTCCGTCGGCTTTGGCTGGCTTGGCGGCCTTGGCCGGTTTGGTTGCCTTGGCGGGTTTGTCGGCAGATTTAGCCTGGCGGGCGGCGCGGGCTTTGGCGAGTATTTCAGCGCGGGTCAGTTTCGGGCCTTCGGCCTTGGCTGGCTTGGCTGCTTTGGCGGGTTTGGTTGCCTTGGCGGGTTTGTCGGCAGATTTGGCCTGGCGGGCGGCGCGGGCTTTGGCGAGAATTTCAGCGCGGGTCAGTTTCGGCCCTTCGGCCTTGGCCGGCTTGGCTGCCTTGGCGGGTTTGGTTGCCTTTGCTGCCGGGGCAGGTTTGTCGGCAGATTTAGCTTGACGAGCGGCGCGGGCTTTGGCGAGAATTTCGGCGCGGGTCAGTTTCGGTTTGGCGGCTTCTGCGGCGCGAACGGCTTCCATTTCGGCTTTGGTACGGCGGGTGCGGCGAGGTTTTTCATCCGGGGCCGGGCCTTTTGCCGGTTTTGATTCAGTAGCAGGCTGGGCTGCTTTTTCCGTCGCAGCGGCCGTGCGTTGTGCGGGTTTTCTTCCTTTGCGGGCTTTGGCAGTCGACTGGCCCGGTTTGTCGTCCTCTTTTGTTTCGACCTCCTGATTCAGGGCAATCCGGATATGTGCAAGATGGTGACGACAATGCCAGGAATAGAGGGCGATAGATTCGGTCAATGGAACATGTCGTTGATTGGCCGGGTGAAAATAGACGCGCTCCAGTTCTTCTTCTGACAGGGATTCCATAAATTCTACCCATCGACGATGCAGGGCAGACAATAATTTTATTGCTGATTTTACAGAGCCGCTTTTGCCGTCTTCTGTATTTGCCCATAATTTTTCTTCATAAGGCTTTATAATCGGTGCATTTTCAGTAACAGCCAGCTTCATGCGAACATAAGCATTTACATGGCTATCAACTAGATGATTTACTATTTGCCTTATAGTCCACCCTCCTTTTCTGTATGATGACTCCAATTGGGTGTTATTGGCCTTTTTCAATAGTTTTTTTAGTTGTTTCGGAGTACGTGCAATAGATTTGATGTTTTTTCTGGTTTCATCAAATGTATATGACTGGCCGTATGTAAATTGACCTATGGGGTATTTTAGTTCCTGCAGTGTTCTCATTACGCTAATAAATTAAGGTGGAAAATAGAATTTTGATACAATTTTAGTGGAATATTCGACAGGTGAAAAAATTCAAACAGTGTCTTTCCATCGCCAAAGGTAGCGGGTGGCGAGGCTTCGGTAGGGGCGCCAGGGCTCTGCGATTTCTATCATACGAAGTTTGAGTTGGCGACCCTGTTCGGAAAGAGAAAATAAGCGGACCATTGCTTGTTGTATCCCCAGATCGTCTACGGGGAATATATCAGGTCGTCCCAGGGTAAAAATGAGAATCATTTCAACAGTCCATTGGCCAACTCCTTTAATGCTGGTGAGTTCATCAATAATCTCTTTGTCGCTTTTATTTGGCCAGTTGTGGGCGCCCATTTCGTTTTCCTTCGCATACAACGCAACATTGCGCAAATAAGTTGCCTTTTGATTGGATAATCCCGCACTGCGAAGCAAGTCATGGTCTATTACCGCTAGTATATCGGGGTGAGGATACCTTTCCGGGAAGAGATCACAGAAACGATTGAATATTGTTGCAGCCGCTTTTCCACTTAGTTGTTGGGAGACAATTGAATCCAAAAGATCAAAATAGACATTTCCGGACGGGGAGTGATCCGGTAGTCGGGTAGTCTCTAAAACGGTTTTGAGTGCGGGGTCTTTTTGCAAATGCAAAATAGCCGTCGTCAAATTCATGCGGCAAGGTAAAGAGTTTTTGTGCAAATATTTTATAGTCTCTATTCGAGAAATAATTTTAGGGCTCCGAAGGCTGCTTTCGCCAAAAAACATCTTTTGCTTCTCTAATCCAAAAGAAATAATATTGCCCCGCCGGAATCCGAACCAAGACCCTCCGGTTTCATCAATATGGGATTTCAAAAAGTAAATACTGTCGAAACTCAAAACGAGATGCAGCGCTTTGTGCGGGCCCTTCTGGAAGACGTTCAGGCGTTCGAATACATGCTGAACAACAACTGGTTTGAGAATGATATCACGCGTATCGGTGCGGAACAGGAAATGGCCCTGGTGAACAAGCAGACCCTCAAACCTGCGACAATCAATATGGAGGTGCTTGAGCGGATGGGCGACAAATACCCCTGGTGCGTCACCGAACTCGCCAAATTCAATCTGGAAACCAACTTATCGCCACGCGAATTTGTCGGGGATTGCCTCAGCCAGATGGAAGCGGAAAATCTTGGATATCTTAATATTATACAAAAATACCTCGACGAATTCGACGCCAGCATTATCCTGTGCGGCATTCTGCCGACCCTGCGCAAACACGACCTGGAGATGCACAACCTCACGCCGAAGGATCGCTACTTCGCGCTGATGGCCGCTATTCAAAAACACTTGCTGGGCACGTCCTTCGAGCTTCGGGTCGAGGGCGTCGACGAACTGCTGGTCAAACACGACTCGCCGCTCCTGGAAGCCTGCAACACCAGTTTTCAGGTGCATTTGCAGGTATCACCCAAGGAATTCGTGAAAATGTACAACATCGCGCAGGTACTGGCCGGCCCGACGATTGCGATCTCTGCCAATTCCCCGCTGGTGTTCGGCCGGCGGCTCTGGCACGAGACCCGTATCGCCTTGTTCCAGCAAAGCTTGGACACCCGCACCACCAACGATCACATGCGCGAGCGCCTGCCCCGCGTCAATTTCGGCTCGGGCTGGCTTCAGGGTGATATTACACAAATATACAGAGAGGACATCAGCCGCTTCCGGGTGCTCCTGGCCGGCGCCATCGAGGAAGATTCCATGGCCATGATCGCCGAGGGCAAAGTGCCCAAATTGCGTGCCTTGCAAATCCACAACTCGACTGTGTATCGCTGGAACCGGCCCTGTTATGGCATTTCGCCGAATGGCAAACCGCACCTGCGTATCGAAAACCGCGTCATACCCGCTGGTCCCACGCCTGTTGACGCCACGGCCAATGCCGCCTTCTGGCTGGGCGCCATGGTCGGAATGGGATTGCACCACGAGGATATTACCAAACAAATGGACTTTGTGGACGCCCGCGACAATTTCCTGAAAGCAGCCAAATTCGGTATCGACACCACTTTTACCTGGTTTAAAGACAAAAAAATATCCGCAACCGAACTCATCCTGAAAGTGCTGCTCCCCCTGGCCAAGGAAGGTCTGAAACACCGCAAAGTGCGCAGCACCGATATTAACAAATACCTCGACATCATCGAAGCGCGCGCCAAAGACCACGTCACCGGCGCTCGCTGGGCCCTGCGCTCTTTCACCGCACTGTCGAAAGAAGTGACCAACGACGAAGCCGTAACCTGCGTGACTGCCGCCATTATCAAAAATCAAAAAGACAACAAACCCGTGCATACCTGGAAAGAACCCACCGCTGCCGACCTGGAAAACTGGAAACCCAGCCGCCTGAAAGTGGAAGAGTTTATGTCGACCGACCTTTTTACCGTTCAGAAAGAAGACCTGGTCGAACTGGTTGCCGAGATTATGGACTGGCGCCGTATCCGGTACATGCCGGTGGAAAACAACAAAGGCGAATTGGTCGGGCTGGTGTCGTCGCGTATGCTGCTGCGCCATTTTACCCGTCAAAGCAAAATGATTCACCTGCAGGAAAACGTACCGCCTACCACCGTCAATGACCTCATGATTGAAAAACCAATCACCGCTACCCCCGACACGCCGATCATGGAGGCCATGGAACGAATGCGGGTGAATAAAATAGGCTGTTTGCCGGTGGTGAAAGGCAAAGACCTGGTAGGAATCATCACAGAAATGGATTTCCTTCGCATTACCGGGCGTTTGATGGAACGCCTTGAGAAATAAGTTCTAATCCGACATTATTAACCAACTCAAATTTATTTCTGTATGAAGCGATTAGTGTTTACACTAAGCTTGCTTTGCCTGTCTGTTGCCCTCTGGGCGCAACGCAGCGTAAGCGGGCGCGTAACCGACCAGTCGACCGGCGAAGCCCTTATCGGCGCTACAGTGCTGGTCAAAGGCACCACTACCGGTACCACGACCAACATTGATGGCGATTACACCATCAGCGTGCCCGCGGCCGGCGCGACGTTGGTGTTCAGCTATACCGGTTACAAAACCACTGAACTCAATGCTGATGGCGCCCGATTGGATGCCTCGCTCGAGCCCAGCGCCCAACTGATCGACGAAGTTGTCGTGATCGGTTACGGGAAACAAATCAAGTCGACCCTCACCGGAAACATCGCCAAAGTAGGCGGCGAAAAGCTGCAATCCCTGCCGGTCGTTTCCTTCGAACAAGGCCTCCAGGGACAAGCAGCCGGCGTGTACGTGGAAAGCGTCAACGGCAAACTCGGCGGCGCCATGCGTATGCGGGTGCGCGGCGTGGGCTCCATCAATGCCGACACCGAACCGCTCATCGTGGTCGACGGTATTCCGCTCACCAAAGACGCCCAAAACACCAGCGGCGCGCCGCTCAACCCGCTGGCCGACTTCAACTTCAACGACGTGGCCTCTATCGACGTGCTCAAAGACGCTTCCGCCAAAGCCATCTACGGCTCCCGGGGCTCCAACGGCGTTATCCTGATCACCACCAAATCCGGCCGCTCGGGCCGCCCGCGCATCGAACTCGACGTGCAAAGCGGGATTACCCAGGCGACCAACAAACGCGAATTCCTCAACGCGGCCGAATTCATCGAACTTTTCACCGAGGCGGCCAACAACTCCGACGACCTGGAAGGCGTCGCTTATGACGATCCGAACTCCTGGACGGAATTCGTCTACTCCCGATTCCGCCGCTACGACGGCCATACCAACTGGGAAGAACGCATCGACCAGACCGACTGGCAGGACGAAGCCCTGCGCACCGGCTCCATCAACAATGCCTCCCTTTCTTTCAGCGGCGGCAAAGACAATATTCGCTACTACGCCAGCGCCAACTACGGCAAAACACAAGGAATTCTGGTGTCTAACGAACTCGAAAAGTCTGGCGGCCGTATCAACCTCGACTTCGACGCCACCGAACGCCTGCGCATTGGCGCCAATGTGAATCTAGCCCGCACCTTTACCGAACAAACCTCCGACGACAACGCCTTCTCCACACCCATGCAGCTGGTGGCCATGGCGCCCATCACGCCTACCCGCGACGAAGAAGGCATTTTGTACGACCGCCCGGTTACGACCTATTACAACGGCCTGATCGATGTGGAAGACGGCTACCGTCATGTCAAAACCCTGCGTACCCTGGCTTCGGCCTATGGCCAGTACGACTTTACCGAAAACCTCAACCTTCGCCTCGAAGGCGCTACCAACATTTACACCGTCAACGACGACGCCTTCTTCGGCGAACGCACCGACAACGGCAACGACAGCCGGGGCTACGGCTTCTCGGCCTGGAACCAGAACAACGACTACAACCTGAACGCCGTACTGCACTGGGACCGCTCCTTCGATGAAACCCACAACCTGGGTATCGACCTGGGCAGCGAATTTTACAACAGCAAAACCGTGTACACCCTTGTAGAAGGCGAGCAATTCCCCAGCGACGAATTCAAAACCCTGGCCAGTGCCGCCCTCATCACCAACGGCACCTCGACGCTCACGGAGTACAACATCCTGTCGTACTTCGGCCGCGCCAGCTACGACTACAAACGCAAGTACCTGTTCAACGTATCGTCGCGTATCGACGGCTCGTCGCGCTTCGGAAAAAACGAACGTTACGCTTTCTTCCCCGCCGTTTCTGCCGGCTGGGTGCTTAGCGAAGAAGGCTTCCTGCAGAATAACAAGACGTTCAGTTTCCTCAAACTGCGCGCCTCCTGGGGCCTGAGCGGCAACGCCGGCATCGGCAACTTCGCCTCCCTCGGCCTCTATCAGGCAGGCGCCTACAACGACAACAGCGCCCTGACGCCCGAACAAATACCCAACCCCAACCTGACCTGGGAAAAATCCGCCGAATGGAACCTGGGTATCGACTTCGGTTTCTTCAACAACCGCCTCACCGGTGAATTTGATGTGTATCAGAAAAATACGACCGACCTGCTGCTCAACGTCCCGGTGCCTTCGACTTCCGGATTCACGACGCAGATCCAGAATATCGGTGAACTGCAAAACCGCGGCGTGGAACTGGTGCTGAACTCGAACAACATCGTCGGTAAGTTCTCCTGGACTACCTCCGTCAACCTCGCCGCCAACCAAAACGAAGTGATTGCACTCGCAGGAGGTCAGACCCTCATCGACGACGGGAGCTCGCGCTACATGAACGTGGTGAAAGTCGGCGCGCCGATCGGCGTGTTCTACGGCGCGGAATACGCCGGCGTCGACCCGGCCAACGGCGACGCCCTCTGGTACGTCAACGCAACCGACGACCAGGGCAATATCGTCGATCCGAATGCCACCACCAACGATTATTCGGAAGCCAATTTTATCGAACTCGGCTCGCCGCTGCCCGACCTGATCGCTGGCATGAGCAACACATTTAGCTACGCCGGCCTGACGCTCGACATCCGCCTGCAAGGCCAGTGGGGCAACCAGATCCACAACGCTGCCGGCAGCTTTATGTCCTGCAATGCCTGCTGGTTCGACAACCAGACCCGCGACCAGCTCGACCGCTGGCAAAACCCGGGCGACGTGACCGACGTGCCCGAAGCGCGCCTCGGCTATAGCAACGGCGACCAAAGCCGCAGCAGCCGCTTCCTGAGCGACGGCTCTTACCTGCGCGTCAAAGCCGTAACCCTGTCATACGACTTCCCGAGCCGCTGGTTCAAAAACTCGGGCGTTCGCGACCTGCGCCTCTACGCCACGGGGACCAACCTGCTCACTTTCACCAAATACGACGGCTGGGATCCCGAGGTCACGACCGACTTCCTCGCCAGCAATATCGTGTACGGGGTCGATTTTTATGCCGCTCCGCAACCGCGCAACATTGTATTCGGCTTGAAAGCAGGCTTCTAATGCTCTCTTTTTGCAGCCTGCCGGCTGCTTTTTTGGACAATTAAATCAAAAAAAATGCTACGTTTTATAAAATATTCCCTTGCCCTTGTCGCCGCCGTGCTGATCGTCAGCGCCTGCGATAAAAAGCTCGATCTCGAGCCGGCTCAAAGCATCAGCGAAGAACTCGCGCTTTCGACCGATGCCAACGTCAAATCCGTTCTGCTGGGCGCCTACGACGCCCTGGGCAATTATGCCTTCTGGGGCGGCTACACCATGCGCGACGCCGAACTCGCCGGCGCCGACGGAGAAATCCGCTGGGTGGGCACCTTCAACGGCCCGCGCGAAGTGTTCAATCACACGATGATCGCCGAAAATCCCGAGGCCGAAGCCATGTGGAATGCCGGCTATAATGCCATCAACATCGCCAACAACGTGCTGAGCGCCTTGTCTGTCGTCAAAGCCGACGACCGCGATCAGGTGGAAGGCGAAGCTTTGTTCATCCGGGCCGTATGCCATTTCGAACTGGTGCGCTTTTTCGCCAAGCCCTATGAGGCCGGCGGCAACAACACACAACCGGGTATTCCGCTGATGCTGCGCCCGACCCGCGAAATCGACGATGCGAGCTTTGTGTCCCGCGCTTCGGTGGAAGACGTGTATGCACAGGTTGTAACCGATCTTGCCGCTGCTTTTGATAAATTACCCGAGGAAAACGGCAACCTGGCCAACAAATATGCCGCCGCCGCTATGCTGGCCCGCGTCCACCTGCAAAAAGGCGAATACGACCACGCCCGCGATCACGCCAACGACGTAATCGGCGCCGACGTGTATTCCCTGGTCTCGGACTACGCTTCGGAATTCAACAACGACGACAATACCTCCGAAGACATCTTCGCCAACCAGATCTCGACGCAGGATGGCACCAACGACATGGTGACCTACTATTCCATCCCCGAATTCGGCGGCCGCGACGGCGATATCGAGATCGAGCAAAAACACCTCGACCTCTACGATCCGAACGACGCCCGCCTGTTGTTCCACTATGATGGTAACGGCGCCATCCGTGCCGGCAAATGGCGCGACCAATACCGCAATATCCCGAACATTCGCCTGGCTGAAATGTACCTGATCCGCGCCGAATGCAACCAACGCCTCGGCACCTCGGTCGGCGCCCCGGTCGACGACGATTACAACGCCACCCACACCCGTGCCGGCTTGCCCGCCAAATCGGGCGTGACGCTCGACGACATCCTGCTCGAACGCCGCCTCGAACTTGCTCACGAAGGCCATAAACTGCACGACGTGAAACGCCTGAAAGGAACAGTCGACGGCCTGCCGTACGACGATCCCAAACTGGTGTACCCGATTCCTGCCCGCGAAATTGCGGCCAACCCCAATCTTTCGCAAAACCAGGGGTATTAATACCAGTCGACAAAACGAGAATACCTTCGAGCCGCCCTGCAGTTGTGGGGCGGCTCTTTTATTGGCCGTATCCAACCCGGCAGCGTATTGTGGCGTCTATTCTGTAAAAACGACACACCATGCGCTACAAAAACATGCTATTCCTCGCAGTTTTCCTGCTTTTTCAGGCTTCCATTGCAGCCCAATCCTTTTCGGCCGGTGTCCGGGTCGGTTTCACACTGAGCAACGTCGAAGTCATTCTGGACAAATCCTTACGTGTCAAT
The DNA here is from genome assembly GCA_016787345.1 of Saprospiraceae bacterium. Taxonomy (GTDB): domain Bacteria; phylum Bacteroidota; class Bacteroidia; order Chitinophagales; family Saprospiraceae; genus M3007. Next base: position 31,771 of record JAEUUU010000097.1, on the reverse strand, counting down.
GGCTCCGATTTTGTACCGGACGCCTACTACCGTACACTCGGCAGTTTTCATGCAGGAGCGGAAGTGCGCGTACCAATCAACGAGCGCCTTTCTTTCCTCGGCGGTATCATGTATGCGCAAAAGGGGTTTAAGACTGATTTCTCATCGATTCTGGTCGATCAGCCGCTCGATTTTACCATTCAGTTGCGGTATTTCAATTTACCCCTGTTGGCCGACTATCGGCTCTGGAAAGGGCTGTCGGTACAAGCCGGCGTCGAGCCCGGTTTGCTCAATGCCGCCTGGCTCAAATTCGACGGTGGCCGCTCCGATTTAAAAGACGGCAATACTTATGAGAACTTTGACCTGGGCCTCGCCGGCGGCCTCGAATGGCGCTTCGACAATGGTCTGTTTTTCTCCGGCCGCTACATTTACGGTGTTCTGCCCATTGCCAACCTGGCCGCTACGGATGAAAACGGTATCGATTTGGGCCGTGTCCGGTCGTATAATCGCTCGGCACAATTCGCGGCAGGATACCGCATGTCGTTTTGAGCAGGTTTCATTTTCAGCGCCGCTCACAAACATTGAAATAATGCACGCGAAGGTGCAAAGTATGCCAGGGCGCTCCCTTTTTTTGCACGCTTTGCACCTTCGTGTGTCATTATTTTGAACCTGTAAGATCAGACACCTACAGGTTCAAAATCTTTTTCCAGTTCAATTTTCGGCTTTTACCAATCGCCGCGTATCTGTTTTCGCTCCGTCCGACAGGCGCACGAGCAGCACGCCCGAGGGCAGGTCGGCCAGATCGAGACCGAGTTCCGTGGCGCCTTGCGGCAGCACGTTGCGCTGCAGTAGGCGGCCGTTGAGGTCGAACAGAACCACTTCGAGTTCGGATGCGGCTGGAGCCGACAAGCGGATCAGGGCAAGGTCGCGGGCCGGGTTTGGCGCCAGGGTCCAGCCCTTCGCCCAGCCGGGTTCTTCGTCCGAAACGACTTCCACGTAGAAACAATCCGATTCCGTTGTGCAGCCGTTCAGCGTGACGGAAACCGAGTAGTTGCCGGTTACATCGGGCGTAAAGGTGGATCCCGTAGCGCCCGGCACGGGTTGGCCGGTATCGCAATTGATCCACTGGAACGTCGCATTGCCCGCCTGCACGGTGAATGTGCCGCTTTGAAGGATAATGTTGAAGGGAACAGAATTGACGGTGAGCAACAACGTAACCGTGGAATCACAACCGTTCGTGGCCACAAATGTGCCGGTGTACACACCCGATTGCGTCAAGGTCAGCCCCAGGAACGAATAAGACTCGCCCTCGCAGATGGTCGCCTGTACAGTGGTATTGGCCGGTTGCAGGATGTTGAGGGTCAGCACAACGGTGGAGTCGCAACCCGCCGGGGTGCTCAGATTGGCGGTGTAAATGCCCGCTTGCGTGAGGTTCTGACCGTTGAACGCATAGGAATCCCCCGCGCAAATACTGGCATTGATCGCGGTCAGCGGCGCCGGCGTCACCGTAAGTTGCAACACAACCGTGGAATCGCAGCCGTTGGGGCCGTTGAGAATCGCCGTGTAGGTGCCCGAGGCTGTCAGGGCTTCTCCATCGAACGAGTAACTCGTTCCTTCGCAAATGGTGGCCTCCAACGTGGTAGTTACTTCCGGCTGAATGGTCAGGCTGATGGTCACTGTGGAGTCGCAGCCGGTTGAACCGACAAAGTAATATTCGTATACACCGGTTTGGGTAAGCGTATCGCCTTCGTACACCAGCGTAGTTCCCTCGCAGATCGTGTAGGTCAGGGTTGTCGACGGACTCGGAATCACGCTGAGGTTTACGATAACCGTGGAGTCGCAACCCGCGGCCGAGGTGAAACTGAAAGGATACGTTCCGCTTTCATTGAGCGCCGTTCCGTTGTAATTGAGCGAGTTGCCGGCGCAGATCGTGAAACTCAGCGAGGTGACCGGATTGGGCAACACGTTGAGATTCAGGGTAAAAAGACTGTCGCAGCCATTGGCAGCCGTGTACATGAAACTGAACGAGCCCGCCTGGTTGTACGACACCCCGTTGTACAAATAACTGTCGCCTTCGCAAATGCTGGCATTCAGCGAGCCCTGCTGGGTCGGCAGCACCGTCAGATTGAGTGTTGCAATACTGTCACAACCGTTGGCAGCGGTGAGAATGGCGGTGTAAAGGCCGGTTTGGCTCAGCACCTGGCCATTGAAATTGTAGGTTTCATTGGCGCAAATCGTCGCATTCTGCGTACCAAACGCCAGCGGCAACACGATCAAATTCAGGGTCACGGTGCTGTCGCAGCCATTGACAGCCGTCAGTTGGGCGGTATACACACCGCTTTGGTTGAGTATCTGACCGTTGAAATTGTAGGTTTCGTTGGCGCAAATCGTCGCGGCAACCGTGCTGCCCGAGGTCGGGAGCACCTCCAGGTTAAGGACAAGGGTGCTGTCGCAGCCGGCAGCATCGGTGTAAACAGCGGTATACACGCCGGCAGTGCCGAGTGTTTGTCCTTCAAATTCATAGGTCTCGCCGGGGCAAATAGCCGCATCGAGGGTCGTGGTATTAGCCGGCAATACCGTCAGGACGAGCGTTACGATCGAATCACAACCGGAATCGGTGCTGTAGAATGCCTGGTAAGCGCCGGTAGTACCGAGATCGAGTCCGTTGAAGGAGTAGGTTTCGCCTGCACAGATGGTCGCGGAAAATGAACTGGCCAGGGGCGGCAATACTTCCAGGAGCAATACCGTCGTGCTGTCGCAACCGCGTACGTCGGGGTAAACGGCGGTATACGTGCCGCTTTCGGTCAGCGTCTGGTTATTGAACAAATAAGTGTTGCCCTGGCAGATCTGGGCGTTCAGGGTGACATTTTGCAGGGGGAATACGACCAGAATCAGCGTCCGGATCGAATCGCAACCGTTGGCAGCCGTAAGTGTGTCGTTATAAATTCCGCTCTCCGTCAGCATTTGTCCGGCAAATTCAAATACATCGCCGTCGCAGATCGTGGCGCTGGTGTCGCTCGACGACAAGGGCAGCACTTCCAGGTTGAGCGTAACCAGCGAGTCGCAGCCGTTTTCGGCCGTCAGCGTATCCACGTACACGCCCCCGATGGCCAGGGTATCGCCGCCGAACACGAAGGTTTCACTGGCGCAGATCGTGGCGTTGAGCGAACTGGCTGCCACTGGCAGCACTTCGAGCGTCAGGGTAATGAGCGAATCGCAGCCGTTTACGGTGCTCAACGTATCGGAATATATACCGGGTTGGCTTAACAACTCGCCGTTGAAATTGTAGGTTTCATTAGCGCAAATCGTGGCGCTGAAAGCCGTATCGGCAGGTTGTACGACCGACAGATTGAGCAGCACCACCGAATCGCAACCGTTTTCGGCCGTCAGCAGAACGGAATAGGTGCCGGCAGTGTCGAGATTTTGACCGAAGAAATCATAAGACTGACCTTCGCACACCGTGGCAGATGACACGCTGATCAATTCGGGGTAAACAAAAAGATGGAGTGTCACGATCGAGTCGCAACCGTTTTCGGCCGTCAGGGTGTCGGTATACACGCCGGTTTCATCCAGAATCTGACCGTTGAAATCGTAGGTCTGGAAAGCGCAAAGGGTATCGAAAAGGGGCGTTTCAGCAACCGGCAAAACGCTGAGGGTCAGGCTGACCAGCGAGTCGCAACCGTTTTCAGCCGTCAAAGTATCGGTATACACACCGGCATCTTGTAGTATCTGTCCATTAAAATCATAGGTATCGTTGGCGCAAATCGTCGCTTCCTGGGCGCTGAACGCCAGGGGCAGCACGCTCAATTTCAGCGTTACGACCGAGTCGCAGCCGAAAGTATTGGTCAACGTATCGACATAACTGCCTTCGGCCGTGAGCGTATCGCCGCCGAACACATAAAACTCGTTGGCACAAATTGTAGCCTCGATCTGCACGTCGTCGACCGGGGCAAAGTCGAGTATCAGGGTGACGATGGAATCGCAACCACCGACAGCCGTCAGCGAATCGGTGTAAATACCGGCATCTTCCAGGGTATCGTGGCCAAACACATACGAATCGCCCGGACAGATTACAGCCTGCAGAGTGTCGTCAAAATAAGCCTGAACGGCCAGTTTGAGCGTCAGGATCGAGTCGCAGCCGTTTTCATTGCTGAGGGTGTCGGTGTAAGTACCGCTTTCCGTCAGCGTATCGCCGCCGAATATATACTGGCTGCCCTCGCAAATACGCGCGCTGATGGTCTGGAACGACAGGGGCAAGACATTCAACTCGACTGATTGCAGCGTAAAGGTGTCGCTGTCGAAGATCGTATCGGTGTAAATACCACCGACGGTGAGCGTGTCGTCTCCAAAAAGGTAAAAGTCGCCGTCGCAAATTTTGACCAGCAGGGTATCGGCCGAAGCCAATGAAGCAGCCCGTCCGGCACGCCCGTCGGGGCCGGGCAAAAAAGCCGTGGCGGCAGTGAACAAAACGGCCATTAAGACCGGGAAAAGGGCCATCCGAATCAAACCCTTGAACCGGAGGGGCAATTGGGTCGGGATTGTAATGAGTTGTTGCATGTTGAATGCGGGTGAGTGATGAAACAAATGGTGATTAGGCCCGGAGCGACCGGACGTCATGTTTTCACTGGAAATGGGTGCAGAGAGTAGGAGTAAGGAATAGCCCATCCACGCCCGGCAGGCGCCGGGGTGTCGAATCAGGATTATGGTTGCTTCCGGCTTTTGAAAGAAATCAGGATGGCCGGCAGCGGACTATACGGGAAAGATGGAAGGGCCTAGCCAACAACCGTGCCATTTTCCGGGCGCACGGCCGGCTGTCGGATTTTTTTTAATCGAACATTTTTGTTTCCCGGTCTTTCGCTTACCTTTGCAGCCCAATTTTCAAAACGAAGTGGCTATGGACCCGCTTTTAGCGTATTCCATCCCCGTACAGGGGTTAAAAACAGGAATACATCGTTTTCACTACGAGCTGGATCGCGATTTCTTCCGCCACTTCGAGTCTTCACCGGTTGGCGAAGGTGCGATAAAGATCGACCTGACCCTGGACAAACGCCCGGATATGCTTGTACTGGATTTTGATCTGGACGGGTACATTCAGGCAGAATGCGACCGTTGCACCGCCCAAATACAATTGCCCGTGGCTGATTCACGTCAGTTGTTGGTCAAATACGGCGAAGCGGAAGGTGAAGAAGAAGACGAGGTGGTTTTTGTACCGCGCGAAACTTCGGAATTCAATGTGGGTCAATACCTCTACGAATTCACGATTCTCGCGCTGCCCATTACCAACACCTACGATTGCCAGTCAGATCCCCGGCCGCCCTGCAATTTCGACGTATTGCAGCGCTTGCAAAGGGAAGAAGATACGGAAAAACAAGAGGGTGATTCCGTTTGGGACGCCCTGAAAGATTTTAAAAATAATAATTGAGCAGAAAATACTGAGCCATGCCCAATCCTAAATGGCGGCACTCCAAACGGCGCAAACGCGCTCGCCGCACGCACTACAAGATTGATGCCCCGCAAATCGCCACTTGCCCGACCACCGGCGAGAAACACCTTTTCCACCATGCCTACATGGTAGAAGGCAATCTCTACTACCGCGGTCAGATTCTGATCTCGGGCGAGGCGTCAGGCGACGCGGCCGAGGCCTGAGCGGCCAAAGGTTTGTCCCATTTTTGAGGAGGCTCCAATCCCGATCCCGGGATCGATTGGGGCTTTTTCTGTTTATGTAAATGAGGATTTGAGGATGCGAGGATTTGAGGATTTGACAAAAGGTTTATTTCTGCGCCCGAAAGGGTAATTTGCAGGTGATTGTATTTGTTTTCGAGAGCGTTGATTTCTCCTTTTCTAACCAAATCACCACCTCACCAATTCACCAACCGCTGAGCGCGGAAATAAACCATTGTCAAATCCTCGAATCCTCGCATCCTCAAATCCTCAACAACCACCATCCATGCGCACCATCCACAACACCCCCAACGCTCCCATGCCCATCGGTCCGTACAACCAGGCGGTTGCTCATGGCAACGTGCTGTACGTGTCGGGCCAGATCGCGCTTGACCCGATCACGGGCGAACTGGAACTCGACGACATCGAGACCGAAACGCACCGGGTGCTCAACAACGTCAAGGCTATACTCGAAGCGGCCGGCTCCGGCATGGAAAACGTGCTGAAAGTGAGCGTCTTCGTAAAAGACATGAACCAGTTTGGCCGGATCAATGCTGTTTATGCCCAGTACTTTCCACCCGAGCTGGCCCCCGCCCGCGAACTCGTACAAGTGGCCGAGTTGCCCAAATTTGTCAATATCGAAATATCCGTTATCGCGGCTTTAAATCAATAAACTTTCTTTTTCCATGAAAACCGTTCTCTCCGGCATTCAGCCAACCGGCGACCTCCATCTCGGCAACTACTTCGGGGCGGTGCAAAACTGGGTGCGCTTGCAACAAGAGTATCGCTGCTTCTATGGGGTCGTGGACTACCATTCCATGACGATGCCCTACAAGCCCGATCAACTCCGGGAGAATACCTGGAAAATGGCGTTTTACCTGCTGGCCTGCGGCGTCAAACCGGAAAATCTCTTTATCCAGAGCCTCGTACCCGAACACGTCGAACTGGGTTGGATACTGGGCTGCGTCACTTCCTACGGCGAACTGAGCCGGATGACGCAGTTTAAAGACAAATCGCAACAACTGGAAGACAACTCCGGCAAAGAGGCCTTTGTCGGCGCCGGACTGTTCTACTACCCGGTTCTGCAGGCGGCCGACATCCTGATTTACCGCGCCGATTACGTACCGGTGGGCAAAGACCAGGAACAACACCTTGAACTTTCGCGCAACATCGCACAGCGGTTCAATTACCAGTTCGGCAAGGAATACTTCGTCGCGCCGGAACCGCTCTTTACCGAAACGCCCAAAATCCTCTCGCCGGCCGATCCGACCCGCAAGATGAGCAAAAGCCTGGGCGAAAAACACTACATCAACCTTTTCGGCGAAGAAGACCGCGTGCGCAAACAAATCAAATCGGCCGTAACCGACACGGGCGACACGCCAGCCGGCCAAATGAGCCCCGGTGTGCAAAACCTGTTCGAACTCCTGCGCGCCTGCGGTCACCTCGACGCCCACAGCGCCCTGATGGCCGACTATGAAGCCGGCGCCCTGCGCTACAGCGACCTGAAAGAGGCCGTGGCCAACGCCGTCGTCGGGCTGGTCAATCCCCTGCGCGAGCGCTATCAGGAGCTGAATGCCGATAAGAAAGCCGTCAAAGCCCAAATCCAGGCCAGCAGCGCGGAAATCCGCAAAACAGCCCAGCAAACTTTGCGGGAAGTACGGGAATTGACGGGGTTGCCGGGGTTGAGAGGGTGAACTTACATCGCTGAAATAATAAACGCCGGCCCCTGCTAATTGCAAAGGCCGGCGTTTTATTTTTTTACAACGCCAAAGGGCGGTTATTTCACACCTTTTCCGAAGCAAACGTCGCCGCCAGATACTCGCGGTTCATGCGGGCGATGTTCTCCACCGAGATTTCTTTCGGGCACTCGGCTTCGCAGGCTTTTACGTTGGAGCAACGGCCGAATCCTTCCTTGTCCATCTGGGCGACCATGGAAAGTACACGTTGCCGGCGCTCGACGGCGCCCTGGGGCAGCAGGGCCAGGTGGCTCACTTTGGCCGAGGTAAACAGCATGGCCGAAGCGTTGGGACAAGCCGCCACACAAGCGCCGCAACCAATGCAGGCGGCAGCGTCGAAAGAACGGGAAGCCTGGTCTTTTTCAATCGGAATGCTGTTGGCATCCTGCGCCTGGCCGGTATTGACGTTCACGTAGCCGCCCGACTGGATGATCCGGTCGAAGGCCGAGCGATCGACCACGAGGTCTTTGATCACCGGGAACGCCTGGGCGCGGAATGGCTCGATCACGATGGTCTCGCCGTCTTTATAATGGCGCATGTGCACCTGGCAGGTCGTTGTTCCTTTCATGGGGCCGTGCGCACGGCCGTCGATCACCAGCGAGCAGGTGCCGCAGATGCCTTCGCGGCAGTCGTGTTCGAAGGCGACGGGTTCTTCGCGGCGGGCGACGAGTTGTTCGTTGAGCACGTCGAGCATTTCAAGGAACGACATGTGTTCGTTGACGTTGTCGAGTTGATACGTGACGAATTCGCCTTTGTACTTGCCGCCTTGGCGCCAGATTTTGAGCGTGAGTCTCATGATAATTTGCTTAACTATTTTATTATCAAGGTATTTTGGTCAGAATAATATTGTCTATAAGAATGTTTCCGTTGTAATAAATCCTTGAACTTTCATTAAAACAGGCTTCGATAATAAACTCTGAAATATCAGTTTCAGGCAACAGATCAAATTCGTATTGTGTCCAGTCCATTTGGGTGACAAGTTCCGTCCTAGCCAATAATTGTTTGTGATCACAAGATTGATTCCCACCCCAAATATTAAGCACAACCGGCGTACTCAATTGAATCTCTTTTCCTATTAATTTAGAATAACCTAAAAACACTTCCGAACGACAAACTGAAATGGTCAATATGTAAAAACTATCCTTCAGCAGATTTTCAGGAAGAAATTGGCCTATTGATTCTTTTGTTCCATCATCACGCACAACCATGCTGAGATAATTATAACCATCAGCCGCTGGTTTGTAAACTCCATAGCAGCCAGGTTGAATATCTACCGGTGAATTATTTACAGGCGAATCGCTACAATCATACCAGTCAGTCGGTACTTGACCGCAACCGGTTTGATCTGTTTCAAAAGACGCATTTTCCAGTATATTTTGCTGACCAAAACTTTTTCCGATCAGGAACAGGCATAAAAACAGGTTGATGACAAGTGTTTTCATGGGTACTCTCAGGTTTTAAATGACTTCAACAAACCGATTACCGCTACTGCCGTCCAGGTTACTTCCAGCACTACAAAAGGCCAGGCGCCGATCATCCAGGCGCCGCAGGTGGCCAAAATGCCGCCGGCCAGGTTGAGCCCGTAGTACACCCGGCTTTCTCCCGACACGATGCGGAAGGTCTGGAGGAAAAACGCGGCCAAAATCAGGCTGACGCCGGCGCCGTTGAGCAGGTTGGCAGTATCCATGTGTATCGTTTATTGGCGTAGCCAGTTTCTAATCACAGGATATTCGCCTTTCGGAACGGGGTCCGCGATGCGCATCCAGACCAGCAGCGGCATTCCGACAAAAATCCGTTTGCGGAAATTGTCGATTATCCATTTGTTCTGCGTGTGGTAGCCGCCGTCGTGAAACACCATTTCTGCCGGTACACCGCAAGCTTCGGCGGCGAAGTACGACCAGAGTTGCACCCCGATTTCTTCGCTTTGTTCCGAAGGCTGCGTGTCGAGCATTTCCTGATTGAGAAAAGGCCGCTTCAGTGGGTCGAACAAGGCGATATGCCCGGCTTCGTGCAGGATATCGCCTGGGTATTCGAGTTTGTCTACATCAATTGTCAAAGAACCTTGGTCGATTTTCAGGCCGGGTAAAAAACTCCTGCCTTCGATCGGGGCTTTTTGGAAGGGAATTCCGATTTGGGTGAGAAAGTCACAGATGCGTTTGATGGCTTCCTCGCGCGGGATCATCATTTGTAACTGCGCTGAGACACTTTTACAACTTCGTATTCCAGCGATTCTTTATGCAGTTCCGGCTCGGCATTTTCGCCTTGCCATTCCCAGGCGGCCACGTACATGAAATCATCGTCGTCGCGTTTGGCTTCCCCGTCGGGCGTCTGGTATTCTTCACGGAAGTGGCCGCCACAGCTTTCGTTGCGGTGCAGTGCGTCGCGGCACATCAGTTCGCCGAGTTCGAGGAAGTCGGCCACGCGGCAGGCTTTTTCGAGTTCGGGATTGTATTCGTCGGGGCGGCCGGGCACAAACACGTCGCGCCAGAACTCGGCGCGCAGGGCGCGGATTTCTCCGATGGCTTCCGTAAGACCTTCTTTGGTGCGGCCCATACCACATTTATCCCACATGATTTTGCCCAGTCGGCGGTGGAAACTTTCCACACTTTGGCTGCCGCCGACACCCATGAGATGGCTGATGCGCTCGCGCACCGAATTTTCGGCTGCTTCGAACTCGGGCGTATTGGTCGAAATAGCGCCCGTGCGAATCTCGTTGCTGAGGTAGGAGCCAATGGTGTACGGCAACACGAAATAGCCGTCGGCCAGGCCTTGCATGAGCGCCGAAGCGCCGAGGCGGTTGGCGCCGTGGTCGGAGAAGTTGGCTTCGCCGGCGGCGTAGAGACCCGGAAGTGTGGTCATCAGTTCGTAATCGACCCAGAGGCCGCCCATGGTATAGTGTACGGCCGGGTAGATGCGCATGGGGGTTTCGTACGGGTTTTCGCCCGTAATCTTTTCATACATCTCGAAGAGGTTGCCGTAACGGGCTTCCACGGTGGCTTTGCCGAAACGTTTGATGGCGTCGGCGAAGTCGAGGTAAACGGCCAGTCCGGAAGCGCCCACGCCGCGGCCTTCGTCGCACACCTGTTTGGCGGCGCGGCTGGCGATGTCGCGCGGCACGAGGTTGCCGAAAGCCGGGTAGCGGCGTTCGAGGTAGTAGTCGCGATCCTCTTCGGGGATGTCGCGCGGGTTCTTTTTAGCGTCTTCGGCTTTTTTCGGCACCCAGCAGCGTCCGTCGTTGCGCAGCGACTCGGACATGAGCGTCAGTTTCGACTGGTAGTCGCCCGAGACCGGGATGCAGGTCGGGTGGATCTGGGTGTAGCAGGGGTTGCCGAAGAATGCGCCGCGGCGGTGTGCGCGCCAGGCGGCGGTTACGTTGCACATCATGGCGTTGGTGCTCAGGTAGAACACGTTGCCATAGCCGCCGGTGCAAAGCACCACGGCGTGTGCGGAGTGGCGTTCGAGCTGGCCGGTCACGAGGTTGCGGACGATCACACCGCGGCACTGGCCGTCGACCGTGACCACATCGAGCATTTCGTGGCGGTTGTACATTTTTACTGTACCGGCAGCAATCTGGCGGCTGAGGGCCTGATAGGCGCCGATGAGCAGCTGCTGACCGGTCTGGCCGCGAGCGTAAAACGTACGCGACACCTGGGTACCGCCGAAAGAGCGGTTGTCGAGCAAACCACCGTATTCGCGGGCAAAAGGCACACCCTGGGCCACGCACTGGTCGATAATGGCCGTGGATACCTCCGCCAGGCGGTGTACGTTGCTTTCGCGGGCGCGGTAGTCGCCGCCTTTGATCGTATCATAGAACAGGCGGAACACCGAGTCGCCGTCGTTGCGGTAGTTCTTCGCGGCGTTGATACCGCCCTGGGCCGCGATAGAGTGCGCGCGGCGCGGACTGTCGTGATACGTAAAGCACTTGACGTTGTAGCCCAGTTCGCCGAGCGAGGCGGCTGCCGAAGCGCCGGCCAGGCCGGAGCCGACGATGATCACGTCGATGCGGCGTTTGTTGTTGGGCGACACGAGGGCCACATGACCCTTGTAATAATCCCACTTCTGGTCGAGCGGACCGGGAGGAGTTTTAGCGTCGAGTTTGGCTGACTTGGCCATATATGCGGATGTTGATGTGTTTGTAAATGGAGTGGTTGATGAGGTTGAGGGTTGATAAAGTTTATTAGGTTGATAAAATTGAGGGAGGGAACAACCCTTTTTATAAACCCTCATAAACCCTTATCAACCCTCATAAACCCTAAAAAACGTACATCCAGACCGGAATGACGGCAAAAAGGAACGGTACACCGATGGCATAAGCCGCACCGATGAAATGAATTAGGCCGTTGTATTTGCGGTGGTTGATGCCCAGGGTCTGGAGCGACGACCAGAAGCCGTGCCAGAGGTGGGCTGCCACCACAACCATGCAGACCACGTAGAACACCACGTAGCCGATATTTTCATACGATGCGGCGACGAGGGTGTAGAGGTCTTTCACCGGATGGTCGAGTGAATCATATTCCACAAAAGGCACTTTGCCCCAGTGCATCTGGAACCAGAACTGGTACATGTGCAGTACGAGGAAAATAAAAATGATGATCCCGATCCAGGCCATATTGCGGGCTGGGCGCTCGCTCGAACGCGTGTGCTGAACGGCGTAGCGGACGTTGCCCCGCGCAGCCTTGTTGCGCTGCCAGAGCAGGATGCCCTGGATGGCATGCAACAGAATGGATGCATAAAGCGTGTAGGAAACGGTTTTGATGAGGGGGTTGTGCGTCATGAAATACGCATAACTGTTAAACGCTTCGCCGCCATCGTCTTTCAACAACTGAAGGTTGCCGAGCAGGTGCACGATGAGAAAAAGCATCAGGAAGATACCGGTCAGCGACATAATGAACTTCTGACCGAGCGAGGACGTAAGAAAACGGGTAAACCAATTCATGGTATCCTAAAATCTGGGTTTGCGTTTTGCGGCCGTAAAACTAATGGGCGAAACGCAGCATACAAATTTTAGTTAAAAATTGGGGGGATGGAAGTTGCTTATTTATACGGGTTCAAGATTATGACATTTAGTTGAGGGGAGGCTGCAAGTCGAATTTTACACTTTTTTACCCTTTTTGAACAAGGCAGAAACATTGTCCTTTGCAGAAGGGAGGAGTTTTGCAGGTATCTTTTACAAATTGATCTGCTGACCGATGAAACAACTCCTATGCCTGCTGCTGTGGCTTTCTGCCGCCCAATTGCTGGCCCAGCCCGTCAACGACAACCCCTGCGGAGCAATCCAGTTGCCCTTGCTCAACGGCGCCTCCTGCGTACCCGATCAGGCGCTGAACTGGCAGGATGCCACCGCCACACCCGGCTTTGCCCAGCCTTTTTGCGGCAACTATTCCACCGGCGACGTCTGGTTCAAATTCACCCTCGACACCGCTTCCAATATCTTTATCACCACTTTGGCCGGCAACGGCCCCGGCGCCATCACCGACGGCGCTATGGAACTGTATTACGGCGATCCATGCGCCGGCACCTATTTCCTGCTGCAGTGCAACGACGACAGTGGCCCCGGCAGCATGCCGCAAATTGCACTGGGCGCCCAGGCGCCGGGTACTTATTTTATCCGGTTCTGGGACTATGCCGACAAAACCTCCGGGGTAATCGGCGGCATTTGCGTCGCCACGGAACCGGTACCGCTCAACACCTCCAACGACGACCCCTGTAATGCCAGTCCGCTGACGGTGATTTCGGCCGACAGTTGTACACCTGCACAGTCCTATTCCTGGCTCTACGCCAGCGCGACGGCCTCCATCGCTCCGCCCGGCTGCGGCGGATATGCCACCGGAGATGTGTGGTTCTCATTCGAACTCGACGATACTTCCGACATAGTGATCAATACGCTGCCGGGCGTTGGGCCAGACGGCATTACCGACGGCGCCATGGCCCTGTACAGCGGTTCAAATTGCGTCGGCGCACTGAGTCTGCTGATTTGCAACAACGACCAGACTTTTCAATCGATGCCCTTTATCAGTGCCATCGCGTTGTTGCCGGGCCAGTATTATATCCGATTCTGGGACGTCAGCGACCGCACTTCGGCCAATTTTGGCGGCATTTGTGTGGCCGCTCAACCGGCCTCGGCCCAACCCGTCGCCAACGACGAACCCTGTTCCGCCATTCCGCTACCGGTAAACGCCGGCGCCGTCTGCACACCCAACATGCCTGTCAACTGGGCCAACGCGACTACTTCGGCAGGTTTCGCCAATCCGGGTTGTGGCAGTTACAGCACCGGCGACGTGTGGTTTTCTTTCGAACTCGGCGAGGCGTCCGACCTATTCATCAGCACGGCGGCAGGCGTGATTACTGACGGCGCCATGCTGTTGTACGCGGCCGACAGCTGCTCGGGGACATTTACACAAATCACCTGCGACGACGATTCGGGGCCGGGAAATATGCCGCAGATTCAACTGAATGCCTTGCCCGCAGGTCTTTATTTTATCCGTTTTTGGGATTATCAGGACAAGGTTTCGGGTAGCATCGGCGGCATTTGTGTGGCGGCCCTGCCGACCGCTTCGCTGGTGCCGAACGACAACTGCATCACCGCCCTGCCCTTTCCGGCCATTACGGCCGACGGCAGTTGCGCTTCGGTGGACGTGAATACCATCGGCGCCACCGGACCGCCAACGACCAATTGCGGCGCAATCGGCGACGACGACGTATGGTATACCTTCACCGTTCCGCCCGGCATCACCCAACTGGCTTTTGAATGTTCGGTAAACGGCAACCCGGTCGAACAAGGGGTGCGTATTTATGCCGGCAACTGCGACCCGCTCACTTCGCTGGCCTGTTTTGTCGAATCGCAAGGCATTATCCCGAACCTTACACCGGGCGCCACTTATTTAATGAAAACCTGCACGCCCGACAACGACGACGGCGCACAATACCAGATTTGCCTCCGCGCGGTATTGCCGCCGGTCAACGACGAACCCTGCGGCGCCATTTTACTGCCTGCGCAGGAAGGCCAAAGTTGCTCTTTCTCCGGCCCGCTGAGTTGGGAAACCGCCAGCGCTACCCCCGGACTGCCCGCTCCGGGCTGCGGCGATTACAGCACAGGCGACGTCTGGTTCAAATTTGAACTGACTTACAAAGCCGACGTGCTCATTTCTACAGCCGCCGGAACCGGCCCGAATGGCATCACCGACGGCGCCCTGGCTTTGTATTACGCAACGGATTGCGACAATTTGATCCAGTTGGCGTGTAAAGACGACCTCAACCCGAATAACCTGATGCCCCAACTACCCTACTCCGCCCTGCCACCCGGCACGTATTACCTGCGTTTTTGGGACTATTTGGATAAAGTTTCGGGCAATATCGGCGGTATTTGCGTGGCGGCCGTGCCGAGTGTTTCCACGGCCGACAACGAGCATTGTTTCCAGGCAGCAGCCTTCCCTGCCATCCCGGCCGACGGCAGCTGCGCCACCGTTTTGGTCAATACCGCCGGCGCGACCGGCAACCAGTCTCCTCCCCTGCCTGGTTTTCAGGATGAGCAGGCGCCCTGGCATGCCGACGACGACCTTTGGTACTCGTTTATCGTGCCCGCCAATACCACCCGTTTGCTGTACGAAACCGAAGTGCTCGGCGGCAACAGCCAACTCGTGTTGTATTTTTATGATGAATGCGGGTTTAATCTGCCTTTTCACGAAAACTACGACGACGGAGCGGGCTTGTTGAAAGACCTCGTACCGGGTCAAACTTACTTTGCCCGTGTTTTTACAAAAGATGAGGGGGTGAATGCGCAGTTCAATTTTTGCCTGAAACTCCCCCCGCCCCCGCCGCCCAACGACGCTTGTGCCAACGCACAGCCATTCCCGGCCATCCCGGCCAATGGCGCTTGCGCCACGGTGTCGGTGGATGCCCGCTGGGCGACCAGCGCAGGAAACAACAATTGCGGCATCAATCCGCAGGATGATGTCTGGTTCTCCTTCGTCGTGCCGGCCAACGTGACCGATCTGAAAGTTGAATTGATTTCCAGCGCATTAAGCAACGGCCAGGAAGCTTTCGAACTGATCGGCGGCAACTGCGGCAGCCAGGTCGCGCTGGGTTGTTTCAGTCAAAATACCCCTCTGATCTTTAACAACCTGATCCCGGGCGACACCTATTTCATCCGGGCTTTTACCAACAGCACCATTGCCCAGCCGGTGTTCGACATTTGTCTGCGCACCCTGCCGCCCCCGCCGCCCAACGATCTCTGCATCAATGCCATACCCTTCCCGGCCATCCCGACCGACGGCAGCTGCGCATCTGTGATCGCCGACACGAAAAACGCCACGGGCGATTACGATGATGATTGTTTCGGCGTAGTGGACGACGATGTGTGGTACAGTTTTATCGTGCCGCCCAACACAAACACCATGCTGATCAACTGGGTCAATGTATCCGGCTCGCCATTTGAGGCGGTGAGTATTTACAGCGGAGACTGCAATAACCTGGTTTTACACAGCTGCCATACCGACGGGGTCAATGTTATCCCCGACCTGATACCGGGAGAAACCTATTACCTGAAAGCATACAGCTGGGAGCCGAACGAGGTCACCAGCATCCAGATTTGCCTCCGGGTGGCGCCGCCTCCGCCGGCCAACGACGAATGTCCGGGCGCCGCGGCCTTCCCGCCGCTGCCCGAAAACGGCGCCTGGGTGACCCTTTCCGGCACCACGCTGGCCGCTGGCGGCCAGGCGGCATTGGCCTGCAACGGCTGGGCCGACGACGATGTTTGGTACACTTTCACCCTGCCCGACAACCATGAGCGCGTGGTGTTCAACATCGACGTCGATGATGCCTTCAACGATTACGGCCTCATCATGGAACTGTATCAGGGCGATTGCGGCAGTCTCGAATTCCTGGGCTGCTACGACGACGGCGACGGGCACATCGACAGTCTGATGCCGGGAACCGTGTACTACCTGCGTTTATATACGCAACAACAATTTGAATACGCGTTTTTTGATCTGAGTCTTAAACTGCCGCTGCCCGTTGTCAACGACCTCTGCGAGCAGGCTCTGGTATTCCCGCCCCTGCCCGAAGACGGTAGTTGTGTGAGTTTTATCGTCAATACCGCGCTTGCCACGGGTAATTACGCCGACGGCCTGAACTGCTACGGCTACGAAGACGACGATGTGTGGTTCAGTTTTGTCGTGCCGGCCGACCGCACGGCAGTCATCTTCGAGATGTGGCGGCATTTCGGCGATGGGGTGCAAATGCAGGTATTCGGCGGCGCTTGCGGCAACCTCGTTCCAATCGAATGTTTTTTCCTGGCGGAAAACGTGGAAGACATCTCCGGACTCGAACCGGGCAACAAATACTGGCTGCGGGTGTATTCCCGGGGATTGGGCACTTCTTCCGAGTTTGAAATTTGCATGTCCGCCGCCCCGGCACCGCCACCCAACGACCACTGCGACCAGGCTGTTTCCATCACCCCGACACCCGGCGTGTTCACCAATCCGGGACCGCAAACCACGACCGGCGCCACCGGTTCTGCGGAGCCGCTTTGCCCGCCGTACGACGCACCGACGGCCGATGGCATATCCCGTCCCTACGACGTGTGGTACCAATTCACAACCGATTCCGATGGCGGCAATGTGACCATAACTATTGATTATGAAGACATTAGTCCGATCGACTATCTTTTTTCCAGTCTCGGCGCGCAAGTGTTCGAGGGCGCATGCGGCGGCTTCACGTCCATTTGGTGCAATCCCGTCGAAATCGACAACAACACGCTGACCCTGACCGGTCTGGAAGGTAATACGACGTACTATTTCCGGGTATTCCCCTTGTCGAGTTCCGGCAACTACGCCCCGATCGATTTTATGCTCTCCGCCGAAGGCACGGCCCTGAATCCCGTCAGCGCGGCCCCGGCCGAAGCCGGTTCTTTGGGTAAAATCAGAGTGTATCCTTCCCCGGCCAGCACCCAGATCACCGT
Organism: Saprospiraceae bacterium; assembly: GCA_016787345.1. Classification (GTDB taxonomy): domain Bacteria; phylum Bacteroidota; class Bacteroidia; order Chitinophagales; family Saprospiraceae; genus M3007. The sequence goes on along the minus strand of JAEUUU010000097.1, from coordinate 14,437 downwards.
GCAGATCGGCAGTCGCGCCGAAGGCGATGCCCGCTTGACACTGCTCGACGCCACCGGCCGCATCGTCGATAGCCGGCAGATTCGTTTGCAGGCCGGTGACAATCGCATTCCCTGGGCGGTGACAGATTTGCCGGCGGGTTTGTATGCCATTTGGGTGGAAAGCGCGCAGGGGCGGTACGAGCTGGCGCGGTGGGTGAAGGAGTGAGGGGGGATTGGATTTTTATTAGACAGGATTTACAAGATCAACAGGATTTCTATACTTTATCCTGTTGATCTTGTAAATCCTGTCTAATAAAAAAACGCCTCCTGTCCACCCCATCCCTTCTCCGACCATTCACTTGCTGATCACATCCCGTGCAAACAGGATTTTCGGTTTCCAGTACGTCGATTTGCTCACGTTTTCCACCACCACGCCGCGGCTGGTGGTGCTGTGTACGCAGGTGAGCCCGTCGCTGGAGCGGCGCACGAGCAAGGCCACGTGCTGAATTTTTTTGGGGCTGTCGCCGAAAAAGATCAGGTCGCCGGGCTGTGCGCGTTCGAGCGGCACAGGGCGGCCTTCGGTGGCTTGTTTGGAGGAAGCCGGCGAAACTTTTATGTTGTATTGTTTCAGTACAAAACTGGTAAAACCCGAGCAATCGAAGCCGGTTTGTGGGTTGGTGCCGGCGTAGTGGTACTTGGTACCGACGTATTTCTGGCCATAATTGACCACCTCGCGGCGCAGGGAAGCGCCGGCCTCGGCGCCGGACCGGGGGGCGGGGGCGGTAGGGGTGGTTCGGGGTTTGAGCAGGTTACAACCGATGGAAAACAGCAGGGGAAGCAGGAGCAGCGAAAGCAGACGCTTGGAATACATGGGTAGGTGATGTTTTTTCCCAATAACAGCAAAACGGTTGCCACAAACGCTGTGGCAACCGTTTTTGCATATTTATTAACGCGATACGTTAAAATAAGTCTTTTACTTCGGCTTGCTCCGTGATCACGTCACGGGCGTAGAGGATTTTCGGTTTCCAGTAGCGCGACGTGAGAATATTTTCCACGATGATACCGCGGCTGCTGGTGCTGTGTACGCAAAAGATGCCTTCGGCAGTGCGTTCCACAACCATAGCAACGTGTTGGATATGGCCGCGACCGCCAAAAATGATGAGGTCGCCGGGCAGTACTTCGCTCAGCGAAATGCGTTCGCCCTGGCGGGCCTGAGCCGAAGAACTGGAAGAGGTTTTTACACCGAATTCATTGAGGACGAAACTGGTGAAACCCGAGCAATCGAAGCCGGTTTTCGGGCTAACGCCGGCATAACGGTATTTGAGACCGATAAAATTCTGGGCGTAGCCGGTGATGAATTCGCGGAATTGCATCATTTCGGCACTTTCTGCGCGCGATTCGCGCAAGGGGTTGGTGTGGAAGGCCGAACAAACAAAGAAGAGAAGAAGGGCTAAGGGGAGCCGGAAATGGTTAATTCTGGGGCTGCGACTGGAAGGAAGTGTGTCGTTCATTCAGAAACGCTTTGGTGAACAATTTTGCCTGCACCGGACATCGCAATGAAGCCGGCGGAGTGCGTGGGTTTTAAGAAAGAACCTGATTAGGAATCATAGTTCTGCGCAGTTCAGGACAGGCTTGCGGCAGCGGGTATGTTCATGGTGAGATTAAAGGAACCGCGCGAAAAAGGCTGAGTGGATTAGCAAGCCGGGGGCAAAGGTAACAAAGGGTTTTAAATTTTCACCCCTTTGAAACAAAAATTGTTAAGCTGGTCTTAAGGCAGGCGAAAAATATCGGCGTCGGCAAGGAAGGGAAATTGCAGGCGGTAATTGCGCAATTTGTCCAGTGAAAGTTCGGCGGTAAAAACGCCTTCCTGATCAGAAATTCGGCCCAGCGTTTGTCCGCTAAAATCAATGACGGCCGACTCGCCGGAATAATTCAGGCCCGCGCCGTCCTGTCCAAAAATATTCACACCCGCCACAAATGCCTGATTTTCAATTGCCCTGGCATTCAACAACGCCGACCAGTGCGCCACACGGGTTACCGGCCAGTTGGCCACGAAAAGCAACAAATCGAAAGGGTTACTTTTTTCATTACGGCACCAGACGGGGAAACGCAAATCGTAACAAATCAGCGGTCGAATGCGCCAGCCCTGCCATTCCAGCCGCGCGTTTTCCCAGCCGGGATTGTATGTTCGGTGCTCTCCGGCCAGCGAAAAAAGGTGTCGCTTGTTGTAAATGCCAACGCTACCGTCGGGTTTTACAAACAAAAGTCGGTTGTAATAACGCCCTTCCTCGACACAAATAAAGCTCCCGGCCAGCGCTGCCCCGGTTTGGGCGGCCTGTTCCTGCATCCAGGTCTGCGTAGGGCCGTCCTGCGGCTCTGCCAGGGCGGCAGCATTCATGGTAAAGCCGGTGGTAAACATTTCCGGCAATACGATCAAATCGGTTCCACCGGACAGCGGTTTCAACTTTTCCGCGAACATATCGCGGTTGGCGGCCGGAGACTCCCAGTGCAGGCGGGATTGAACAATGGATAGACGCATAGGGCAAGGGTATTCAGTTGGGCATGAGTAAAGGGCAAGATTACGGCGATTCCGCTATTCTTCAAACTGTTCAAAATCGCCCAGACAAAGCGCAAAAACCAGCGGCACGAACCTTTGTACTTTATACAGGAAACGCTTTTCCGTTTTTGCCAGCAACCAGGCCGATTTGATCCTGCCGCTCATATTGCCGAAACTGGCTTTGTTTTGAAGACTGTCCAGGTGTTCGGGATAAAATCTGGAATGGAGCGCAAACAGCACCCGGGGCACTACCTGCCGCTGGAAAAAATCGGTAAACACGATCAGCCACAACAAGGCAATTTGAAACAATTTGAGGGCGCTGGCCCAATTGCCCAATACCAAAACCACAAAGGCGGCGATGACCAAAAAACGTGGGAAACCGTAGCTTTCCTTTTTGTTCTTCTTTTTTTCGAGTTTTTTCTGCTGTTTCTCGGTCAAAACCGGCTTTGGCAATGCGTCCAGCGTTTGCAAATATTCGGTTTCGTGGTCGATCCGGCCAGGCAAATGGGCTGCCAGCCGCCCGGTCAGCCAACCCACAACAAGGAAGAAAAGGAAGTAGGCAATTTCCAGCAGGATGTTGCTTTTCACAAAGTCGATAATCATGCGATCCAGCATGACTGTGGGTAAAAAAGCAGTTTTTAAGGTCCAGAAGTCGAGGTGCTCTTCTTTTAACAACAAAATCTGGGCGCAGGTATGCGCAAGACAAAGAACACCAGCAACCAAAGTTGCGCGTTCGAACGGGCGGACATACCGAAACACCATCATGCAACAGCCTGTCTGAAAAAAAAGCGCTAAAAAAGCCAGCGGAGACGACAGCGGATTGCAGGCCAGTTTGACCGCCACCACCACCAGAAACGCTACGGCTACCGGCCGGTCGTGTTCCCGGTTGGCCTGATAAAACAGGGAGAGAATCAGGACGCTGCACACCGCCAGCAACATGCCGGCAAAGGGCAGCTTGAGCGCTGACAACAAACTACCGCCCATTTCGCTCAATGCCCAGAGCGAGGTCAGCCGGAAATTGAATTGCTTGAGGTTTTCGATCTTATACATGTGGCTCCTTATGGAAGAAGCGCAAAAATGGACACCTTTGCGTGTTCTACCCAATTTTGTTGCCATCATTTGCCGGTCATGAAAAACTCCCCGGAAGTATCCTCCTCCAACCCCGCTCATTTTCAGATCACCGACGAGGCAGAGGCCTGCGCCGCCATCCTCACCGCTTGCCTGCGCGCCAACGAACTCGACGGCATGCCTGAAAATGCCGTGTTTCACACCACCATCAGAAGCCGGAATATTTTTCAGGGATACGACCCGGATACCCTGCTCACTTCCGTAGGCAAATACTTCGAACGCGCCGGAAGCCCTAAAGCCCTGATTGATGCCTCGGTGGGCGCTATACGCGAACAAACCCGGCTGCCACTTTTTTACCACTGCCTCGACGTAATCCTGTCCGACGGCCTCGTGACGCCTACCGAACACAAGGTGTTTCAGTATTTAAAAGCGAGACTCAAAGTAGAAGACGAGGACGCTTTCCGGGCCATGGACGTACTGGTGGTAAAAAACCAGTTGTAAGCCGACCGGCATCAGGTCGCTTTACCATACTTCAAATGCAACACCCGTGCCGGCGAATGCCGGTACACCGTCACGATGTAAAGATTGTCGTACTGCTCGTCTGGCAGCTGTGCGAAATTGGTCGTGCCTGTCAGCAAATTGACCAGTTGCGGGACCGTGTTCGAATGCCCGACAACCAGTACCGTCTGACCGGCAAATTGCTGCGGCCAGATTTTTGACAATGCCGCCTGGGCATTGGGATCGTACAACTGAACGGTCAAGCCATGATCCGCAGCCACCGTCTCGACAGTCTGTCGGGTGCGCTTGTAGTTGCTGGCCAAAACAGCCGCCACGGGCGCTTCTTTCAGCATACGCGCCAGTTCGGCAGCCCGCAACTGGCCATCGGCACTCAGGTCGGGGTCGTTCCCGCCAGTGGCCGCTTTTTCAGCATGGCGCACCAGTATAAATACAGTTGCCGTATCCGGTGCATTGACCACAAGGGTATCGCGCTCGGCAGGAGTATGGACGATGGGTGAGGGTGCGTTTTTATCGCAGGCCGGCGCCAGAGCGCCGATCAAAAGCAGGGCGGAGAAAAATATTGTTATCCGATTCATGCCCGAAAGGTATTTCCTGCCCTGCCGGCGCAGCATTTTTTTCGACAGTATATCCCTGTCAAAGCCGCAAAGGCACGGGTGTGCTTACCTTTGCTATTCGATAACCTGACCAAACACATGGACATCACCCAGCAAGGCGCCGTCAACACGGAAATCAGCCCGTCCGGCGTAGCGCATATCACCTTTTATCACCCCAACCACAACAGTTTGCCCAGCCATCTGCTGGCGGGACTTGTCAGCCATATCGGCGCGGCAGGCGCCAACCCTGCCGTCAGAGTCATCGTATTGCGCAGTGCAGAACACAAGACGTTTTGCGCCGGCGCCAGTTTTGACGAACTGGCCGCCATCTCCGATTTCGAGACCGGCAAAACCTTTTTTTCCGGCTTTGGCAACGTGATCAACGCCATGCGCAAATGCCCCAAAATCATCGTGGGGCGTATCCATGGCAAAGCAGTAGGCGGCGGCGTCGGGCTGGCAGCCGGCACGGATTTTTGCATGGCCTCGCAATACGCCAGTATCCGGCTGAGCGAACTGGCCGTGGGCTTCGGGCCCTTCGTGATCGGTCCGGCCGTAGAGCGGAAAGTCGGCCTGGCAGCGTTCAGCCAACTGGCGCTCAACCCCGGCGAATGGCAAACCGCCACCTGGGCAAAAGAAAAAGGCCTGTTTCAGGAAGTTTTCGACAGCGTGGAGCAACTCGACGCGTATATCGAACACTTTTGCCAAAACCTTTGCTCGTACAGCGTCGAAGCGCTGGGCGAACTAAAAACGATCTTTTGGCAAGGTTGCGAGCATTGGGATGCCCTGCTCGACGAAAGGGCTGCCATCAGCGGCCGGCTGGCGCTTTCAGATTTTACCAAACAAGCAATTGCCGCTTTTAAAGCTAAATAGAAGACAACCAGGCGCCGCGGGATAGACAATATCCCCAGCCTTTATTACATCTTCACGCAAAAAATTTCGGTCATGCAAGTCTCCGATTGGACATACGAAGAATTTCACGCCTTCACCCTCCTCTACGCCGCCAATACCGACGGCAGCGTCACGCCCGACGAGGAGGCATTGATTGCCCCTACCCTCCCGGCGGAATCCTACGCCAAGATACGCGAAGCATTTTTCAATGCCTCCGATGCCGAAACCCTCGACATCATTCTCTCCTTCAAAGGGAAATATTGCAGCACGCCGGCCGACAAGGAACGCATCCTGGCCGATATGCGTGCGGTTTTCGAGGCGCACCACGGTCTGGAACAGATCGAACGCGAAATGCTCCACATGTTCGACCGACTGATGTGCTGATCAGAACATCGCTACGAACTGATCGAACAGGTAGCGCGCGTCGTGGGGACCCGGACTGGCTTCCGGGTGGTATTGTACGGAAAATGCCGGCTTGTTTTTGAGCCGAATGCCCTCTACCGTATTGTCGTTCAGGTTGATGTGTGTCGCCTCCACGATACTCGGCGAGTCGTACACGGCTTGTTCGAGCACACCAAAACCGTGGTTTTGGCTGGTGATTTCGGAGCGGCCGGTGACCAGGTTTTTGACCGGGTGATTGATCCCCCGATGCCCGTGGTGCAGTTTGTAGGTGGGCAATCCGGCTGCCTGGGCCAGGAGTTGCTGCCCGAGGCAAATACCGAACAAAGGTTTGCCATCGTCCAGCATTTGTTTGGCCAACTCGACGGCATAAGGCATGGCCGAGGGGTCGCCGGGGCCGTTGGAGAGAAAATATCCGTCGGGATTCCAGGCTTTTACCTCTGCGAAGCTCGTTTTGGCAGGAAATACCCGCAACAGGCAGTCGCGCTGGTCGAAGCAGCGGAGAATGTTCTTTTTTACGCCAAAATCCATCACCGCCACCCGGTAACGGGCATCGGGGCGACCGATTTCGTAGGGTTCGCGGGTAGTGACGTGGCTCGACAGTTCCAGACCAGCCATCGAGGGCGTTTCAGCCAGCCGGCGTTTGAGTTCGTCAATGTCGTGGATTTCCGAAGAAATGATACAATTCATCGCGCCGCGCTGGCGGATATGCTGTACCAGGGCGCGGGTATCTACATCGTGAATGGCCACAAGGCCCTCTCTTTCGAAGTAATCCTGGATGCTTTCATCGGCCAGCGCCCGGCTGTACGGCACGTTGAAATTGCGGCAGACAAAACCTGCAATTTTGATGCTCTCGCTTTCCACCTCCTCTTTTTTGATGCCGTAATTGCCGATATGGACGTTGGTGGCCACAAGCACCTGACCGGCATAAGAAGGGTCGGTAAAAATTTCCTGATAGCCGGTCATGCCGGTGTTAAAGCAAATTTCACCGGTGGTAGTACCCGTTTTTCCGGCTGCGCGGCCGTGAAAAACCGAGCCGTCTTCGAGAAGGAGAATGGCTTTGCTCATAGTGTGGTCTGGATAAAAATCGCGCAAAGGTCGGACAAAGCGCAGCGATTTTCAAACCCGCTTTGTCATGAATTCTTTGTCGGGTCTCCCAATGTTAAGTTTTTCGATCCGGACCAAACTTAACTTTCCGGATCGATCGGGAGCAGGAAGTTTGCGGCCGAAATCTGTATCCGAACTATGAAAAAGAAAATTGAAAAACTCCGCCAGCAAGGCAAGCTGGCGCAAAACGCCGCGTTTGAAGACCTGTATGCGGCCCTCCAGGCGGCTGAAACAACCCTCGAAAAGGCAAAAACCGATCGGAAGATCGCCAAATCGGCCTACTACTTCGAACGCGAAGCCGCGCGAAAAGACGGCTCGAAAAAAGACAACGCTTTCGAAATGGAGATTGCCTGGATGAAAGCGGAAGGCGAATGCCTGATTTGCCGCGCCGATTACCGAATGGCCAAATACCGTCTGCGCCGCTGGCTGGAAGAGTGGTCGGCCGCCCCGGCTGCCGCCAAAACCGCGACGGAAAAACCCGCTCCCAAAAAGCGCGCAGCCCGCTCCGCCGCCGCCACGGAAAAACCCGCTCGACGGCGCCCTGCCAAAAGCAAGTCAAACAACAGCGACCCGGCCTGACATTCCATCCGACATTCGATATGCTTTTGAGCCCGCTGCATCACTACCTTCGTCGGTAAAAAATCGAATGCCGGAGGCCAGTCTTCAACAAAAAATATTCGACCTGATCCTTTCGCGTTACGCGCGCCGTGCCGATGCAGTAAGCGCCTTGTGTGCCTTGCTGGACACCACGAAAGATCCCGTTTACCGGCGTCTGCGGGGCGACACCCCGCTGACGCCGGACGAACTGGCGCTGCTGGCCCGGCACTACCATTTATCGCTCGATGCCGTCGTGTACGGCCAGGGCGACAATCTGCTGTGCAACTTCAACGCTTTTTCGCAGCAGGTTCGCGACTTTGCCGATTACTTGCAGGGCTATGTGACCGACCTGGAAAAAATGCGCCGGCTGACTGATTTGCACCTCTATTACGCCTCGGCCGAAATCCCGGTCATGACCTATCATTTCCTGCCCGAACTGATCTGTTTCAAACTGTACATCTGGGGCCGCACCACCTGGAACCTGCACTATTTGCGGCAACGCCCCTTCGATTTCGAGTTGCTCACCCCCCCGGTGCTGCGGCTCAGTAAAGCGGTACTCGACCACTACCTGCATTTGCCCAGCACCGAACTCTGGAGCCTGAATATCGCCGACAACACCCTCTCCCAGATTGAATACCACGTGACCAGCGGCGGCTTCAGCAAATCCTCCGACGCCCTGGTATTGTGCGACAAATTACTCGTCTGGGCCGCGCACATGAAGGAAATGGCCGCTTCAGGCCGCAAGTTTCCACTGGGCTCCCACCCTTCCGAGTCATCCTGCGTTTTTAGCCTTTACCACAACGAACTGGTTTTTACCAACAACACAGCACTGGCCGTATCGGATGCCGGCAAGGCGGTATACTCCGCTTTTTGCAACCCTAATTTCATCAAAAGCAGCGATCCCAAACTGTGCGACTACACCCGCAACTGGTTCGACTCGGTTATCGCCAAATCGAACCCGATCAGCCAGTCGGCCGAAAAAAGCCGCGACTGGTTCTTTCAGGGACTGGCCAAAAAGATTGAACGCGTTAAAAACCGGATCACAGCCTACATCGAGGAGAACGAATAAACCCGCTATGAAATACCGCTACCAACCCGGCGCTTCCGACCTGAAAGCATTTCTCGACGATGCCGTCCAGCGCTTCAACACCCCGGCGTTTATACCCGGCGACCCGATTTCCGTGCCGCATCGTTTTTCCAAATTGCAGGACCGCGAGATCATGGGTTTTTGGGCAGCCACCCTGGCCTGGGGGCAGCGGCGCACGATCATTCAAAACGCCGAACGGCTCGCCGCGCTGATGGACGGGGCGCCGCACGATTTTATCCGCAACCACGAGGAGCAGGACCGGGCGCGTTTTCTCGATTTCAAACACCGGACCTTCCAGGCGACCGACACCTTGTGGTTCCTCGAATACCTGCAACAATATTATCGCCGAAATAACTCTTTGGAAACGGCTTTTACGCGGCACATCGGCCCCGGCGACACGACCGTTGAAAATGCCCTGATCGGCTTTCACCGCGATTTTTTCGACCATCCCGACGCACCCGAGCGCACCCGCAAACATGTGGCCACCCCGGAGCGGGGCTCTACCTGCAAACGCCTCAATATGTTCCTCCGCTGGATGGTGCGGCACGACGACAGGGGCGTCGATTTTGGTGTCTGGCGGCACATCAGCCCCGCGCGCCTGCTGATTCCGCTCGACGTGCACGTCGAACGCGTCGCCCGCCAACTGGGCCTGCTCCAACGGCCGCAGGTCGACTGGAAAGCCGTGCTCGAACTGACGGAAAATTTGCGCGCTTTTGATGCGGATGACCCCGTGCGGTACGATTTTGCGTTGTTTGGGTTGGGGGTGCTGGAAAAATGAGTTTAAAGGTCGCCCAGTTGCGGCCGGATCAAAACTTCCTCCACCACGGCCGAATCGGACAGTGCATAGGCCGCCCAGAGGGTTTGGGCAATGTCTTCGGCCTGCATAAGCCGGTTTTCGGGGTAATCCGCACCGCGCCACGAATCGGACCAGGTGGCGCCGGGCAGCAGGGCGGTTACTTTTATTCCCCTGGGTTTGAGTTCTTCCCGTAACACTTTGGAAAAGCCCAGGAGGGCGAATTTGCTGATCGAGTACGAGCCGCCGTCGGGATAAGCGATAATGCTTGCAATGCTGCACATATTGAAAATATGCCCGCTTTTTTGAGGCGTCATCAAAGGCAGCAGGGCGCGCGTGAGGTGATAGGCGCTGTACAAATTGGTTTCGAGGAGGGTTTCGAGGGTGCCTTCGCGCTCTTCGCTGACCGCGCCGGGCAGGAAAATACCGGCATTGTTGACCAGCACGTCGAGCCGCGGCCATTGTTCGCGCACGTGCGCGGCGAATTCGAAAACGTCGGCTTTTTTGCTCACGTCGGCGGCGTAGGTCAGCAAGCGGCTGCCGGGAAAAAGGCGGGCCCAATCGCGCTGCATCTCGTCGAGGTCGGCTTGCGTACGGGCGCAAACGCAGACCTCGAAGCCGTTTTGGGCAAAAATTTCGGCGATGGCCCGGCCCAGGCCTTTGGTGCCGCCGGTGACGACCACGGTTTTGTTCATGAGGGACTATATTTAGTTTGCTGTAAAAAACTGTTTGGACGACCCAAAGTTTTGTAAAAAAGCCAAACCTTTGACGACCCAAACGAATTTCTGTTTCCAATGGAAGAAACGCTTGCCCGTTACAACTACGTTTACCACTTCGGCCGCTACCTGGGCATGATGCGCCAGGCCATCGGCAGGCCCGAAAAGTTCGCCATGTACTGGAAAGAGACGATGCGGCAAATGAACGACATCGGCGTCGGCTCTTTGATCATTGTCTGTCTGATCTCCGTATTTATCGGCGCCGTGGCCGCCATTCAGTTCGCCTACCAGCTCGACGGCCAGTTGGTGCCCATGTATTACATCGGCTACATCGTCCGCGACCTTGCGCTGATCGAATTGTCGCCCACCATCACCTGCCTGGTGCTGGCCGGTAAAGTCGGCTCCAACATGGCGGCCGAGATCGGCGGGATGCGGCAAAAAGAACACATCGACGCCATGGAGATTATGGGCGTCAATACGGCCTCTTATCTGATTATGCCCAAGGTGGTTGCCGCCATTTTCGTTATTCCGCTCCTGGTGACGTTTTCGGCCTTTGTGGCGGTACTGGGTGGCTACCTGGCCAGTGTTCCGACCGGCCTCATTACCGACGACGATTATATCCGAGGCTTGCGGTCGTTCTTCGTGCCGTACAACGTGTTTATGATGTATGTAAAATCGGTGGTTTTTGCCTATATTCTTACCACGGTATCGTGTTATCAGGGCTATTTCGTCAAAGGCGGCAGTATCGAACTGGGGCAGGCCAGCACCCGCGCCGTGGTATTTTCCGACATCCTGATTCTGTTGGCCGATTACCTGATCGCGTTGCTGATGACCAGTTAACCATACTTCCGATTGTCCTTGTTTTATGAAAAATTTACAACAAATCATAGAGGCCGCCTGGGATCAGCGCGCGCTTTTGCAGGAAGAAAACACCCGTAAATCCATCCGTGAAGTCATTGCCCTGCTCGACGCGGGCGAACTGCGCGTCGCCGAACCCAATGAAGAACTGGGCTGGAAAACGCATGAGTGGATCAAAAAAGCCGTGCTAATGTACTTCCCGATTCAGAACATGGAGACGATCGAGGTCGGCCCTTTCGAGTTTCACGACAAGATTCCGCTGAAAACGGGCTTTGCAGCCAAAGGCGTCCGCGTGGTGCCGCAAGCCCTGGCCCGCTACGGCTCTTTTATTGAAAAAGGCGCCATTCTGATGCCCTCCTACGTCAATATCGGCGCCTGGGTGGGCAGCGGCACGATGGTGGATACCTGGGCGACGGTGGGCTCCTGCGCACAAATCGGCCGCAACGTTCACCTTGCCGGGGGCGTAGGTATCGGCGGCGTACTCGAACCGCCGCAAGCCACGCCGACGATCATCGAAGACGATTGTTTTATCGGTTCGCGTTGTATCGTGGTGGAAGGCGTGCACGTGGAGCGGGAAGCCGTACTGGGCGCTAACGTCGTGCTGACGCAAAGCACCCGCATCATCGACGTCACAGGCCCCGAACCGGTCGTTCTGAAAGGGCGGATTCCCGCGCGTTCGGTGGTGATTCCGGGTTCGTATACCAAACAGTTTCCCGCCGGCGAATACCAGGTAGCCTGCGCGCTTATTATCGGTCAAAGAAAAGAAAGTACGGACAAGAAGGTATCGCTCAACGATGCCCTGCGGGAATATCAGGTCGCCGGTTAACCCTTCACAACCCGAACTGCCATGGCAAAAACCATCGAAATCACCACGACGCAAAACGTCACCATTGAATACGAACTGGCGCTGTTGCGTGAGCGCATCATCGGCTGGCTGCTCGATGTACTGGCGGTGATGATTACGTGGTTTATCCTGTTCATGGTTGCCCGCGCCATCGGCGGCGACGAAATTTTTGAAAGCACCGGTTGGCAGATCGCCATCTTCCTGCTGATCTTCCTGCTGTTTTTCGTCTACAACATCCTGTTTGAAATCCTGAATATCGGCCAAACACTGGGAAAAATGGCCATGAGCACCAAGGTCGTCCGGCTCGATGGCAAAGACCCGGAATGGAGCGATGTGCTGCTGCGCGCCGTCATGCACCTGGTGGATTCGATCTTTTCTTTCGGCGTGATCGGCGCCATGCTGGTCAAAACCACCCCGCGCGCTCAGCGCCTGGGCGATATGGCCGCCAATACGACGGTGATAAAAATTCAGGGCTCCCGCTTCAATTTCCGCCTGAACGACATCCTGAGCATTGCTACGCTCGACAATTACCAGCCCGTTTATCCGCAAGTTCGCCGTCTTAACGAACGCGACATGATCTTTATCAAAACGGCGATCACCCGGTATCAGCGCTTCCCCAACCAGGCCCACGAAGAGGTCATCGAAGACCTGGTCAGCCATCTCATGCCCCTGCTCGATATCGAAACCCGCCCGCTGAACCGGCTGGAATTCCTCAAAACCTTGCTGAGAGATTATATTGTGCTGACGAGGTAATGGGCTGGTGAGTTGGTTATTTGGTGAATTGGTTATCAAAGGGTTATTTCTGTTCGTATTTCAAGGATTTATCCCCTAAAGGAATGCTGAACCCGAGAGCAGAAATAACCCTTTGATAACCAATTCACCAAATAACCAATTCACCACTACATATGTATCGCCCGATTACCCGTTGCCGCCAGCGCCGCTTCCTTGAAGGCTTCGGCGTAGGTCGGGTGGGCGTGACTCATGCGGGCGGCATCTTCGGCGGAGGCGCGGAACTCCATGAGGGCGACGGCCTCGGCGATCAGGTCGGCAGCGCGGGCGCCGACAAGGTGAACGCCCAGTATTTCGTCCGTTTCGGCGTGGGCCAGTACTTTGGCCATACCGTCGAGGTCCATGCTGGCCCGTGAGCGCCCGAGTGCGCGGAAGGGGAATTTACCGGATTTGTAGGGCGTGCCGGCTTCCTTGAGTTGTTCTTCTGTGTAGCCTACCGAGGCGACTTCCGGCCAGGTGTACACGACGCCGGGAATCAGATTGTAATGGATATGCGGCTTTTGGCCGACAATGGTTTCGGCCACAAACACGCCTTCTTCTTCCGCTTTGTGGGCGAGCATGGCGCCCCGAACCACGTCGCCGATGGCATAAATACCGGGTACGCTGGTTTCCAGATGTTCGTTGACCGGAATACGGCCTTTTTCATCGAGGGCGATGCCGATATTTTCCAGTCCCAAATGGTCGGTATAGGGCCGGCGGCCGATGGCCACCAGGCAATAATCGACATCAAGTTGGAGCGTTTTGGATTCGTCGTCGCGGCTTTGGGCGGTGACTTTCACGCCGTTTTTACCGGGTTTGACGGCCGTGACGGCGTGGCGCATGTGGAATTGGAAACCCAGGCTTTTGAGCGATTTCTGCAATTCACGACTGCAATCGGCATCCATGGTGGGCAAAATCCGGTCGAGGTACTCCACCACGGTGACCTGGGTACCCAGGCGGGCGTACACGCTGCCCAGTTCGAGGCCGATCACGCCGCCCCCGATCACCAGCATGGAGCCGGGCACCTTGTCGAGGTTGAGCGCTTCGGTACTGGTGATGACGCGTTTTTTGTCGTAATTGAAATTGGCGGGCACAATGGGTTTGGAGCCCGTTGCAATGATAGTTCGGTCGGTTTCCAGATCGATCATCGTGCCGTCGTTCTGGGCTACGCGCACCATATTGGTGCTGACAAAAGAGCCATGCCCGTGGTACACTTCGATCTTGTTCTTTTTCATCAGGAACTCGACGCCTTTGTTGTTTTCGAGCACGACGCCGTTTTTGCGCTGCACCATTTGCGGCCAGTTGACCGACAGACCGGTGACATCGATGCCGTGGGTTTTAAAACGTTCGTGGGCGACGTGGTAATGTTCGGTAGAATCGAGCAGTGCTTTGGACGGGATGCAGCCCACGTTGAGGCAGGTGCCGCCCAGATTGGGGTAACGTTCGATGATAGCGGTGCGCAGGCCGAGTTGGGCGCAGCGAATAGCGGCAACATAGCCGCCGGGGCCCGAGCCGATGACGATGACGTCGTATTTCATATATCGGTGTGTTGATTAGTCTTTTTTGTTGGGACCTTTTCCTTTGAACCGGCGTTTGTCGCGGCGGCGGTTATCGCGGTTTTTCTCTCCGCCCTGGTCGGGTTGTTGCGGCGGCCGTTCGTCGGG
>JAEUUU010000058.1 GCA_016787345.1 Saprospiraceae bacterium | reverse complement strand
TGCTGCCCAGCCGGTCGAATACCAGTTTTACGTCGCTGCAGCCTTCGTATGCCTCGGTGGCATCGGGTTGCTCATCGACGACCCAGTGAGCCGATGCGTTGCCGCCCCCGACAAAGGAGCCTGCTTTGAGAAAAACCGCCGAGTCATAGATGCCGTCGCCGACGTCGCAGATTTTCAGCTTGATGTGATAGGTTTCACAAGGGATTACGTCGGCATAAGCAGTCAATTTTCTGGTAAAACCGTCGAATTGCAACTCATTTACAGCCGGGCCGGTTGCGGGCGTTTGGCCGCAGAGATCTCCTGATGCCGGGATGTTATTGACGTATAAACCTGAATTATTTAAATGATTGACCGTATTAATGGTTACATATTCGCCCGAACCAATCGTGGCAATATTTCTGGCGCCACCAAAGGGACCAGAGATGCCTGGCCCGGAAATGAACAGACCAAACGCATCGGTAAATTGCGAACCGACATATTCGCAGTACTCTTCCGAGGCAAAGACATATTGAAACGTCAGGGGCGATTGGGTGGGCGTGATGTCGAATTCCAGACTGGCCATGTCAAAGTTGGCACCGCTCCCGGATAATTGCGTCAGGTCGGCATCGGGTGTGGATGCGCCAAATCCCGCACTTGCCGAAACCATATCATTGGGCCCGACGGCCACGCTGACGTCGCCCGTGGCCAGCACAATGCCCGTATCGAAGCCGATATTGGTGAGGCCCTGGGAGAAGGAGCCGATTTGGCCGCCCAAACCCGAGAAGGTAACATTCGAGACATCGTAGCAGTTGCCGCCGATCAGCAGCTCTTGCACCAGGCTTTCCGGGGAGCCTCCGGGTTCAATTTGAATGGAAATGCCTTGAATATTTAAGTTATAATCTTCGGCTTCTCCGTATTGATCTGGGAATAGTCCGTTCGTGATATACACAGGGTCGCAGGGATTGAGCGAAACGGTACCGACGTTTACGGGGATCATTTTGACCCGCATTCGGGTAGTGAGGGATTGGGCGCCTGCCGGGATAGTGATCAGGCCGTTGGTAATGGAGGCGGAGCCGCTTCCGCTGTCGAAGGCCAGTTCATCGGGGTCGTCGAAGTCCAGGTCTTTGTTATAGTCGATCCATACCAGCCAGCGTTCGGCAATGGACGAGGAAACAAAGCCGGGGGTGAGTTGGATGACATAAGTGCTGCCGGCTACAACAGTGGTGGAAATATTGGTAAAATCCTGGTAACCCATAACCCCGCAACCCGAAACGTTGTTGAGGGTGTTGAGTTGGACGCGCTGGATGTATTCGCGGGTACAGGCGTCGTAAAATGAGACATCGCAGTAATCGTTGTCGATCAGGTATACAGAATGGTAACTCAGGATTTGTCCGTTGCTAAAATTGCCGCATAACGGCGGCGGGCTTCCCCTGCGCATTCCCACACGCATTACGGCAGGCCCGGTCAGGGCGGAGGAAGGAATAGTAAGACTTCCGTACACAGTCGTGCTTGATCCCGATCCGCTCTCGTACACCAGTTCTCCGGGGTCTTCAAAATCGCCGTCGTGATTGACGTCGATCCATATTCTCCAGTATTCTGATTGGGCCGGTCCGAAAAAGGCCGGCGTAAGCGTAACCGGGTAACTCAGGCCTTTTTTCAGATCGGCGAAATATCCGTCAAAGATGTAGAAGGGAAAACACCCTGTTGTATTGTTACCGACTGGCAGTGACTGGCCCGCCACGGTTACGCCGGAGATCCATTCAGCGCTGGCGTTGCCGCAGGGTTCGTCGCAGTTGCCGGTCACCGTCCCGCCGATCTTTGCCCATTGGGTACCCCATTTGTTGCCGGCCTTTGCGTATTGCTGGAGGGTCCAGAGGGCGTTTTCCGAAGGATCGATGACGGTAGCGGAGTAATCGCCCCAGTTTTGGTTGTATACCGCTGTGCCGTTTTTGTAGGTGTACACGCCATTCATGTATCCGGAAGGGTCGGTTGCAGCGCGATAGGCATAGGCCGAAGAAGGATAGCCGCTGCTGCTGAATTTGTTAAAACCTACCAGTACGTTGTTGCTTTGATCGACCGCGACACTGGGCATGGCGTACATCAGGTTGGCCGAGCCACCGTCGATCCGGCCCAGTTGGGACAGGGTGTAAGAAGAAATATTGACTTGTCCCCATTGTACCAATGCGCGGTTGGGGCTGACGGAAGGCAGAAAAATATTGTGGGCAAACCAGATCGATCCGTTGCGGTACACGGCGCTTGTCATGCGGTGATCGGGAAGTGCGATAGTGGTTGCCGAGCCCGACTGCGGGGCAGCCGGGCCGGTGTTGCTCCAGGCGTTGTTGATGTTGATCAGTACGCCGGTCATATCGAACTGCGGCGCGCCGGCGGGGTTGCCGTAGATGCGGGAAACGCGGACTTTACCACCCGAGGAAGCGCTGTTGACCGACACGAGATACAGGTCGCTTACCGCGTTGTCGTAGGTAACAACGGGGCAAAGATGGCCCATGCCATGCGCCTGGCTCGTCCAGTAGCTCAGGCTCGACCCGGAGTAGAATTCGGGACGTTTCCAGACGTAGGTAATGCTGCTGCCCTGGGCGTAGCCATCTTCGTAGAAGCAGCTGATGGCAATCCAGTTGTTGCTGAACCCGATCTTGGGCTGCACCATACTGCTGAAAAATGACAGGATGGGCGTAAGTGCATCCCATGCACCGGTCGGGTCGGAGCTCAGGGAGTGCATGACGCAGAGGTGTTTGACGCCGTTGTAGGTGGCCGTGGCACATGCGATCCAGCGCTGCTGGGTGGGGTCGTAGGCGATGCGCGGATCGCTGAATCCCGAAATAGTGGAGAAGAAGTAATTGTTGAAACTTTTGGTGCTGACCAGTTGGCCCGTCTTACTGTAGATGTAGATGCTGGGGTCGTTGACACCTGTTGCATTGCGGATCGTAACGATGTGGCTGGGGCCCACGGCGCCGGCGATACCCGCCTTGTAAATCGAGGTCGTGCCCTGATCGGGACCTTCAAATTGTTGTACGGGAGCGGGTGATTGTTGCGCAAGGGCTGAAATACGCAGCATACTCGCAAGGAGTATAGCCAGGTAGGAAGGATGCCTTTTCATGCTTCAAGTGGGTTTGGTCGTGAATATATTGTTATCAAAAAAGCGAAACCCTTGCTTTCACCAAAGGAAAGCAAGGGTTTCGTGGCTTTTAGAATGGGTCGCCGATCATGAGGAAAGTATTGACGGCATCAAATGTAGAAAATTTTTACCGATTGAGAAATGGACAACTTGCATAAGATCATGTTGACCTGTTTTCTTGGCGGTAATAATGTTTTTGAGACAGGATGAACATGATTTACAGGATGAGGCGGCTTCGCCGCGGGTATCTTTTATCCTGCAAATCATGTTCATCCTGTCTAATAAAAAAGCCTGTCCATCAGACAAAAACGGCCTACTTCCTGCTCCTGGCCACCCGAAAACCCGTAAAGGCAAAATTCACCTCGTCGGGCACGCCGTAGCTCCGGAACGTGATACGACTGGCAAATTCGGCATTGAGCCAGGACCCGCCGCGCCACACGCGTTTGTCGCCCGAGGCCGGACCGGTGGGGTCGACGGCGGGGCTTTGGCCGTAGTAATCTTCCGAATACCAGTCGTGGCACCATTCCCACACGTTGCCGGTCATGTCGTACAGGCCCAGTTTGTTGGGCGGAAAGGAGCCCACGGGCGCCGTATAGGCGTAGCCGTCGTCGTATTTTGGAAACACCTCGGTGTCGGAAATGACGCTGAGTGCGGCGCGGTCGGCCAGGTTGCCGACTTTTTTCTTGCCCGGCGGCTTGGGGCCCCAGCTGAACCGCGTGTGTTTGGGCCCGTTGCCAGCGGCGTATTCCCACTCGGCCTCGGTGGGCAGGCGGTAGGTTTGGCCCGTCGTGCGGCTCAGCCAGGCGCAGTAGGCCATGGCGTCGTCCCAGCTGACGTGGATGACCGGGTGCTGGTAATCGCCCGAATGCAGGATATTGCCTTTGGAGTCGTGCCGCCAGTGAACCCCGTTGCGGAACTCCCAGTTGTTGCCCAGCCAGACGTACGATTGCCCGACTTGCTCCGCCACAGTTTTGTAGCCGGTGGCCTCGACGAAGGCCTTGAAATCGGCCACGGTCACTTCGTATTTGGACAGGTAAAAATCGCTGACAGTAACCTGGTGAACAGGTTTTTCATCGTCTTCGCCTTTGGCGTCGCCCATCAGGAAGGCGCCGCCCTTGATCAGCACCATGTTGTCGGCTACGGGCGGGAAGGAGGGTTGGACGGAAAACGGCCACAGCAGCAACAGCGGCAGAAAAACAGGTAACAGTGAATAAAAGGTGCGCATTTTTTTTAGCATAAAGGAAAGAAGTTGCGGGGAAATTGTGCTTTGAAATACCTGTACTTTTGCCGGAACCATACCTGTATTTAACATCAACCGCTGTTGGACTGCACATGTCTTCTTCGTCCCAATATCGCCTCGACAAAAGCGCCTTTCGCATACAAACATTTGAAGAGGCTGGACAACAAAGAGCCTACTGGTTACGCCAGACGCCCATGGATCGACTGTCCGCCGCGTGGTATCTGATTTGTGCGGCTTATAATTTGCCCTATCACGGCAGGCATAAATTGGATCGCACTGTTTTTAGTGCAGGAAAACGTGACAAATGAGGCAAAATATTTTTAATGAAGACTTCCATGATTTTATTCGTACGCTCAACGAAGCGGACGTCAGGTATGTCCTGGTTGGCGGCTATTCCGTCATCCTGCACGGGTATTCTCGTACGACGGGAGACTTGGACATTTGGGTTGAACCATCGGAGGAAAATTATCTGTGTCTGGCAAAAGCATTTGCAATTTTTGGATTGCCGGTGTTCGATATGACCTTGGACAAATTTCTGAATACGGAACACTACGATGTCTTTACGTTTGGACGGCCTCCTGTTTGCATTGACATTCTCACTCATGTAAAAGGCCTTGATTTTTATACCGTTTTTGCTCAATCTGAATGGTTTTCTGTAACAGACGAGTTACGTGTTAGAGCCATTCGCCTTTCCGATCTGATCCTGGCCAAAAGAGCGGCGGGTCGATCAAAAGACCTTGATGATATTGAGCATCTTGAGAGTCAATAGACTTTAAAGCGTCCGTTATTTTAGCCGCCCATTTCTTGATCTATGTCCAAAAAAACATTTTTCGCCTCCGACTTCCACCTCGGCGCCAACGCGCGCCTGTCGTCGCTCGAACGGGAGCGCCAGCTCGTGCGCTGGCTCGACCGTTGCGCGCCCGAAGCGGAGCGGATTTTCCTGGTGGGCGATATTTTCGAGTTCTGGTTCGAATACGGCGCCGTGGTGCCCAAAGGCTTCAACCGCCTGCTGGGCAAACTCGCCGAACTGCGCGACGGTGGCCTGCCCATCGAGGCTTTCACCGGCAACCACGACCTCTGGATGTTCGGCTATTTCGAACAGGAATTCGGCATCCCCGTACACCACAGCCCCATCCGGATCGAGATCAACGGTAAATCGTTTTTTATCGGCCACGGCGACGGACTGGGCCCCAACGACCTGGGCTACAAACGTATGAAAAAGGTCTTTTCCAACCCGCTGGCCCAATGGCTGTTCCGCTGGCTGCACCCCGACCTGGGCGCCCGACTGGCGCATTTCGCCAGCGGACAAAGCCGCGCCGCCACCCCGGCCGCCGAACGCAACTGGCTGGGTGAAGACCGCGAATGGCTGCTGCAATACTGCCACCGCAAAATCGATCAGGGCATCGAACCCGACTTCTTTGTGTTCGGGCACCGCCATTTGCCGGTCGACTGGCTGCTGAAAAACGGCCGCAGCCGTTACATCAATCTGGGCGACTGGATGCGGTTCAATTCCTACGCCGTGTTCGACGGAACGGATGTGTCGTTAAAGTTTTTTGAAAATGAAGGAGAAGTGGTAAGCAATCGCGTGTAACCGCCCTATAAACCCTATAAACCTTATCAACCTCATCAACTTCGTACAGAAACCCTCCCGGCGTTCAGTACACCCTCACATCATCCAGCGGAAAAAATCGGGCATGGCATGGCCCCAGGTTTCGGGGTTGTGTTCGCCGCTGGCCACTTCGTAGTAGCGGACGCGGTCGTCGCCATAGCCGCGCTGCCGGAGTATTTCGATAAGGTGCAGCGTATCGTCGATGGCATCGATGACGCCGTTGTTGTTGCGGTCTTCGGCCTCGTCGAGGGTGCCGCATTGGAACCAGAAGCGCTGGTCGCAGGGCCGGGGCGGCGTGTCGAGCAGCAGTTCGTGAAAAATACGCCCGCCATCGGGGTCGGCGGGATCGACCGGGCTGTGCCGCCACCAGAACGAGCCTGAAAACACGCCCGCGCCGCCGAAAATCTCGGGGTGCGCCCAGGCAATGTCGATGGCGGAGAGGCCGCCGAGGGAAAATCCGGCGATGACGGTGTCTTCGCGGCGCTCGCTCAAACGGTAATGTTCCCGCAGATGCGGCAACAATTCACGGATGATAAATTCGCGGTATACCCCGGCGCGGTCGCCCCGCCCTTTGTAGTCGGGCCGGTGGGCGGTGCCGTATTCGCGGATGCGGTCGGCGGAGCAATACACGCCCACGGCGATAAAATAGGGCGCCAGCCGGCCGCGATCGAGGGCCCGGAGGACGGTGTCGAAATCAGCGCGGGGCAGGTCTTGCCCGTCGTTGAACAACACCAGCGGGTAGCGGCGGTATTTCGTCCGGCCGTAATCGGGCGGCAGGTAAATGTCGATATCCACGCCTCGTCCCAAAGCCGCCGACGGCCACTGCCGCAAGGCTTCGACCCGGCGCTCCCCGGGCGTTATCAGGTGATTGATTAAGCGAAACATTTATAATGATGAATGATGAATGATGTGAATGATGAATTTTTACGATCGGAATTAATTCATGATTTATCATTTATCATTCATCGCTCATCACTCTCCTCACCTGTTCCATCACTTTTTCCAGTTGTTCTTCTTCCGAGAGCAGGGTGTTATCGATCACGATGGCGTCGTCGGCCTGGCGCAGGGGGCTGTCGGCGCGGGTGGAGTCGATACGGTCGCGTTCGAGCAGGTTGTTGCGGATGTCGATCCATTCGGCGTCGATGCCTTTGGCGGCCAGTTCGAGGTGGCGGCGGCTGGTGCGCACGTCGGCGTCGGCGGTGAGGAAAATTTTGAGTTCGGCGTCGGGGAACACCACGGTGCCGATGTCGCGGCCATCGGCGACGATACCGCGGCGTTTGCCCATTTCCTTTTGCTGTCGCACCATGGCGCGGCGTACCATCGGGATGGCCGACACGGGGCTCACGTGCTCGCTGACGCGCAGTTCGCGGATGGCGCGCTCTACGTCGCGGTCGTTGAGGAAAGTGTGGTTTTGCCCGTCGACGCGCTCGAAGTGAATACGGATTTCGCCCAGGGCTTTTTCCACAGCGGCCGGATCGTTGTAATCGAGCTGATTGTCGAGAAAATACAAGGTCACCGCGCGGTACATGGCGCCGGTGTCGAGATAAGCGTAGTGCAGGGTTTTGGCCAGTGCTTTGGCCAGGGTGCTTTTGCCACAGGACGAATGCCCGTCGATGGCGACAATGATTTTTTTCAATAGAGACGGAAAAAAGGTTCGGCGCAAAGGTGCGAGACGCTGGCGGGATTGCCGATTGCCGGAGGCGGAAAATTTCAGGGAATAGGCGTTTGATGCCCTTATTTTGCCGCGTGTCACCGGCCCTTGTCTTTCTGTTGATCTTTCTTTTGGCTACCGCTGTGCAGTTGGCGGTATGGTGGGGCGTATTTGCTCGTCTGGCCTTTTACCGGCCTTTTATCCCCAAAAACCTTGAAAAAAAACCTCCTTGCAGCGTCCTTCTCTGCGCCCGCAACGCCGCCCCGCTGTTGCGCAGGAACCTTGGCGCCATACTGGAACAGGACTACCCCGATTTTGAAGTGCTCGTCGTCGACGACGCCTCCACCGACGATACGGCCGCTGTGTTGGCTTTTTTTCAAAAAAAATACCCTCGTTTGCGCAGCATCCGCCTGTCGGAAAAAAACTTGCCCGGCAAAAAGGCTGCCCTGGCCCGGGGTATCGCCGAAACCCGACACCAACTGCTGGTATTCACCGACGCCGACTGCCGGCCGGCCGGTCCGCACTGGCTGAAAGAGATGACCCGCGCCTTTGCCGACCCGAGGGTCGAGATCGTGCTGGGCTACGGCCCGGTGCAACCCGAACCGGGTTTTTTGAACCGTTGGGCGACCTACGAAACGATCGTTACGGCCCTGCAATACGGCGGTTTTGCGCTGGCAGGAATGCCTTACATGGGCGTCGGGCGCAACCTGGCCTGGCGGAAGCCGCTTTTTGAACGGGTCGGGGGCTTTGCATCGCACGAACGACTGGCCTCGGGCGACGATGATCTTTTGGTAAACGCCGCGGCAACACCGGGGAATACGGTCTTGTGTTTTGCACCGAAGGCTTTTGTTTTTTCCCCGGCAAAAAGCGACTGGCAGTCGTGGCTGAGGCAAAAAAGGCGGCATTTGAGCACAGGGACGAGTTACCGGCCCCTCCACCGGCTCGTGCTGGGCGCGACGGCGTTGTCGCAGGTGCTGCATTACGGACTGGGTATTGGCCTGTTGTTGGCAGGTTTTGGCACGGAATATGTGCTTGGGGGCTACTTTTTGAGGCAGAGTACGGTGTGGTTACTGGGGGGGCGGATTTGTACCCTTTGGGGCGAGCGGCGACTTGTTCCCTGGTTGCCGGCCCTGGATGCCCTGATGGGCTTATACTACGCCTTGTTTGTCCCTTTTACGCTAATAAACCGCGGAAAAACGCTTAATCCATGGACGTAACCTTTTTTTCTCCCAGCCTTCCCGCGCATTTTTCCGAGCGGGCCCGTGAAGATTACCAATTGGTTCAAACCGCCATTTCCGGTTGCCAGAAGGCGTATGCCACCTTGCTGCGCCGGTATCGCCCGGTCGTTTTTCAGCTCATGTTTCAGCGCACGCGCAATGCGCAGGATGCCGCCGACCTGACGATGGAGGCATTTGGGAAGGCATTTCGCAGGCTTGCCGCTTATGCGCCCACGCATGCGTTCAGCACCTGGCTGATGCGTATTGCGCTCAACAATTGCATCGATCATGCGCGCCGCAAACGCGTTCGCATCAAGGCGGCCGGCGACGGCGGAGAGAGCCTTGCCGAGGGCTTGCTGCTGCATCAAATACCCGCAGAGGCGCCCGGCCCTGAAGAGCAATTGATCCGGCTGCAACGTATCGGCATGATGCAAAACCTGTTGCGGCAGCTCAGCCCCGATCATCAGGCGATGATCGACATGCGCTATTATCAGGATCTCAGTTATGAAGAAATGGCCGGGCAATTACAGTTGCCACTCGGTACCGTCAAGGCCCGCCTGCACCGCGCCAAGGAGGCTTTGTACAAAAAAGCAGTCGGCTGCGGGGCCTTGCAATAGTTAGCGGACCGGCAATTGCCAGCCCCAGATTTTGCCATCGTGCAGGTCGATGACTTCCCCTGAAAAGGAGAATCCCAGTTTTCTCAGCACAGCGACCGAGGCATTTTCCTCGGCCAGGGTGTGCGCTACGACCGTGGTAACGCTGTCGTGGGCACGTGCGCGCTCGATCAGGGCGGCGGCTACTTCGGTGGCCAGTCCGCGCCCCTGATATTGTTCGTCGATTTCATAACCGATTTCGAGTATGCCGCCCGGTGCGGGTGGGCCTTTGTAACCTGCTGTACCGATGAGCCGGACATCGTCGCGGTGAACGATGAAATAGGACCACCAGCCGAACTCATCCGGGTGTTCGCGCAGATAGTCGCGCATCCAGGCCAGGGCTTCGGGAAAATGGCTCCATTGGCGGGCCAGGGCGACTCCGCCCAACTGGGCCGACAGGGCAGCGTCGTCGCCGCTGGCGGCAGCGTCGAGCAGGCCGACGGAAGCAGGGACGAGGAAGAGGCGATCCGTTTTCAACATAAATCATCTGGGGGATATAGCAGGTTGTCAAAATTGAGCAAGCGGTAAAAATTAATTTGTGCAAAGCAACGAAGTTTCGACATTAGCGCAGCCTTAGATCAATCTGAAAACACCAGACAATAAGCTAATCCATTCTATTGTATGAACGACGCCGGCTGTGTTTACACAGTCGGCGTTTTATATTATTTACAAAATTTTCTTTCAGCAGGAAACTTTTTCAGCCGACCGATCAGTTTTTCGTTTGGCAAGTGTATCCTTTTCACCCTGTTTCCCTGTCTGTTTCCTGTTATGCTTTTCCGATTATACACCCACTGGCGCGGCGCTTACAGCGGTATCCCGACCACGATCTGGCTGTTGTCCATGGTGAGCCTGATCAATCGCTGCGGCGCCATGGTCATTGCCTTCCTGACGGTTTATTTGCACAAAGAGCTCGGCTTCGACATTCGCCAAACCGGCTACGTGACCGGTTGCTTTGGCGCCGGCGCGCTGCTGGGGGCTTACGTTGGCGGGCGCCTGACCGACCGCTGGGGGTATTACCACGTACAACTCTGGAGCCTGGTACTGAACGGCCTGATTTTGTTGTTGCTCATGGTGCTGCGCGATTTCTGGGCCTTGTGTGCCACGGTATTTGTCATGAGCGTCGTTTCGGAGGCATTCCGGCCGGCCAACTCGGTCGCCATCTCGAAACACTGCACGCCGGAGAACCGTACGCGATCCATTTCCCTCTACCGCATGTCGGTCAACCTGGGCTGGGCCGTGGCGCCGGCATTGGGTGGCCCCCTGGCCAAACTGGGCTGGAACTACCTGTTCTGGGCCGACGGACTCACCTGCCTGCTGGCAGCGCTGTTGCTAATCCGCTGGCTGAAACCCCAACCGGTGGAGAAAAAAGAAGAACAGGAAGAAAAGAAAGCCGAGCCGGGCACGCAGGTGTCGGCTTATCGCGATCGCACGTACCTGACCTTCGTCATCTTTACCCTGATCGGGGCCCTGGTATTCATGCAAATCCTGTGGACGGTGCCGGTCTTTTTTGCCGAAGCCTATCAATGGGATACCGCAAAGATCGGTCTCGTATCCGCACTGAACGGGCTGCTGGTGTTTTTGGTAGAAATGCCGATGATCTACCAGATCGAAGGGCGACGACACGGGCTCGACTACGTGCGGCTGGGGCTGGTGCTTTATGCGGCGGCGTACCTGGCCTTCGTTTTTCCGCCGGGCGGGCTGGTTACCGCGCTGGTATTTACCCTGGCGATTTCTTTCGGGGAAATGTTTGTGATGCCATTCAGCAGCAACTTTGCTTTTTCAAGGGCTTCCAAACAGGGCAATCAGGGACAATACATGGCTTTGTACACGATGGCCTACTCACTGGCCAATATTATCGCGCCGCTGTTCGGAACCCAGGTCATAGCCGCCTGGGGATTCGATACGCTGTGGTACATGCTGGCTGGACTGGCGATGGTGACCTGGGTCGGGTTTGGGCTGCTGAAACGGCAGACGGCTCATGCGTGAGAAGAGGCGCAGAGGGGTTTCACGCGAAGGGCGCAAAGCAGCAAAGCGCGCAAAGGGAGGGGGCACGCAGAGTAGTTTCACGCGAAGGGCGCAAAGGAGCAAAGCGCGCAAAGGCTTTTATTGCACGCAGAGACGCAGAGGTGCAGAGTTTTTGCTGGTAAGTCATGGCTTCTTCCTTTGCGCGCTTAGCCTCTTTGCGCTCTTCGCGTGAAACACTCATCCCTCTGTGTCTCTGCGTCTCTGCGCGAAACTTCTCTGCGTGCAACAAAACCCTTTGCGCGCTTTGCTCCTTTGCGCTCTTCGCGTGAAACACTCATCCCTCTGTGTCTCTGCGCCTCTGCGTGCAATAAAACCCCTCTTTTGCGTGAAACACTCATCCCTCTGCGCCCCTGCGTGCAATACCCTCTCCCGCCAGTTACCGGTCGCCGGCCCGCAGATTCAGGAACATTTTGAAGCCAAAATCGGCGGAGATGGTTTTGGACTGCGTGTAATAGTTGGAGCGCAGAAAAACCTCGTAGTTTTTGAAAATATCGCGGATGAAGAAGTGTCCGAACTCGACACCGATACTGTAATCGATGAAACCCTTGGTGTCGGTTTCGGAAGCGATTTTGTTGTTGAAATTGTAGCGCATACCCACTTTACCCATTGCGGTGAAAGCATTTTGGTGGGTTTTGGCGCAACGTGAGCCGTTGGAACGATACATGCCGGCGCCGGCCTCGAGCAGGGCATAAGGCGTTGTGATGATAGAAGCGCCGAAATCATCGGCATTCGGGTCGGCCGTCACCGCTGCGCCGCCGCCGATTCGAAGTACGCTCCAGTGGGTGCCAACGTTGAAGGCAGTCTCGGCGCC
This sequence comes from Saprospiraceae bacterium, assembly GCA_016787345.1. Taxonomy (GTDB): domain Bacteria; phylum Bacteroidota; class Bacteroidia; order Chitinophagales; family Saprospiraceae; genus M3007. The sequence goes on along the minus strand of JAEUUU010000058.1, from coordinate 9,485 downwards.
AACCCCCAGGCGTTTGCCAATGTTCTCGACATCGGGGGCATTGAAATAAATCACGGGAATGTCGAGAAACAAACGCGGGCCGCCGTACTGGGCATTTGCGGAAAGGGCGGAAAACAGGATCGCGACAAATAGGAGGGTCAACTTTTGCATGGTAGAAACTGATTTTGATGATTGATTTTTGGCCAAGACGCAATGTGTGTGAAGCGCGCTGCTTACCGAAGCCGGGGCAAAAATGGTGTTTACTATAAAAAATTCTGCTCTTCTGCCGGGTGCAACGCTGTATTTTCGCCGCACTTTTTCCGCTTCGCACGACAATTTATGGCAAAGAAAAATACAAATCCGTCCAAATCAGCCACCCGGACCCCGGATACCGACCCAGGCGTCGGCTTCGACTGGCAAACCTGGATTCCGATCATCCTCGCTTTTGTGGTGTTCAGCACGGGCCTCCGCAATGAGATTCTGGGCATCGACGACCATACCGCCACCGTTGATAACCCGGCAGTGGTCGGTTTTTCTCCCTTTACCCATTTCAACCTGGGCATGTACGCTCCGATCACCTGGCTTTTTTACGGAATTGCCTATGCGCTCGGAAAAGACAATGCGGTGCTTTACCACTTGCTCAGCCTGGGCGCGCATGTGTTCAACGTGTATCTCGTAGGAAAACTGATACTTCGAATCAGCGGCCAGCGCGGCACGGCGTTCTGGGTGGCGCTGTTGTTTGCCATTCATCCCATTCAGGTAGAATCGGTGGCCTGGATCGCGGGTTTTAGTACGCCTTTGTACGCCCTGTTTTTCCTTTTGTCGTGCAATTGGTACCTCGATTATGCCGAAAAGCCCGAAGAAAAACGCGCCTACTCCCTGGCCCTTACGGCTTTTGTGCTCGCCTGCTTGTCGAAAAGCGCCGCCGTAACCCTGCCGCTGGTACTGGTGCTGCTCGACTGGTGGACCGGCCGGCCGGTGCTCGACCGCAAGCGGATCATGGGCTACGCACCTTTTTTTGCCATCGCGCTTTTCTTCGGCGCGCTCACGGTGTACTCGCGTATGGCGGCCGGCATGAACATGGACGCCAACGGGAACAATTACTCGCTGCTCGACCGCTTTTTGGTGTTGTGCTATACGCCGGTGCTGTATTGGGGCAAATACCTGCTCCCGCTCAAACTGAATATTTACTACGGTTTTGAAAAAGTCAACGGCCAGTTTCCCTGGACGTACTGGGTCGCACCGGCTGTATTGGCTGCCGTGCTGTATTTTGCCTGGCGCTGGCGCAATTCCGCGCGTTACCTGGTGTTCGGCATCCTGTTCTTTTTTGCCAATATCAGCGTCATGCTGCCCTTCCGCTCCATGGGCACCTTCGAGCTCTGCGCCGACCACTACAATTACCTGGCGATGATCGGTATCTTCTTTGCCCTGGCACAAGGCTTGCCGGCCCTTGCAGAACGCTGGCCGGGCGCTTCCGGTTTGCTGCGCGCCGCGGTGGGTGTCTGGACGGCCGCCATGATTTTTTACGCCGTACGTCAAATCACAATCTGGAAAGACACCTTCACCGTCGTCAACCACGCCATCGAAAACGGCAGCCACCAAAACGGTCGCCTGTACGAAGCCCGCGCCAATGCCCTGGCCAAAAACAAAGACCTCAACGGAGCCATTAAAGATTACACCAAAGCGCTGGAAATCAACCCCGAACTCTGGGAGTCGTACAAATACCGTGGGAGCCTCTACGGCGCCAAACGGCAATACGAAAAATCGGTGCAAGACCTGGGCAAATACATTGAACAATACCCCGATCAGTACGAACAGGTCTTTAATCTGGGGCTTTCGTTGTACAACATGGGGCACCTGCCCGAAGCCGTCAAAGCCTTCGACCGCACGTTGCAGATCGACCCCAATTTCGAACGCGCCTATGCCGCGCGCGGCAATGCCTACATGGCTATGGGCGACAGCGCCAAGGCGGAACTTGACCTGCGCGAATACGAAAAGCGGAAGCAGTAAGCGTCGTTGATGATACGTTTCACGCAGCGGGAGGCTGTGAGCACACGAACCCCGGCGAATAAAGTTTCACGCAAAGTCGCAAAGGCCGCCAAGGGGCAAATGCTTTGCGTGCTTCGCGACTTTGCGTGAAATAATACTTCTACGATTTTGGGCCGGCCTGACTTGTGAGACAGCCTCTCCCGCTGCGTGAAATGTTAATCGGCTGGCTTCGCCGCTCACTGGCCGCCGCTGCTGCCGCTTTTTTGATCCGAATTGGAAACCCCGCGTTTGCGCGACACGTTTTCGCGCAGTTTGCCAAAACGCCACGATGCAGAAAACCGGATTGCGCGGGCGGGTTGGCTGCTTTCAAAATAGGTGGAAAAGCCGGGGTCGTCCACCCTGTTGGTGAAAACGCGGTCGCGCAGCAAGAATTGATCGGCGAGCAGGCCCAGGCGCAGCGTTTTGTTTTTCAACAGGGATTTGTTGATGCCGAATTGGTAATTGTACCAGCCGTTGCTGCGGCCCTGCAGGGTCACGTTGCCGACGCCCCACCAGCCATTGCCCTGAATGCGCCAACCTTTTCCGATATTGTACTGGAGGTTGCCGTAACAATTGCCCGTGATGCCGTCGTTGCGGTATTGAGCGGTACCGGCCAGACCGTCGAGCAGTTCGTACGCGAGCGTGACGTTGGCATAAAAAGTCAGTTTTTTGCCGATCGGACCGGAGCCGTAGAGGGTGAGCGCCGTGCGGTTGTTGCTACCGAAATTGCCGTAGGTCGTTGTGGCGACGCCGGTTTCGGCATTGATCGTAGTGACGCTGTTGATGGCATCGGAAGTAATACCCTGTTCGAGCGTGATGCTCAGGTTGCGGCCGCCCTTGAAAATATCCAGCCCGACTTCCACATTGTGGGTAAACTCGGGCAGCAACTGCGGGTTGCCCATGTTGGTGTTGCGCGGGTCGGCGCTGTTGAGTTGCGGGCGCAGGTACCACACGCCGGGCCGCTGGATACGGCGCGAGTAGCCCAGGCGCAGGCTTTTGCTTTCGGTAATTTTGTACGACAGGTTGAGCGTGGGCACCAGAGCAGGGTATTCGTTGGTGAAAGGCGTCTGGCTGGTTTGTTCGCCGTAGATTTTGGTGTATTCGAAGCGAAGTCCCGGCCGTACTGACCATTTGTTGCGTTTCCAGCTGTATTCCGTGTAGCCGCCCCAAATGTCCTGATTGTACTGAAACAGGCCGGTTTGTTCGGGGAAAACGGCAAATTCGCCGCTCAGCGAGTCGAGCGTCTCCTGCCGGTAATCGTTCTCCAGCCGCCGCAGAATGGTTTTGGCGCCGAAAGAAAACGACTGGTCTTTTTTAATGGGGTGGGTATAATTGATCTCCGCGGTAAACTCGTCTTCAGGTTGTCGATTGATAAAACGCGCGCTGGTATTGGGGCCTCCGAGAGAAAAAAGGCGATCATTTTGAGAGGTGTTTTTGCTCCGGCTTTGTTCGAGGGCGGTGGAGATGCTGAATTCCTGCTCGGGTTTTTTGAATTTTTTGACAAAATCAAAACCATAGGTGGTCGAGGGCCAGGTATTTTCATTGTGATTGATAAACAGGCCTTGTTCCACGGGTAAAAGCTCGGCGTTGAAGCCCTGGTAATTCGTTTCGTCATCGCCCCGGTAGCTGCCGTCGTTAGCATTGATGTAAGCGCTGACCGAATGGAGCGTATCGATATCGCAGGCGATTTCCAGATTGCCGTAGTAATAATAGTTGCGGGTTTTGCCCTCTGCATAGCGGCTGTCGAGGTACAGGTCGGTGGGGATATAGTTGGTGCGGTTGAAGATCGAATTGCGGATGTTGCGATTGCCGCCAATTCCAAAATAACTGGAAATGCCCCAACGACCGAATTTGGCGTTGACCGAGGCATTTTCATTGTGCTGGCTGAGCGTATTGACGCCCGACGACAAACTGCCGTTGACGCCCGCGATCCGGCTGGCCGTCACGATATTGATGATGCCGGCGGTGCCCTCGGCGTCGTAGCGCGCGCCTGGTGAAGTAATGACTTCGATGCGTTTGATGGCGCTGGCCGGGAAGGAGCGCAGGGCGTCCTTGGGGTTGCGGGCAAAGAGGCCCGTGTTGCGGCCGTTGAGTTGAACCTTGAAGTTTGTTTTGCCTTTCAGGCGAATGTTATCGTCCTGGTCGACCGTCACGAAGGGGATTTTTTGCAGGGTTTCAATGGCGGTACTGCCCGCGGCTGTCGGGTCGTTTTCAACATTAAAGACAATACGGTCTGCTTTGACTTCGAGAATGGGTTTGGCGGCCGTGATGGTCACCTGTTGCAGGGTATTGTCGGCCGCGGCGATGGAAATAATACCCAGGTCTTTGTTGTCGGAAAGTTCAATTTGGCTTTGTGTAAACGGCTGGTAGCCCAAGAGCGAAATTTCCAGGCGGTACAGGCCGGTATCGAGGTTGCTGAAACGGAATTTGCCGTCCGAATCGGAGAAAGCTGATTTGAGTGGTTTGCGGGGCGCCGGGGCGCCACTTGAGTCGGGGGCACTGTCGGCGAGCAGCAGGATGGTGGCAAATTCGAGCGGTTTGTTGCCCGAGGAGTCGCGTAGCGTGCCGTTGAGGGTGAATTTTTGAGCAAAAAGGGGAGAGGAGCAGCAGATGGCAAGGAAAAGGAAAAGGTGTCGCATTACAGAAGGGTAGAAGGATTCAGGAATGATTTGTCAAAAATAGATGACACAAAAGGAAACGCCGGTTGCCTGGGAGGATTTGGGAAAACATTAACGCGGGTGAAGTAACCGGGGGAATAAAAAACGGCCGGAATACTTTCGACGAGTATTCCGGCCGTAGCGGTGAGGGTCCGGTGCAGGCGGGTCAGCGGGTCAAACCCGGGCAGCGGATGCTACCGAAATAGTAAAACAATCCGACGTTGAGGAACGCGTACATATCGTCGTTTTTGCCGTTGCCGCGCTGGCGGCCCGGGTCGCCGATTCGGGGTTCGACGGAGCGGTCGGCCAGGGCGGCTGCGATTTCGCCGCGTTGCGCCCGGATGTCGCGGTTGTCGGCATAGGTGCCGCTCACGTCGTCGAGGTAATCGGTAAACAGTCGGCGTCCGCTGAGTTCGACGTTGATGCTCCAGCGGTAGGAGAGGTCGGTTTTGAAACCGAAGCCATAGGCGAGCGCCGCCTGGGAGGTATTGTATTCTTCGCCCTGAAACTGCCCTTCGGTGCCCAGTTCGCGCAGGTTGTAGGTTTTGCCTTCGTACTCGGTCTGCGGGTTGAAGTAGAAGAAGGTGGTGCCCAGGAAGAGATAGGGTGTAAACCACAGTTCGCGATCGCCGTGCACATAAGGCAGGAAGTTGAATTCGAATTGCGCGGTGCCGTCGAAGATCAGGCTGCGGAAGTCGAGGTTGCGTCGTTGCTCGTACACGTTTTTCGAATCGCTGTCGCTGGCGCTGATGCCGCCAGCGTTGAATCCGAGTTTGAAAGCCAGGCGGTCGTTGAAATTGTAACGCGCGCCGATGCCGCCGTGAGCGTGCAGGCGGTTGAGGCGCCAGTTGGTATTCAGGTCGCCGAAATAATTGGAGGCGCCGGCCCAGCCGCCGACTTCCCAGCCGCGCATTTGCGCGAGGGCCGAGGTGTGCATCCAGCAAATAACGGCGAGTATCGCCCCAAATCGTAGGTAGTTCATGCTTGAGTGTTGATTAATCAGCCCGCAAAGGTAGGCACTTGTTCCGTTTGGCAGCGCAAGCGGCGGATTTTCCCACAAACGCGGTATCTGGCCGGGGTGGTATGGCGTTGCGGCGATTTAAGTTGAAAATGTCGCCTTTACTTCAACTTCATCAGTGCCGGCCGTTGCGAAATTTCGTGGTAACAGATTACGCCCTCTGCAAAATAGTGGCACACCATACTTTTTCGGGTGGCGCCGGCGCGCGCGATGGGGCTACCCCCGTGCAGGAGGTTGGCGTGCCAGATGAGCACATCGCCGCGTTGTGCGATGAAAAGTTCTTTGTTCAGCCCTTTTTCGGCGATCAAAGCCTCGATACGGTCTTCGTAGCGGCGGTTGCTGTCGGCGCCGATGGTGAAAGCCGTGTTGCCGGCATGGTAATCGTCGGACATTACGTAGGGCAGCCGGTGGCTGCCGGGGTAGTAGAACAGCGGCCCATTTTCCGGGCTGCAATCTTCCAGCGCGATCCAGGCGGCGATGAGGTAGCCGGGCGGTTCAGTGGTCATGTGGATCGAGTCGGAATGGGCGCGTTGTTCGCTGCCGACGGTAAAATTGAGCGTATGAAAGGGTATGACGTTTTTGCCCAAAAGAAAAGACAGGAAGCGGAGCAGTTCGGGATGGCGGAAAAAACGCTGGTCGGCCAGCGGGCTGGTTTCCCACAGGTTGGTGATTTTCCGGCCGGTATAATTGTAACCGACTTTGCCCGATTGCACCAACTGGTCGACCTCGGCGTTGAGCGCGTCGGTATCTTCGACGGGGAAAACATTGCGCAGCACCAGATAGCCTTTTTCCACAAATTGCCGCGCCGCGGCCTGCCATTCGGCTGAAAACTGCCGAAAATCAGGGTGTTGCTCCAATGCCTCCATGGCGCCGGGCCGGTCGAGCCAGGGAATGTCGGCGTGGTGTTTGTCTTTAAAATCGCCGCTTCCGATCGGGCTGAAAATGCTCTTGCGCAACCCGTAGCGGCGATACAATTCGCGGTTGTGCCGCAGCCGGTCGGCGTTCAGCAGGTTGTTGACCACGTAAACCGCTTTCAGATTGCGGAGTTTGCCCGTGTATTTTTGAAAAAGACGCTGCAAAGACATGGGATTGATTCGATTGATTCGATTGATACGATTGATTCGATTGGCCGGCCCCTGCAAAGGAGGGGAGGTGATTGGAAATAGTTGGGATTTAGTGGTGCAAATAAACGAAATGAAGCAGCGAAACACTCGCTGCTTCATTTCGGCAAATCAAAATTTAGGGACAAAAAACCAACCCACTTTCGGCGCCCCTCCTTTGCAGGGGCCGGCCAATCGAATCAATCGTATCAATCGAATCAATCGAATCAATCGAATCAGGCTCCCGCCATATCCTTTACCAGCAGTTGGAAGCCGTTGCCGTGGATATTGACGATTTCGATGGCCGGGTCTTTGGCGAGGTACTTGCGGAGTTTGGTGACGAACACGTCCATCGACCGGGCGGTGAAGTAATTGTCTTCATGCCAGATTTTGGTCAGCGCTTCGGAGCGCGGGGTGACGTCGTTGAGGTATTTGCAGAACATTTTCAGCAGTTCCGCTTCTTTGGGGGAGAGTTTCCACTGGTTTTCCTCGCCGGCGCGGGCCGAGGTAAGGGTCAGGATGCGCAGCGGGTAGTTGAAATGGTATTTGCCGATGGTAAACTCGCGTTGTTCGTCGCGCGGGTCGGCGTTTTTGTGCAGGCGTTTGAGTACGGCCTGGATGCGGTACAGCAGTTCTTCGGAATTGAAGGGTTTGTTGATATAGTCGTCGGCGCCGATTTTGAAGCCCTGGAGCACGTCGTCTTTCATGGTTTTGGCCGTGAGGAAGATGATGGGCACTTCGGCGTTGCGTTCGCGGACTTCCTTGGCGAGGGTAAAGCCGTCTTTGCGGGGCATCATCACGTCGAAGATGCAGAGGTCGAAGGCGTTTTTGCGGAAGGCTTCAAGACCGAGCACGCCATCGGTGGCGAGGGTGACGCTGTAATCGTGCATTTCGAGGTACGATTTCAGTACGTCGCCAAAGTTTTGGTCGTCTTCCACGAGCAGGATTTTGTAGTTCGCGCTTGCCATAATGGGTCAAATCGGTTCGGTGATTAGCAGATTGTTTAGTGTTGGGCTACCCGGCGGGAGCAAAAAAGTGTGGCTATAACGTACGATTTCGGGATTGGCGTATGTGGACGGTGCGGGCTTGGGGAAAAATGTTAAAATTGGTCGGTTTGATCGATGGGAAAGCGGGTTGATCTGGCAGCAAACAAGCTTCACTCATTGTTATGACGAGTAGTGTGGCGGGGTTGGTATTTTTGGAAAAAAACGGATCAAAGATGGTTCAGTATGTCAAATGCCTCGTCTTATTGCTCCTGTTTTCGGAGACGGTCGGCGCCCAAACGCCGAGTCCACCCTGCACAACCCCGTCGGCGGAAGAAACTTTGCACGGCAATCGTCTGCGCGTCAGATTGACGGCCGACGGCAATGCGAAACAGGTAACGGGCAGTACTTCCTTCGTTGCAGATTACGACGGTTCGCCGTTTCCGAAATTAAATCTTTGGACCGGCGGCCTCTGGCTGGGCGGCCTCGATACGGCGGGCAATCTGAAACTGGCGGCCTCAAGTGAATTTACCTATTGGAAACATTACTTGCCCGGCCCTTTGCAGCCCGACACCAACATGACTCAGGTACAATGCGCTTATTGGAACAAAATATGGAAGGTAAGCCGGGCAGAAATTGAAAAACACCGCGCCGACTATGCCGACAATCAACAAATCGAGGAACCTGCCGGAGCGATATTGGCTTGGCCGGGCAAAGGCAATCCATATTTTGTCATCATGAATGGCTTCCCATTGCCGAATGATACGACTTCGCTCGCGCCTTTTTATGATCGCGGCGGCGATGGCGTGTACGATCCCTTCGACGGCGATTTTCCACACCCGAACGGGCTGGTACCGGATATTGCGGTAAGTGAAATGTTGTGGATGCTGTTTAACTCTGGCGGCTCAAATCTGGATTGCGAGATCCAATCGACGGTTTGGGCGCTCGATTGCATCGGTAACGACGTCTTGAACAGTACGTATTTCCAATCTTTCAAAATTGTGAACCGTGGGAATACGGCGCTGGATTCGTTTATCCTGGGCATCTGGCAACCCGGAGGCATGAGTTGCTACTCGCCATCCTCTTACATAGGGACAAAAGCGGATTTGCAAACCGTATTTGTTTATAAGATTAACCCTGATTCCGAGGCGTCCTGCAATATGATGCCTGGCTTTATGGAGAGGCCGCCTGTCGGGGCGCTTACCATGCTAAATACGGATTTGTACAAGTCTATTTACATGTCCAATACCTCGATCGGCATCTTTCCATATGCCGTTTCTCAGCCCAATTTACCTGCCGGGTATTACAACTTTCTCAATGGGCGATGGAATGACGGCTCTCTTCTAACCTATGGCTGGTCTGGCTACAATCCTACGAATCCTTTCGCTTTCCCTGTCGATCATTATTTTACAGACGATCCGAATGATCCAATTGGTTGGACCGCCCCTAATTCAAATTCATACTGGGCACAAACAGCCAGTACGCTGGCCAGCGCTAAAATCGGGACGCTTCTGCCGGGGCAATCCCGTAGTGTCGACGTGGCTTTTTCCTACCACCGCGGCGAGGGCTTGAGCGGTCTGCAAAATGTCAGTTATATGTTCGACCGGGTGGCGGAGTTGCGGCAATCGTACGATCAGCAATTTGAAGACGTATGCGCCTACACCACATGCTCGCACGACGATTGTGTGTGGCCCTGCGATACCGACCGCGACGGCATCGT
>JAEUUU010000038.1 GCA_016787345.1 Saprospiraceae bacterium | reverse complement strand
ACGCAGGCCACGCAGTAATCGGGCAGCCGGCCGGTTTCGGCAAGGCACTGGCGGCGGATTTCCTCGCCCACCACTTTTTGAAAAAAGGTGTTCATGGCCGGGTAAGGGTGTGGTCCCACGGCCGAACCGAGCAGGTAATAGGTTTCTTCGGGGTGGGCCACCCAGTCTTTGAACGCGGCAATGACAGCGTCGTTGAGGGTTTGGCTGCCCTCGTCGACGGGTACCACACTGGCGCCGAGCAATTCCATCCAGAACACGTTGGGGCGCTGGCGTTCGTAGTCTTTCCGGCCCATGTACACCGTGCAATCGAGCCCGAAACGCGCGCACACCGCCGCCGTGGCGTAGCCGTGCTGACCGGCGCCGGTTTCGGCAATGATGCGGCGTTTGCCCAGCCGGCGGGCGAGCAGAATTTGACCGATGCAATGCGTGATTTTGTGGGCGCCGGTATGGTTGAGCCCTTCGTTTTTGAGAAAAAGGCGCGCACCGCCGATCTCGGCCGTGAGCCGAGGCAGGGGTGTAAATGCCGTGGGCCGGCCGGCGAACTCGCGCAGCACCGCCTGCAGTTCCGTCGCAAAATCCGGGTCGTCTTTTGCGGTGTCAAATGCGGAAGCAATCTCCTGCAGGCCCGGCAGGAGTACCTCGGGCACGTAGCAGCCGCCGTAGGGGCCGAAAAAGCCTTCGGCGCTGTTGAGGATATCGGCGCGGAAAGAGGTTTGTGTCGCAGTCATCGTCAGGATATTTGAAGGATGGGGGATAATTGTTGCAAGCGGTCGGCAATCTGTTCGATCTTGCCGGCATCGATCAGTCCCCCGGTTTCGATGCCCGAAGCCACATCGACGCCGATGCAATGTTCGAAAGCCAAAACACGGTCGAGGTTGCCGGCATGCAGCCCGCCGGCGAGCAGGAACGGATAAGGAAAATCGGTCGGGATGGCCGTTTCGATCAGTTGGCCGCTGCCGGGGCGCGCGCCGTCGAGGATGAAAAAATCCACGTCGGGGGCAAAGGTTTCCAGCGCTTCCAGGTCGGCCGGTGTGGCAATGCTGGCCGCGAGGATGACCTTTTTGCGCAGCGAACAGATGAACTCGGGGCTGTGTTCCCCGGCGTACAATTGCACGATTTGGAACGGAAACCTGTCGAGGGTAGCCCGAATCTCCTCCGCGCTGTTTTGATAAAAAACCGCGACGGCATGGCCGGGAATCGGCTGTCCGGCGAGCCGGTCGGGGTCGAGGCGCCGTTTGCTGCGCGGTGAAAAATTGACGCCGAGAAAATCCGCGCGGGTGTTGCGGAGCAATTCGGGCGTGCGAATGCCGCAGGCTTTGAACAACAGGCGGCCGGCGGTTTTAAAATGGTCGCTGAACGAAGCAGACAAATCCGATTCCGCCATCAACCCCGTGCCGATCAGGAAGCCGTCGGCGCTTTTTACCGCCTGAAAATCGCGGTACGTTTTCACCCCCGATTCGGCGATCAGCAGGCGCCCGTCGGCCTGCCGCGCCAGGGCATTGACGCGGTTCAGGGCCGTGCGGAAAGTTTTCAAATCGCGGTTATTGACGCCCAGCACCGGAAAATCCAGTTGCCGGATGGCCTGGTATTCTTCCTGGTCGTGTACCTCCACCAATACGCCCATGCCCAGCGATTCAGCCGTTTTTTTCAGCGAATCAAGTTCGGCAGGCGATAAAATCGCGGCAATGAGCAGGGCGATGTCGGCCCCGGCCGCGCGCGCCAGATAGATCTGAATGGGATCGAGGACAAAGTCTTTTTGCAACAGCAGGCAAGGGCTGCCGGCCAGCGCCTCGGCGGCTTTTTGCAAATCGTCGTACGAGCCGCCGAAAAACGCCCCGTCGGTGAGCACCGATACGGCGCCCGCCCCGGCGCGGAGGTACTGCCCGACTTTTTGTGCCACGTCGGCGTGTTCCGCGATCCAGCCCTCCGAGGGACTTTTTCTTTTAAACTCCGCGATAAAAAACGGCTGCGCAGCCGCGCGGGCGGCCGACAGGGCGGCGTAAAAATCGCGCGTCGAGGGCTGTACGCTCCGGCGCAGGGCTTCGAAATCACACAAGGCGTACAAATCACTGATTTCCTGCCGCTTTTGCGCTACGATTTGATCGAGAACGGAAGACATTTTTCAGGCGATGGATAAAGCAGCAGGTTCGAGGGAAGATTTGTAACGGGTCAGCATTTCGCCCAAAGCGCCGTCGAGCAGCAGCCTTTCCATTTTCGCATAGGCTTCGGGCAGCGGGAGCGGCTCCACGAATCTGGCATAGACAAATGCCGCGTTGGCTGCCACCAGTTTGTAATGGTCGGTTTCGGGCACACCCGCCAGCATGGCCCGCGCGATGTCGAGACTGGCGGCCGGGTTGGGTGCGCTCAGGGCGCTGAACGGCAGGGCTTCAAGACCGAAATCTTCCGGACCGATCTCGTAATCGAGTCGCTGGCCGTTGCGGTATTCGAGCACCCGCGTGGGGGCGCTGAGCGAGATTTCGTCGAGGCCGTCCCAGCCGCGCACCACGATCAGGTGTTCTTTGCCGAGGCGGATCCCCGTCTCGAAAATCACCTCCATCAGGTCGGCAAAAGCGGTGCCGATGAACTGGCGGCGAGGACGGGCGGGATTGACCAGCGGGCCGAGGACATTAAAGACCGTGGGCACGCCGATTCTGGCGCGCACCGGTGCGAAATGCCGGAATACCGGGTGTATTTCGGGGGCGAATAAAAAGGTCAGGTTGGCTTGATCCAGCGTTTGGCGGGCCGTTTCGGGCGAAAAATGCAAGGGCAGGCCCAGTTCGGCCAGCAGGTCGAAACTGCCGAAACGGCCGGCCGCGGCGCGGTTGCCGTGTTTGGCAATTTTGAGGCCGGCGCGGGCCAACAACAGGGCCGCAAGCGTCGAGGTATTGATGCGCGGCAGGCCCGAACCGCCGGTGCCGCACACGTCGACGGCATCCTCAGCGCCGGGCAGGTTTTGCGGCGCGGCGGAACATTCGAGCAGGGCCCCGATAAAGGTTTTGAGTTCGGGAGCGTTGCGCAGGCGGTGGCTGAGCGACACGAGCAGGATTTGTTTCTGGTCGTCGGCCAACTGGCCCTCTTCGGCGGCCCGGAGGAAAGCCCGCAGGGTGGCCGGTTCGAGCGGAGCGCCGGTTTGCAGTTTTTTGGACAATTCGTGGTAAATGCGGTTGCCGGCGGAGAGGCGGCCGGCCACGACGTTTTGCAAAAGGCGCATGCCCGCCGAGTTCTTCATACTCAGCACGGATTCGGGGTGAAATTGCACTCCTTCGATGGGCAGGCGCTTGTGCCGGACGGCCATTACCGTACCGTCGGCGGCGCGGGCGCTGACCTCGAATTCGGGCGGCACCGTATCGGCAGCCCAGGAGTGGTAGCGGGCGACTTCGATCCCCGGTTCGAGACCGCTGAAAATGCCCCGGCCGTCGTGTTCGATGGGCACGGATTTGCCGTGTACCGGGGCGATGTTGGCCAGGCTGCCGCCGAAAAACTCGATGAGCGCCTGGTGGCCCAGGCAGACGCCCAGGATGGGTTTCGACTGGTAAAACCGCTCGATAACAGCCATCAGGTTGCCGGCGTTGCGGGGCACCGAGGGGCCGGGCGAGAGCACGAGCAGGTCGAAATCCTCGCAGGCCAGGGTATCCGGGTCGGCGGTGTTGCGGTATACTTTGACCGAACAACCCAGCTGGCGGAAGGCATCTACGAGGTTGTAGGTGAAAGAGTCGAAGTTGTCGAGCAGGAGAATTTTTTGCATCGTTTTATCGTACTGGTACGGTGATGCAAAGGTAGCGTAAAAAAATCCGGCGGCGCAAGAGGGGGCGCGTGGATTTTTTTTGCAGGTGGCGGTTGCTACCGGGCTACGAGCCGGTTTTGAGTGGCGGCACGAAGGGCCAGTGAGGTATTATTTGGGATGGCAGGTTGGATTTTTTAGTTTCTCAGTTTATTTTTGAAACTGCACAAAAACCAGAACTGTCACGGCATGAATACAACTGCTCAAAGCCCCTTTGCACAAACATATTTCCACGGCACAAAAGCCGACCTCCGCGTAGGCGACTTTATTGAAACCGGACAAGACTCGAATTACGGGCAAAACAACAAGGCAAAATACATCTACCTGACCGCTACGCTGGACGCTGCCATTTGGGGGGCGGAACTCGCCCTGGGAGAAGGGCGTGAAAGAATATATCTGGTAGAACCGACCGGCCCTATTGAAGACGATCCCAATCTGACAGACAAAAAATTCCCGGGCAACCCTACCCTGTCGTACCGGTCAAAACATCCATTCAAGGTTGTCGGAGAGGTCACTGTATGGCAAGGGCACCCTGCCGAACAAGTAAAAGCCATGAAAGACGGATTGGCGAAACTCAAAGAGCAGGGGATTGAAGCAATAGAGGATTAACCAAATGACCGAGAATACCTTCTCAGGCTGCGCTTTCGAGCATTTTTACACTTAGCGTGTATCCAAGTTGATGAATCATATTTTCACAATCATCCCAACTTAGGCCGAAAGATTTAACGTCTGTCACACCCAGCCGGGCAATAATTGGGGTAAGCAACTTGATGTCGGTCTCTTGAAAATCGCCATTTAACAACGCGTTTTCAGCCCAATCGACCAATTCCTCCAAGGTAATTTGGTGTTGGAGATAGGAAAGGATTTGATCTGCAACTATTTTTTTGGTGATCATGATTTATAATTTTTGGTGCCCTTTGTCAATTGGGAATTTCTCTTAACACGTTATGTTCATCATAAATTTCCTGACGAAAATTAATTGTATTTTCAAAAGGGTCTACTTCTTTTACATACCGGGCCCTCCATCCCATCCTTCCACTTATATCAAGCCAGTATAATCGCCCGCCAGACGGTGTTTCTCGCCATGCATCAAATTGCTTTTCATTTTTCAACCGTTTGGAAGTTTTCACATCAACAAAATTAGGCCAAATTGCGATTCAATTCAACTTACACCCCAAGCCCAGCCGCTCCATCGCCGCTGCAAAATCCGAGTCGGCGTTTACCTTGCGTTTTGAGGCGGAGAAATTGAGCGCATTGCGGTTGGTGTTGTCGAGCAGGCGCATTTTGAGGGTGTGGGCGCCTTTGTGTTCGGTGCAGACGCGGTCGATCTCGGCCAGCAGGCGGTCATCGAGCAACTCGATCGGGATATCGAGGGTCACGCTTTCGGTGAGGGTGCCGGAGATGCTGCTGAGCAGTTTGACGTCGAGCAGTTTGAGTTGCATTTCCTCGCTGTTGTAGCGGGGCTGGTAGTTGCCGGTGATAAACAGGCTATCGCCC
>JAEUUU010000020.1 GCA_016787345.1 Saprospiraceae bacterium | reverse complement strand
GAATACGTGGCGCGGGAGGCAAAGGATTTTATCCTGTTCAAAACCAGGCTGTTGCTGGAAGATACCAAAGGCGATCCGATCAAAAAATCGAGCCTGGTCAAAGACATTGTTGCCAGTATCGCCCGCATCCCCGACCCGATCAAGCGCAGTGTGTATCAAAAAGAGTGCGCCAGCCTGCTCGACGTGGCCGAACCGGCGCTGGTGGAGGAAACCAACAAGCTGATTACCCAAAGCCTGAAAAAACAGGAAGAACGCAAAGCCCGCGCCCCCGAAGCCGCCTCCGATTCGCCCGATGCGCAGCCCAACCCGGAAGTGCCGGTGGAAGACCCCGCTTTCGTGCGGCCGCGGGAAAAAAACATGGCGCGCGGCGACGAGTATCAGGAGCGCGACATCATCCGCCTGCTGGTACAATTTGGCTGCCAGACCCTGCCCGAGGGCATTTCAGTGGCGGAATATATTCTGGCAGACATCGAGGATTCCCTGGGCAATTTCGACAACCCCCTGTACGGTAAAATCGCGACAGAGTGCCATGATTTGATGTTTCAGGGCCGCACGCCCGATGTGGAGTTTTTCCTTCAGCACGACAATCCGGCGGTGCGCGAACTGGCGGTGGATTTGATGTCGTCGGCTTGGGAACTGTCGCCCAATTGGGAAGAGCGGTACAATTATCCCCTGCAGAATCAGAAGCCGCCGGAAGAGAACTTTGACCTGGATGCCCGCAAGGCCGTTGATCTTTTCAAGATTCGGAAAATCGAAAAAATGATCCAGGTGATGAAAACGCGTATCCAGGCAGCCGAGAAGGAACAGGACGACGAATTGTGGACGCGGTACATGAAAATTATGATGAAGCTCAACGAAACGCTCGCGGAAATCGGTCGAAAGAGCGGGATGGTGGTGCGGCCGAAATAGAGAAGGGGACATACATTTTTGCCGCGATGCGGCGCTTTACGCTCACGCTTATCTTCCGATGCTACATACGTTGTGCCGCGATGCGGCAGGGCGAGGAAGTACTTCCGTTGATGAGGTAACCATTAACTAAGATTTGCAACATGCCATTTTTGCCGCGATGCGGCGCTTTACGCTCACGCTTATCTTCCGATGCTACATACGTTGTGCCGCGATGCGGCAGGGCGAGGAAGTACTTCCGTGATGAGGCAAGCATTAACTAAGATTTGCAACATGCCATTTTTGCCGCGATGCGGCGCTTTACGCTCACGCTTATCTTCCGATGCTACATACGTTGTGCCGCGATGCGGCAGGGCGAGGAAGTACTTCCGTAATGAGGTAACCATTAACTAAGATTTGCAACATGCCATTTTTGCCGCATCGCGGCCCAACGTATGTAGGATACGTACGCCGTGCCGATGACGCCACATGCCGCATCGCGGCCCAACGTATGTAGCATCCGTCGGTCGCCCGAGGACGCCGCGCGCCGCATCGCGGCACAACGTATGTCGATGGTTTATTGTTGCATAAGTATTTGATAGTCAATTTTTTTGATGGTTTTTTGTTGAAATTAATTTTCGCACCTGCTGGTTTTTATCGTCGTCTGCCTTTTATTTTTCGGCATATGAAATTGATTTTTAAAAACAATAAATTTTCAAAAATCGATGGCCAACACCTACACGCAGCTTTATATCCAATTGGTTTTTGCCGTAAAACACAGAAATACACTCATCGAAAGAAGATGGAAAGAGGAACTTCACCGTTACATCACTGGTATTGTGGAGAATTGCGGACATAAACTCTTGCGAATACATGCCATGCCCGATCACATACACATTTTGATTGGATACCATCCCGACCAGTCAATTGCCAGTCTGGTGAAAGTGATAAAAATGTCATCCAACCATTTCATTAATGAACAGCGATTGTCGTCACAGCAATTTGCCTGGCAAAAAGGGTATGGCGCTTTTTCATACAGTCGTTCTCAGGTGCCGTTGGTAGCGCGATATATTGAACAGCAAGAGCAACATCACGCCGGGAAAAATTTCAGGCAGGAATATTTGGGTATCCTGAACAAGGCGGGAGTTCCATACGAACCCCGTTATTTGTTCGACTTTTTCGAATAAACCCAACCATGCAACTCACTATCCTCGGCAATGGCTCCGGCGGCCCGTTTCAGGGCCGGCATTACACCGCACAGGTTTTACAGGTCGAAAACCGCCTTTTTCTGATCGATTGCGGCGAAGGCACTCAAATGCAGATGTACCGTTTTCAGGTACGTTACGACCGGCTGGAGCAGATTTTTGTCAGTCATTTGCACGGCGATCACGTGTTCGGACTGGTGGGCTTGCTCACCTCCTGGTGCCTGAAAAAACGAACAAACCCGCTCCATATCTATTCTCCGCCCGGAATGGAGGAACTGGTGGAAACCAATCTGCGGCTTTGCGGCGTCAGGGTGCCGGTCACATATCCGATTCATTTTCACGTAGTGGAGGCTACTGCATTTGACCGGGTGTTTGACGACACGCTGCTGGAAGTGTTCAGCGTTCCGCTTTCGCACCGGGGGGTAGCCTGTTGCGGTTGGTTGTTTCGGGAAAAAATACGCCCCCGCAACCTGCGCCCCGAGAAGATAACCGAATACGATATTCCCTATTCGCTGTTGCCGGGCATCAAGGCCGGACAGGACCTTGTGCTGCCGGGTGGCCAAATTGTGCCCAACGACGAACTTACGCTGCCGCCCCGGGCGCCCTTATCCTATGCCTTTTGCAGCGATACAGCCCCTTCAGATCAGGTGGCCGAATGGGTTAAAGGGGTAGATTTTCTGTACCACGAAGCCACGTTTCTATCCGAACACACGGCGGAAGCCGATCTTTCAGGGCACTCTACGGCCGCGCAGGCTGCGGAGATAGCCCGGAAAGCCGGTGCGAAACGCCTGTTGCTGGGGCATTTTTCGGGTCGTTATGCCGACACCGCTGCACATCTGGCCGAAGCCAGGGCGATTTTCCCGAATACCGAGGCTGCCGAAGAAGGAAAAACATACGAAATCGCCGCGGCGGGTTAAACTTTCCAGCCCGCGCTTTGTAAGTGAGCCACTATCTTCGCCCGATGCAAATGAACCGCCTTTTTGGATGGCTGCTGCTCTTGTCCTGCTGCCCCTTTGGGGCTTCCAGCCAGGTTTTTATGCGGGCATTCGATCCCGCACCCGCTTTCGCAATGGGCGGGGCCAGTGTTGCCTATCCGGGTCTTGGCGCGGGTTTGGCCAATGAGGCGGCCCCGGCTTTTCAGCAGGGTTGGGGCATTTGGGCCGGCTCGGCGCTCCCGTATACCGTGGAGGGCTGGTCGACGGCAACCCTGCAGGCTTACACCCGTATCGACGGCAACAGCGCCGCGGCTTTCGACCTGTCACACAACGGCACGGATGCGTATCAGGAACAACGTTTTCGACTCAATTATGCCCGCCGACTGAGCCCCAGATTTGCCTTTGGCGGCAGCGCCGACCTCTATCGGGTGGCTGCCCCGGAATACGGTTCCGCCAACGCGGCGAGCTTCGGACTGGGCGTTTTGGCCGAACCGGTTAAAAACCTCTGGCTCGGCGCCCGTATCCAGAACCCGCTGCAAATCAAACTGGGCGACGATATTTTGCCGACAACTGTGCGTATCGGCGGCGCCTGGCGCAGTTCAAGGGCTTTGTTGTGGCTGCTGGAGGCAGAAAAAGATCTGGAACGCCCCGTTCAGGTGCGTGCCGGAATCGAGTATCGCCCGATCGAATCGGTCGTATTGAGGGCGGGTATGCGCAGCGCTCCGGGCCGCATGTCGCTCGGCGCCGGTTTTTTGCTCAAAAACGGCTTGTCCATCCATGCCGCGGCCGAATGGCATCCGGTGCTGGGCGTTACCCCAGCTGCCGCACTTCATTTTGCGCCACCTGGCAAACAAGATTGACCGACATAGCCCTCTTTCGACCTTTACCAACCAATTTTTAACCATGCAGAATATTACAGTTATCGGCGGTGGCACCATGGGCAACGGCATCGCGCACGTTTTTGCCCAATTCGGATACACGGTGACACTCGTCGACGTCGCGCAGGCAGCACTCGATAAAGCCCAGGCAACCATTGTCAAAAACCTGGACCGCCAGGTAAACAAGGGAACCCTCAGCGAAGCGGACAAAGCGGCGACGCTGGCGCGGCTCAGTTTCCAGACCGACCTGGCTGCGGGCGTACAACACGCCGAACTGGTCGTGGAAGCCGCCACCGAAAATGTCACCCTGAAACTCAAAATCTTCGGCGACCTCGATCAAATGGCCCCGGCAGGTTGCATCCTCGCCACCAATACTTCCAGCATCAGCATTACCAAAATTGCCGCGGCAACCAAACGCCCCGACAAGGTGATCGGTATGCACTTCATGAACCCCGTACCGGTGATGAAACTGGTCGAAGTAATTCGCGGATACGCCACCTCGAACGAAGTGACGCAACAGATCATGGACCTCTCCCGCCGGCTGGAAAAAGTGCCCGTGGAGGTCAACGATTACCCCGGTTTTGTGGCCAACCGTATCCTCATGCCGATGATCAACGAGGCCATTTATACCCTCTACGAAGGTGTCAGCGGCGTGGAAGAAATCGACACCGTGATGAAACTCGGCATGGCGCACCCCATGGGACCGCTCCAGTTGGCCGATTTTATCGGTCTCGACGTTTGTCTGGCCATTCTGCGCGTACTGCACGAGGGCTTCGGCAACCCGAAATACGCCCCTTGCCCCCTGCTGGTGAATATGGTCACCGCCGGCAAACTGGGCGCCAAAAGCGGGGAAGGCTTTTATGCCTACACCCCCGGTTCGAAGGAACTGGTGGTGGCAGAGCGGTTTCGGTAAGTCTTATTGCCGCGCCACTTTTTGCATAAACCGGCCCCTGCTGGTTTCCACCGCCACATAATACACGCCCCGTTCGGCCGGCAGCCAGATGGTGTTGTCGGCCGAACGATCCCATACCAGGCGCCCGTGGGCGTCGTACACGCGCACGGAACGAAGGGTGACCCCGGACGCCGTCGTGACCACGACGCGGCCATCGGTCGAAAGGGTGGGGGAGATGCGCACCGCCGATTCCGTCGGGGTTTTGCTCGAAACGGGGGTAACGGCGACCGGACCGAGCGTTTTTTCTGCGACCAGAATCGGACTGCGGTCGGCAGCCTCGAACATGACTTTGAATGAATCAATTTCGGGCGACGACCATTCAAAAATGGGCGTCATCCATTTGGGCGGCAAGCTTTGGTACCAAACCCGCGCCGTGACGGTGAGCGTGCCGGCATAGCCGTCGAGCGGGATGCGGTAATGAATGCGGTCGGAACCGGAGCCTTCCTGGCCATCGGCGCTGAAATTGAAATCCGGGTCGTTCAGGGCGCTTCCCACGATGGCCGTGGTGTCGTAGGCAGGGTCGCTGAGCAAAAAGCCGGAGGGCACGAGGCGGTTGTCTTTCATAGCGCTGTGGCAGCGTTCGAGCACGTTGGTAAAATTGCCCGTCACGTCGCCCGGCACCAGTTCGTAAATCTGTACCTGATCGGCGCGGTTGATCACGTTGTAGTGCGGCTCGAAATTGGGGTCTTCATCGGGCAGACTGAAATCGGGGTTGTAGCGGCCGGAATGGAACACCGTTTCACCGGTTTCATTTTTGACAATAAATTCCACCCAGGCGCGCCGCGCCGGGTAGCCGGAGGGGAATTTGTGCCCCGCTTTATTCACCAGACCAAGGTCGAACTGTACGGTATCGCCGTTCAGGTCGGCGGCCGAAAGGCTAATGTCGAGGCTTTTTTCCTGCAACATGCGCAAGGTGGCGGCGATCGTGCTGTCGAAATGCTCCGCCTCGGCGTCGATATCGAGCGCCTGGCGGTTGTCGCGCAGGAGTTTGAGCATGGTCACGTTGGCGCCCGCGAGTTCGTGCAAACCGTAAGGCGACTTCGGTGTAAGGAATTGATAATTAGCGGAAATTATGATCTCGTCGTTGATCTGCGGCACGTGGCAAGCCTGGCAACTCACGTTGTCGTGTTCTTTGTCGTAGCGCGAATTGAGCCACTCGTGGTAGGTGGCTTGCTCCACAAAAGAAGTCCCGGTCAGGTTGCCTTGCAGGTCGACGGCGTCGGTGATCAGGGTATGGCAGCCGGCGCAAAGTCCGCCGTCGGCGATGTGGGGGCCGTAGAGCGGGGTGATGCCCACGAAATTGTGCATGGGCGGTGCGAAAGCGAATTCATAGGGGCCATAGGCCACGCGGATAAAATTGGTGTCGAAATGCAGGTTGCCGGAATTCAGGGTACCCAGCAGTTGGGGCGACTGGGCGTGGCAGGCCTGGCAGGTAACGCCGTCGAGGCCCAGCGAATCGGTGTAGAGGTCGGCCAGGGTGTAAAATTCCTCGTGGCGTTTCAGTTTGGCCTGATAGTGCCCCGCCGGCGCGTGGCAGGAGGTGCATTTGTTCTGTAATTCGAGACTATGGGCCGGGTTGACCAGTATTTCGTGGGTCACCTTGGCGCGCCAGAAGGGGTCTTTTGCGCTGTTGGCCATCATCGTCGAGCGCCAGTCGTCGTAAATGTTGACGTCCTTGCCATCGGTGGTGATGAGGGCAAACATATTGGGATCGTGCCCGTGGCAACCGCCGCAGCTTTTTGAGGTCGGAAAAAGAATGTTGGAATCGATGGGTAACAGATCGGGCGCCGCGCCGTGGCCCTGTGCCGAGCCGCGCATCAGGGTTTCAAAAAACTGCAATTCTGCCGGCGTATGGAAGGGTTTTTCTTCTATGGCAAAAGGGAAGAGTGCCAGTAAAACGACGCTGAGCGGCAGGGAAAGCGCCAGGAAAGTGTATTTTTTCATGAGCAGGCGAGCTGTGTGGATTTGGCCGGCCAAAAATAGGGGCTTGCAAGATGGAAGTGCGCAGAAGAATGGTTTTTGTCCAAACGGGACGGAACGGGGGGCGCGACAGGTATTTTGGTTGGACAGGAGTTTTTATTGGACAGGATTTACAGGATTGAAGCTGCCTCACAAGTCGGTCCGGCCTGAAATCGTAGAAATTTTATGTCACGCAAAGTCGCAAAGCGCGCAAAGTATTTGTCCCTTGGCGGCCTTTGCGGCTTTGCGTGAAACTTTTTTCACCAGGGTTTCCGGGTAGCCAGACTAATGAAGAGCAAATCCTGTAAATCCTGTAAATCCTGTCTAAAAAAACACCTGTCCCAAAACCGAACACCTCCCTCAAAACTTCAACAGCTTCACCGTCTTTTTCCCCGACAGCCAGCCGCGAATGATCCGTCCGGCGTCGGGGTCGGGGCCTGGCGAATGCAGCATTTCCAGCAGGTCTTCGGTAGTGTAGGCTTCTTCGGCGTCGGCGAAGGCAAACCCCAGGAAACGCCCGTCCTGCACCCCGACGATGGCGTTTTCACCCGCGCGGCGGCCGGGTTCGACAAGGAAAAAGCTGCCGCTCAGGCGCTTGTCGAGGGCCAGCAGCGCGAGATCGAGGCGGGCGTTGTACTCGTCGGCCGATTCTTCACCCACGCAGGCGCCGCGGCATTGTTTGATGTTGTAGTGAAAGCAGGCGGCGCCGCTGAAATCGAGGTTGCAAAGCCGGTCGCAGAGTTCGAACTGCCGCACCACGGCCTGCAAATGAGACCGCGCATGGTCGAGTTTGGGGTATTCGGCCACAAGTTCGAGGCCTTTTTTGGTCCGGGCCGTGATCTTTCCCGGCGCCAGGCAACGGTAGCCGCGCTCGTCGGTATAGGCAAAAATGCCGCCCACGAAGTGCTGGTTGCGCATGGCGCGGTTGACGGGCGGTTGCAGGCGTTTTATTTCAGCGCTTTCGAGCAGCAGGGCGACGAGTTCGGAGCCGGTGACTTCAAAACTGAGGTCGGTCACGCCGGCGCGCAGTTTTTCGCCCTTGGCGGTGGGGTCGCTGAAATGCTCGAACAGGCGTTTTTGAATGTTCAGGCTTTTTCCCACGTAGATCACCTGTCCCGCGCTGTTGTGAAAATAATACACCCCGCAGGCCGTCGGTATTTCGTGCAATCGGTCGAGCGTGATGGCCGGCGGGAGTTTGGTTTCGCGCACGCCCCGGTTGACGAATTGCCGGATGCTGCCTTCGGCCGATTGTTCGCGGAGGATGAGTTCGAACAAGCGGGCTGTGGCCAGGGTGTCGTCGAGGGCGCGGTGGCTTTGTTCGGCGTGAATGCCGAAGTGGCGTTTGAGGTTGCCGAGGCTGTAACTGGGCAGGCCGGGAAATACCTTTCGGGCCAGCCGGACGGTGCACAATTGTTTGCGGTTGAAGTCGAAACCCAGCCGCGCAAACTCTTCACGCACAAAATGATAGTCGAAACTCACGTTGTGCGCTACGAAGATTTTTCCCTCGGTCAGTTCCACGATCTGGCGGGCGACTTCGTAAAACTTCGGCGCGTGGGCCACCATCTCGTCGGTGATGCCGGTGAGTTGTGTGATGTTCCAGGGAATGCTGCGTTCGGGGTTGAGCAGGGTGGAAAAGGTATCGACGACGCGCTCGCCGTCGTGCAGCACGATGGCGATTTCGGTGATGCGTTCGAAGCGGGCCTGGCCGCCGGTGGTTTCGACGTCGATGATGGCGTACATGGGCGCTTATTTCCCGGTTTTTTCCTTGCCCTTTTCGCTCATGGCGAAGGAGCGGGTCATGGTTTTGATAAATTCGACGCGCCGAAAGCGCAGCGCCGACCAGTCTTCGTCGACAGCTACCTGCCGCACGGGTTCAAAGCCCAGCTTGCCTAATATTTGCCAGCCGGTATCGCGGTTGAAGTCGCATTTGTACCGTTTGGAACTGCCTTTGGGATAGGCCAGCCACAACAAGCCGTCGCCCTCCAGCTGTTCGGCCAGCCGCGGCGCCAGGGCATCGATTTGTTCCTGGCGGGTGACAAAAGCGATCATAAAAGCCGATTTTTTCAACGCATCCATTTGCGTCAAAACAGCCGCTTCCGGAGCGATGGCCGCGGCCACATTGGCGGCAAACTCGTCGGGCGCTTGCACCACAACGACCGGGTTTTGCCCCTTGTAATTCATCTTTTTCAACAAATCCAGCATGACTTTTATTCAAATGACACAAAAATCCGGACAAATATAAAACATTCCGTTTTGAAAAATAAAATCTGTGCGGCGGCTGATTCCGCGCGGGCGATTACATTTGCCTTCCTATGATGATCCGGTTGGTCTTGTTTGTTTGCCTGTGCGGCCTGTCTTATTTTCATTTGCCGGCCCAATCCGAAACTGCTGCCCGCGTGGTGGTGGGAGCGGAGCGGCTCGAGCAATATTTGCCGCTGCTGGAAGGCAAGCAGGTGGGCCTGGTCGTCAATCCCACGGCGCGGGTGGGCGCCACGCATTTGCTCGACACCCTGCTGCGGCGCGGGGTGTGCGTCACCCGTATTTTTGCCCCGGAGCATGGATTTCGCGGAGAGGAAGAAGCCGGGGAAGAGGTTCGCAATGGTCTTGACGTGCGCACCGGCACCCCGGTGATATCCCTTTACGGCCGCAAAAAAAAGCCCTCGGCTGCCGATCTGGCATTTGTCGACGTGGTGATTTTCGATATTCAGGATGTCGGTGCGCGGTTTTATACCTACATCTCCACGATGTTTTACGTGCTGGAAGCCTGTGCCGCCAATGGCAAACCGCTCATCGTGCTCGACCGGCCCAACCCCAATGGACATGTCGTTGACGGGCCGCTGCTCGAACCGGAACTGGAGTCGTTCGTAGGCATCGCGCCCCTGCCTTTGTCGCATGGCTGTACGGTAGGTGAGCTGGCGCTTTATTTTACCGGGGAAGACTGGATTTGGAAAGGCCCCCGGCCGGCGCTGACGGTGATTCCCTGCGCCAACTACAACCACCGGACCCCATACGACCTGCCCGTGAAACCTTCGCCCAACCTGCCCGATTCGCGTTCGGTGTTGCTGTACCCTTCGATCTGTCTGTTTGAAGGCACCGCGGCGAGTGTGGGGCGGGGCACCGACACGCCGTTTCAAGTCGTCGGGCATCCGGATTTCCCGGTGCAGGATTTTTGTTTTATCCCCCGCTGCAATGCCGGATCGAAATCGCCGCTGTTCGACAACCAGCGCTGTTTTGGCTATGATTTGCGGCAAATACCGCTGGATTCATTGCGTTCCCGCACGCAAATCGACCTGCGCTGGCTGCTCGATTTCTACTGCGAATACCCCGACAAAAGCCGGTTTTTTTTGAAAAATAATTTCTTCGATCTGCTCGCCGGTACACCGGAATTGCGACAACAAATCGAACTTGGTACTTCGGAAGCCGAAATACGCGCTTCCTGGCAACCCGGACTGGAATTTTTCAGGGCCGTCCGGAAGCCGTATTTGTTGTACCCGGAGTGAGAGCGAGGCTGTCATTCCACAGCAGTATCGAACATGGCAGAGCACATCGAAACCGGCCGCCTCGGCGAACAACACGCTGCGGCGCTACTGGAAAGCAAAGGTTACCGCATCGCCGCCCGGAATTTCCGAAGCGGGCGGGGCGAGATCGATCTGATCGCCTGGAGCCCGGAGAATATCCTGGTTTTTATAGAAGTCAAAACCCGCGCCTACGACAGTTTCGGTGGGCCCGAAGGCGCCGTGGCCAGCAAAAAAATGGATTTGATGGCCCGTGCTGCCGGCGTGTACATGGAGAGCATCGGGTATGAATGGGAAATTCGTTTCGACGTGATCGGTGTGGTACTGCGCAATGGCGAGCTGCGTGAAATAAGGCATACAGAAGATGCTTTCTGGCCCCGTTGAGACGCCAACAATCTACTTTTGACGATTCTGGCCAAGCGGAGGCTTGGTCTTGCCCTGATTTTCCCGACATTCGGGCACATTTTCGAACAGTCCAAAACGGTTTCCGCTCATGTCCCGATTTTTACTCCTTTCCGGCCTCCTTTGGCTTGGCCTCGTTTCGCTTTCCGCCCAAAACGTCAATAACACCTTTCGCTCGAAAATGACCTTTCCGGGTCAAACCCTGGCCAATATTTGGGGCTATACGGCTGATGGCAAGGAATATGCCCTCGTCGGCGCCCGCAACGGCATGGTCATCATCGATATCACCGACCCCGACAACCCGGTGCAGATCGTGCAGATACCGGGCCCCAGCAACCTCTGGAAGGAAATCAAAACTTATTCACACTACGCCTACATCGTGTCCGAGGGCGGCTGGGGCGTACAGATCGTCGACCTGTCCAACCTGCCTTCGCCCAATCTGGCCTACCATAGTTACTACGGCGACGGGGCCATTAACAACCAACTCCAGCGCGCCCATGCCCTGCACGTCGATACCCTGGCGGGATTTCTTTATGCGCACGGCGGCAACCTGTTCAGCGGTGGCCCGGTGATTCTCAACCTCAACCCGGACCCGTATAATCCGACCTATGCAGGCAAATTCAACCAACTGGGTTACGTGCACGACGGGTACGTCGACAACGATACCTTGTACGGCGCGCATATTTATACCGGTATTTTTTCCATCGTCGACGTCACGGATAAAAACAACCCGGTCGTGCTGGCCACCCAGCAAACACCCAACAGTTTTACGCACAACACCTGGCCCACTGCCGATAAAAAGACGGTGTTTACGACCGACGAAACCAACAACTCGTTTCTGGCGGCCTACGATATTTCCGACCCGTCCGACATCAAGTTCCTCGATAAAATCCAGAGCAACCCCGGCTCCGGCTCGATGGTGCACAACACTTACATTCACAACAACTTCGCCGTGACCTCCTGGTACCGCGACGGCTTTACGATCGTCGACGTTACCCGCCCGGCCAACCTCGTGCAGGTGGGTAATTACGACACCTACGGACCCTCCGGCGGCGGCAGCAGCGGTTGCTGGGGCGTGTACCCCTATTTCCCTTCCGGAACGATTATCGCCTCGAACATCAATACACCCGGTACCAGCGACGGCGAACTGTACATCATTACCCCCAATTACGTGCGCGCCTGCTGGATCGAAGGAACCGTCACCGACGCCTCGACGGGCAGTTTGCTCTCGGGCGCCCAGGTCACGGTACTGGGCAGCAATCCGCTGACGCAGGAGGTTTCGGCGCCCAACGGGCAGTACAAAATGGGCCAGTTGCAATCGGGCGCGGTGATCGTGCGCGTCAGTCTGGCAGGTTACCAGACGGCGGAAATACCCGTGCAACTGGTCAATGGCCAGTTGACTTTACTCGACGTGGCCCTGTTCCCCTTCGGCGGCGTCACGGTCGATGGATATGTGTACGAATACGGCAGTACCAACCCGGTGGCCGGCGCCACGGTTTGTCTGTACGGGGCGGAGCAGTTTTACTGCACGACTGCCGACACGGCTGGTTATTTTCAGATCAATGACGTGTTGCCGGGAATTTACGACGTTGCGGCGTCGGGCGAGGGAGTGGGCATGACCATGCAGCACCGGCAGGTTTTTGCCGTCAGTTCGGCGCTCACACTGGAACTTTACCCGGATCACCGCCGAGGCGAGGGCAAATTACCACAAGCAGGCGTCGAATTGATGGCTGCCCCCAATCCATTCTCGGGCTCTTTCCGCCTGTCGTATCGTTTTTCTGCACACCCGTCCGACATTCGGGTGTTCAACAGCCTTGGCGCATTGGTCGGGCAGCTGCGCATCACGGATCAGGAGGGTGTGACAGAATTGGGTGAAAACTGGGCGCCGGGCGTCTATTTTGTGGCGATTGGTGGGCAAACTGCCTTGAAATTGATAAAAATGTAGTGAACGACATCACTTCCGGCGTGTAAATAACATTGCCGTTTCCGCGACAGGACTTCTTCATTATGAGGCCTCCGGGACCGCCGCTTTTCGTTTGCAGGGTTGCGCTCGTCGAAAAAAGAATGACGTTAGCGCAACCCTGCCCCCTTATTTGTGGTCTCCTGTCATTTAAAAAATTCAACTGTCCATGAATTCAACTTTTCGACTTGCCTGTTCCGCCCTGTTTCTGCTGGTCGGAGCGGTCGCGCTGTCTGCCCAAAATCAGAACATCGCCTTCCGTTCCAAAATGACCTTCCCCAACCAGACCATTGCCAACATTTGCGGCTATGCCGCCAATGGTCATGAATACGCCTTGCTCGGCGGCTCAAAAGCCACGATTATCGTGGAGGTAACCAACCCCGATGCACCGCAGCAAATCGTGCAGATACCCGGCCCCAACAACCTTTGGAAGGAGATCAAAACCTACAAGCACTATGCCTACGTGACGTCGGAAGGCGGTCAGGGCGTACAGATCATCGACCTTTCCGGGCTGCCCGGCTCGACGCTGAATTACCACCACTACATCGGCGACGGGGAAATTGAAGGGGCTTTGAACACCATTCACGCGCTCCATATCGATACGACAAAAGGTTTTCTGTATGCCTATGGCAGCAACCTGTTCAACGGCGGCGCTGTGGTGCTCGACCTGAATGCCGACCCCTACAACCCGACCTATGCCGGCAAATACGATACCTACGGTTACATCCACGACGGTTGGGTCGATAACGACACCCTGTACTCCTCGCACATCTACGGCGGCTTTTTTGCCGTGGTGGACATGACCGATAAAAGCAACCCGGCGCCGCTGGGCCTGCAGTTCACCCCCAATGCCTTTACGCACAACACCTGGATGTCGAAAGACCGCAAGGTGATTTATACCACCGATGAGGTCGACAATTCCTATCTCGCTGCGTACGACATTTCCGACCCGACCGATATTCAGTTTTTGGATAAAATTCAAACCAATCCGGGTTCCAACTCGGTTGTGCACAATACCCATATTCTTGAAAATTATGCCGTTACCTCCTGGTATACCGATGGCGTAAGCATCGTAGACGTGACGGAACCCGACAACCTCGTGCAGGTCGGCAATTTCGATGTGGCGCCCACTTTTGAAGGCGGCGGATTCGACGGCTGCTGGGGTGTTTATCCCTTCCTGCCTTCCGGCACGATCGTGGCCTCCACGATCCCGACGACCAGTTCCTCCGGCGGCGGCGAATTGTGGGTACTGACCCCGACGTATACCCGCGCCTGCTACCTCGAAGGCCTCATTACCGATGCCGCAACTTCGCTGCCGCTCAACGGCGCGCTGATCGAAATCATGAGCGGCGACAATACCGCCCCGGCCGAATCGGGTCTCGACGGCGTGTACAAAACCGGACAGGCAACACCCGGCGCCTTCAACGTGTCGGTGAGCCGCGCAGGTTATATCACTGCAACGGTGTCTGTCACGCTGAATACGGCCGCGACAGCCATCCTGAACGTGGCCTTGCAGCCTTCTCCCACGGTGGTGGTGAGCGGTAAAGTGCTCGAAACCGGCACGAATGCCCCGGTGCCCAACGCCAAAGTTGCCCTGAAAGCCGACGATGGCCTCTACTTCGACGTTGCAACCGACGGTAACGGCGAGTTCGTACTGCCCGGTGTGTTTGTCGATCAATACGACATCGTGGCCGGCGCCTGGGGCTATGGCTATTCGGTGAAAAACAACCAAAACCTGAACGCTAACACGGATTATACTTTTCTGGTCGCCAAAGGCTACCGCGACGATTTTGCACTTGACTACGGCTGGGAAGTCAGCGGCAGCTCGACCGAGGGCGTCTGGGAGCGCGGTGTGCCGCAGGCGGTCAACGTTGGTATTATCCTCGCTCCGGGCAACGACTTCCCCGGCGACGTAGGCGAGGAATGCTACATCACCGGCAACAGCTCGGGCAACGTGGATGCCGACGACGTGGAAAGCGGCACGGCAATCCTGCGCTCCCCGGAAATGGACCTGACGACATACGTCAATCCCTCGGTACGCGGCGTGTTCTATTTTACCAGCGTGACTTTCAGCAATGAATCGCTCGATTCCATCAAGTTTTATATCGAAAACGGCACGGAAGAAGTTTTGCTGCAGACCACCCCGGGCTTCACGTTTACCTGGCAAATCCTGAACAAACCCATCGGCTCGCTCATCCCGATCACTTCTACGATGCGCTTCCGGGTGGAATGTTTCGACAACCCGGACTACTTTGGGCAGGATTCGTATGAAGCGGTGTTCGACGATTTTAAAATCGTGGAAGGCGCTCCCTCCGCCGCATTCGAACCGCTGGAAGGGATCAGCCTTAAAGTGCGTCCCAACCCGTTCCGCGGCCAGGCCATCCTCGATTATGAAACCCCTGCCGGTGGAGAATACCGGGTAGTGGTGAACGATCT
Organism: Saprospiraceae bacterium; assembly: GCA_016787345.1. GTDB lineage: Bacteria > Bacteroidota > Bacteroidia > Chitinophagales > Saprospiraceae > M3007. The sequence goes on along the minus strand of JAEUUU010000020.1, from coordinate 60,846 downwards.
GCTCGGCCGGCAGGTCGAGACGACCATCGTCGACGGCACCGGCGGCTACCTCACGCTGGGCGCTTCGCTCAATCCTGGCGTGTACTTCGTCCAACTCCAGCACGAAGGCCGCGCCTCGGCGCCGGTTAAGCTGATCAAGGCGGAATAAAAAACAAGTCGGTTTTTATCAGCCGGCGCCAGACTGGCAACCGGCGAGATGATATAGCACGCAGAGGGATCAGCGCCTCTGCGTGCATTTTTTTATATTTCACGCAGAAACACAGCGGCTGTTGAAGGTCTTCCTCTCTATGCGCGCTTTGCGACTTGGCGTGACACTTATTTTTTTCACGCAGAGACGCAGCGGCGCAGAGGGGGGCTTCAGGCTTTCCTCCCTTTGCGCGCTTTGTGACTTGGCGTGACACTTATTTTTTTCACGCAGAGGCACAGCGGCGCAGAGGGGGGTGTTTCAGGCTTTACTCTCTTTGCGCGCTTTGCTCCTTTGCGGCTTCGCGTGAAATAATATCTCCGTATTACTTTTGCCGGCATGAAGATCGGACTATTGGGTTACGGCAAAATGGGCCGTACCATCGAACAAATCGCACTCGACAAAGGCCACCAGATCGCCTGGCGCATCAGCCGTTCCAACCAACAGGAATTGACGCCCGAATTACTCCGGCAGGCCGAGGTGGTGATCGAATTCACCCGTCCCGACGCGGCATTTGAACACGTGATGTTTTGCCTGAAAAACGGGGTGCCGGTCGTCAGCGGCACGACCGGTTGGCTCGACAATATGCCCGAAGCGCGCGATTATTGTCTTCAAAACAAGGGCGCCATGCTCTGGGCGTCCAATTTCAGCGTGGGCGTCAATCTGTTTTTTGCCCTCAACCGCTATCTGGCCCGGCTCATGGAAGAGCGGCCGGAATACCGCGCTTCGGCGACGGAAATTCACCATATCCACAAACTCGATGCGCCCAGTGGTACGGCGCTTACACTCGTGCAGGACCTGATTGCCGGGGTCGGGCGTCTCGAAGGCTGGGCCTTGTCTGAGCAGGCCGACGACCCTGCCACGGTACCCATTCAGGCCATCCGGGAGGGAGAAGTGCCGGGCACACACCGGATACGCTGGTCAGGACCGGTCGACGAGATCACGATCGAGCACCGGGCGCACTCGCGCGCGGGTTTTGCCGCCGGGGCCGTGCTGGCGGCCGAGTGGCTGGCGGGGAAAACGGGGGTGTTTGGTATGAAAGATGTGTTGGGTATCGGCGATTAGACCTACCCTTTGTCCACCTCCGGCCGCATTTGCGGAAAGAACAACACTTCCTGAATGCTCGTCTGGCCGGTAAACAACATCGTCAGACGGTCGATCCCGAAACCGATGCCGGCCGTGGGTGGCATGCCGTATTCGAGGGCGCGCAGGAAATCGTCGTCGAGGGCCATGGCTTCTTCGTCGCCGCGGGCGGCCAGGCGCAATTGATCCTCGAAACGCTCGCGCTGATCGATCGGGTCGTTGAGCTCGGAGTAGGCGTTGCCGACTTCCTTGCCGTTGACGAACAGTTCAAAACGCTCGACAAGCCCCGGTTTGGCGCGGTGTTTTTTGGTGAGGGGCGACATTTCCACCGGGTAATCGATCAGGAACGTCGGCTGGATGAGGTGGGGTTCCACTTTTTCCCCGAAAATCTCGTCGATCAGTTTGGCCTTGCCCATGGTGGCGTCGATTTCGATGCCATTTTGGCGGCAGTAGTTGCGCAGTTCGCTTTCATCGGCGGTTTCCACGTTCAGGCCGGTGTGTTGCCGGATGGCGTCGAACATGGTCAGGCGGGTGTAGGGGCCGGCGAAATTGATGTCGTTTTCACCCACGCGCATCACGGCGCCGCCGTCGGGACTGAGGGCACGGGCCACGCGTTCGAGCATTTGTTCCGTCACGTCCATCAGCCAGAAATAGTCTTTGTAGGCGACGTAAAACTCGAGCATCGTGAACTCCGGGTTGTGGGTGCGGTCCATGCCCTCGTTGCGGAACATTTTGCCCATTTCATACACCCCGTCGAAGCCGCCCACGATAAGGCGTTTGAGGTACAACTCGTTGGCAATGCGCATGTAAAGCGGCATGTCGAGCGTGTTGTGGTGGCTTTTGAAAGGTCGTGCGGAGGCGCCGCCGTGTATGGGCTGAAGAATGGGCGTTTCCACCTCGAGCAGGCCGAGCTCGTCGAGGTAGGCGCGGATGGTTTTGATGAGTTTGGTGCGTTTGATAAAGGTCTCGCGCACTTCGGGGTTCACCGTGAGGTCGACATAGCGCATGCGGTAGCGCTGTTCGGGATCGGTAAAAGCGTCGAAGACGTGGCCCTCGGCGTCGCGTTTGACGATGGGCAGGGGGCGCAGGCTTTTGGACAGAAACCGGAACTCCTGCACGTGCACCGACACCTCGCCGGTTTTGGTGCGGAACGCGAAGCCGCGAATGCCGACGTAATCGCCCAGGTCGAGCAGTTTTTTGATGACGGTATCGAACATAGGCGAGTTTTCATCGCCGCCGTTGATCTCTTCGCGTCGCAGGTACAGCTGGATGCGGCCGCTGGAGTCCTGAAGGTTCATAAACAGGGCTTTTCCCGCTTCGCGCATGGCCATGACGCGGCCGGCGATGGCGACGTCCTGATAGTTGAGGCGGTTTTTCGTGCCGTCGTCGAGCAATTCTTCCTGATAATTTGCCACAATATCGGCGGCAAAAGCGCTCACCGGGAACATCTCGGCAGGGTAGGGATCGATACCCAGGGCTTGCAATTCCTTGAGTTTGTCGCGGCGGATGATTTCCTGTTCCGTCATGTAAGTATAATTTGAAATGCTTCTTTGCGTTGAAAAATGCGGCCGCAAAAATAGGCGATCGGCGCATCTTTATTGCAAACAGGTTAATTTTAGGGCTTCAATTCAATTTTCAATCCACCACAACCCTTTAAAAATCAATCCTTCCCGCCATGAGCCGACTCATTTCCCTGGTCCAGGATCTCAAAGCCCGCATAGGAGAAGGCATCGAACCAGCACTCAAATTTCTGGAGCAAATCCTCTCGCCCGGATCGGACAATTACAACGATTTTATCCAGATCAAAGGGCGTTACAACAGCCTCCAGCGCGAATTGTTACTGGGCACGCTCGATCCCGTCACCTATGAAAAAGCGCGCAACGGCATCAGTCAGTCCCTGTTGCTGCTGGCCGATACCCTGCAGGAAGACGATCTGAAACCCGAGGCCGGGCAACCCGCTCCCGCGGCCGACAAGCGCGGCGAAATTATCTACCGCATCCCCGACCGCATGCAGCACCAGCACGAAGAAAAATGCATCGTGCGCCTGGCCTGGGTACTCGAACATTTGTTGAAAGACTGGGAAAAAACAGCGGTCGACGTGGTCAAAAACATCCGCATGGCGGAGATCATGGGCGTGTACCTGCTCAATGTCGACGAACGCAACCCCTTTGCCATCCGGACCGTCAGCGAGCCCGTGCAGTTTGTCGACAAAGACGACTACACCGAGTGGGTTTTTTATCTGAAACCTCTCCTGATCGGCTCTTTTCCCCTGGTGCTGCGGGTTTCCGTCATCGAAATGATCAATGGCCGGGAGATCAAAAAAGACATTGTTCTGGAAGAACAGATCATCGTTGTAAGCGAAGAAGTGCCCCCGACGGAGTCTTTTAAAAAAGCGGAGGAAACCCTCGTTGTGGGCGAAAGCGGCGCCTCCGCCGATATGGCCAAAGCCGCCGAAACAGAAGGGCCCAATCAGGCTAAAAAGAAAAGCAAGTGGCTTGGCATCGCGCTGAGCACCGTTGCCCTGGCCCTGGTAGGCGTGTTTTTCGGCGTGCCCTACGTGCAGGAAACGCAGGCCTGGCGGAAAGCCCGGCAAGGCGGGCAACAATCAGATTACGAGGATTTTCTGGCGCGTTTTCCCGACGGGCGTTTCCGTGAGGCTGCGATCGATTCTCTGCAGCAGTTTCATTCTGCCGCGCCGGATACGCTTTCGACGACTGTCGGGCCCGATGAACCTCTGCCTGTCGATACCAATACGGTGCAGATGGCGCCCGACACCCCCTCTGCAACACCTGCGCCCGGTCAACCCGCGCCCCCCCGGCCCAAACCCAAGCCCAAACCGGATCAAACCAAGCCTTCCAAACCCCAAAAGCCTTCCCAGGGCAATACGAGCAATACCAGCCAGCCCGTCGGTCCGCCCAAACCGCCGGTAGTCGTGCCGCCGTCGGGCGGTATACCGGCATTGAGCGGGAAAGTCGACGCATTCGATATGCGGCCATTTTCCATATTTCGTTCTGCCGGCAACGAGTTCCAGATCAAGTTCCTGGAATTCAACGACAAAGGCCAGTCGCTCGTCACCCTCGCCGCGCGCAGCGAATGGACAATTCGCCGCGACCAGGAGCTGGTTTTTGTGCTGGGCAACGACCAACTGGTGCGCGCGCGCCTGGCCTACGTCGCCGAAAGCGAGCAGGGCTGGCGCAACGGGTATTTTATTCTGGAAAAAAACGATCTGAAAAAACTGGCCGATGGACGGGTCAATTCGATTCGTTTGCAGGACTTCAAACCGCCGGCCATCAAAGGCTTTACGCTCAGCGACAGCAATCGAAGAGATCTGCGCCAACGGGCCGAACGAGCCATGAAAAAACTCGATTAATATACTTCTTTTGATCAAATGAACCCACCCACCCTTCACCTTGGCATTACGCTGGCCGGCGCCGTGTCGGCTGGCGCATATTCCGGCGGCGTTATGGATTACCTGCTCGAAGCTTTGATTCGCTGGGAACAGGAGAAAGCATCGGAAGCCCAACTGCCGGCAATGCAAAAGACCATTCCTCCGCACCAGGTCCGGATCGAGGTGATCGGCGGCGCATCGGCCGGAAGTATCACGGCGGCATTGAGCATGCTGGCCTTGCACGATCCGGCCTACCGCCCCTTGAAATACGATGAAAAGCTCAATACCCTTCAAAAAACCGGGAATGTGTTTTTTGACACCTGGGTCAACCTGAGCGATACGGAACAGCAAACCACGATGGCAGCCATGCTCCGGAAAGAAAGCCCGGAGCGCGTGCAAAATGCGCCCGAAAGCACTTCACTGCTCAACTGCGAACCCATCGACCAGATCGCCCAAAACGCGATACAGGCTTTTCGCGGCAAAGAACGCGCCAGCGACTTGCCACCGTTCGTCAATCCCAACGTGGAAGTGCTGATGACGCTTTGCAGCCTGCGCGGCGTGCCGGTCGGGGTAGAGTTCAATTCCAACAACAACAACTGGGTGGTCCGGCCGAGCCATCAAATGGCCCTGCACAAACAATACGCGCGTTTTCGGCTGGGCGAAACCAGCGATTCAAAGACGCATTTCGGGCTGCACATCAATGCATCCGGGTTGAAGGGACTGGAGAATTTGTTCGATTGTGCGATTGCCAGTTCGGCTTTCCCGTTTGGGCTTGCGGCCCGAAAACTCAAATTTCGCTGGGATTACATCAAACAGCAATACCGCGATTTTTCCAGTCTCGACCGTTCGCTGGACGCGCTTATTCCGGAATCGGGAATGCATAAAAATGCAGATGAAGCCGGGTCGGTCGGCGCCGATTTCGAGTTCGTGGCCGTCGACGGCGGCATGTTGAACAACGAACCTTTTGGAGAAATCGAATGGATGCTCAAACAACAAATCAAACGCTCGGCCTCGGATACACCGCTGCACGCCACGATCCTGGTCGACCCGTTTCCCAATTTCGGCCTGTCGCCGGATAAATACGAACCGCCGGCCAACCTGCGCGATTTCTTTGCCCTGGTGTTCGGCGCTTTGCGCGATCAGGGCATGTTGAAAGAAGACGATTTTAAAAAGACCTTACAGCCAGGTGAAAGCCCGACCCGAAACATGATTTTTCCCAGCCGGCATTTCAAACCGGAGCGCGCCGACGACTGGGTGCGTGAAAAATTTCCCATCGCCTGCGGGGCGCTGGGCGGTTTTTCGGGCTTTCTCGATCGCCGTTTCCGGGTGCACGACTACTTCCTGGGCCGCAAAAATTGCCGCAACTTCCTGTATTCCTACTTCGGTTTTCTCGTGGAAAAGGGCAAACACGGCGAGCACCCTTTGTTTAAAGACTGGACCGACGCCATGGTCGCAAAATATCGCATCCTTTGGCGCAGCACGGATACGCACGATTTTTTGCCGATCATTCCCCTGGTCGATTATGTAAACGAACTGGAGGCAAAATTCGGACACCTGTCGCTCAACCGGCATGCACTCGAAACGGCCATCCGCAACCACAGTCTGCAGCCCGATATGCCGTTTCCCTTTTTGTTGCCAAAAGATTTGCTGCGCCTCAAATCGCCGCTCAGAAAACGCGTCCGTTTCCTGATCGAACACTTGGGCGATGAAATTTTGAAAGAAGGAGACATGGACCCGGACACGCGTTTTGTTTTGAAAACACTCACCAACCGGGTCAGGCGCGTCTCCGGCCGGCTCACCGAATGGCTGACCCGGCTGATCGGTTATCTCGGCGGATATGCCCTTGTCAGGCGCCGTGTCGCCAAAATCCTGGTAGACTACACGATGAAAAACCTGTTGCTCGGCCTGCATGCGCACGGACTGTTCAAAGTGCAGGAACCCCGGGTTAATAGCGGACCAAAGCCATAGGCGCTGAAAATTTCCCCTGCACGAGACAGCGGGCAAAATAGACGCCCGGCGGCCAGGCGCTACCGTCGATCCGTAAGCCATCCGCATCGGGTTGTGCGACAAAAACGCGTTGGCCACGCGCGTCGTATACTTCCACGGCATCCATCCGCTCGACTGCCCGGATGTTCCAAATGCCCTCCGACGACGGATTAGGCGTCACCTGGATGGCCGGGGCGGCTTCATGGGCGTATTGCGTCGAACTGGCATTGCAGTCCAGCAGATTCAGGTAGGCCCATAGGTCGTTGTCGAACCCGATGGGCACCAGATTACCACCAATGCCCGTGTAGCCCGCCGAATTGCCCTGCCGGACGACCACCCAGCCTTTTGAGGGCACGACGTGGATTTTTTGATCGTTTTTGCCCAGTGCAGCGATCAGGTCGGGCGGGGCATTGCCGAACAAGGGGCCGGGAAAAACAAATTGGACGCCGGGCAGCATCAGGCTGGGCTGTCCGTTGAGCCACCACAGATAGCCATAGCTCTGATTGAGGTCTTGCGAGGGCGTGACCATGGCATTAAAATAATCCTGATCGTGCAGCAGCGTATCGCCATCCCATACGCCATGCGCCTGCACCAGGAGGCCGAATCGGGCCATATCGCGCGCCCGTCCGTACATGACGTCGCCGATCCAGAGCCCTTTCATACCCGTGCGGTCGAGCAGGCGGGTTTTGGTGAATTGGTTGATGGTGAGGCCACTGGAGGCGGCAATCACGTCCTGCAGAAGCCTGTATGCGCCGGTATGGTAGGCCCAGCGCGTACCCGGGGGGGCCAGGTATTGCAGACACGAGGGGTCGGTGCAATTATTCGGGTCGGGGTCGTTGGTGGTGGGCGTGTCGTCGAGACCGGTGGTCATGGCCAGTTGATGCCGGATCGTAATGGCTGCTTCCTGCGTGGGGGTGCAGGAGGTCCAGCCGGCGCCGAGGTAATCGGAGGTGGCGTCGTCGATCTGAAAAAGTCCTTCTTCCTGCGCCTGGCCAACGAGGAAGGCGGTGAGTGATTTGCCGGCCGAAGCCCAGTACCAGATGGAATCCTGGACATAGGTTCCGAAGTATTTTTCCAGCACGATTTTACCGTCTTTTAAAAGGATAAAAGACTTGGTATTGCGGGATTCCAGGAATTGGTAAAGGCTGTCGATCCGTTCGGGACAGAAACCCAGTTCGGAAGGCGGCGTTGCAGCCCAGGCAGTGCCGGTTTTGGGCGGGAAATAAAGGGTGTTTTGGGCGATTGAAAGAAATGGGGCGAAGGCCGCCAGTAAAGCGATCAGCAGGTTTTTTACCATAAGTATTTTATTGAGAGAATAACAGGCGGTAAGACAGTGAATGAGGCTGCGGGTTTAATAAAAGCCGGGATTACTTTTCGCCACGCATATTGATTCAAATAAAAAAAGCCCGGCAGTCCTTTGGCTGCCAGGCTTTGGTCCATTTTTTTCAACTATTCTGGAATATTCCTAAAAGGTTAGTTTCTGTTGGAAAAGGGATGTAGTACCGTAATCGGTGGCTCAAAGATATGTCAAGTGTTTTGATTAATAATTAGGGCTTGATTAGAATCCTTAATTTTCAATGAAATACATGTCAATTTCCCCTTTGTTTTTGGCGGGTATTTTGCCTCTGTATTTGCATTTGACGTAGTTTTTGACCACTTCGTAGGCTTCTCCGGAAATATTGATTCGCCCGCCTTCGCCTGCCTGTTCGATTCGGGCGGCGATGTTGACGGTATCGCCCCAGATATCGAAAGCGAATTTGCGTGAGCCCACGACGCCGGCCACCACGGGGCCCCGGTGGATGCCGATGCGCGCATCGTACCGGGGCAGTCCTTTTTCCTGCCGGTTGGCATTCCATTCGGACAGCCAGGACTGCATGGACCTTGCGGCATCGATCATGTTGCGCAGGTCGCTGCCGCCGCCGTCGGGGATGCCGCCGGCCACCATGTAGGCATCGCCGATGGTTTTGATTTTTTCCAGTCCGTGGCGGGCGATGATATCGTCGAAGGCCTGGAAGCAGGTATCGAGTTCGGTGACGAGTTGTTGCGGACTGAGTTGTTCGGCGATTTTGCTGAATCCGACGAAGTCGGCGAAAAGCACGCTGACGTCGTCGAAATACCGGGCGTTGGTGCGACCCATTTTTTTCAATTCATCGGCGACGAGGGCGGGCAGAACGTTCAGCAGCAGGTTTTCAGAGCGTTGTTGTTCTTCCCGGATGATGTTGTTTTTTTCCGCCATCAGGCGGGCATTGTGTCGCGCCCGGATGAATCCGTAGGCTGCGCCGCCGGCGATCAGCAGCAGGATGCCCATGATCGCGTAGTTGAAGCGCCGGTTGCTGTCGGCTTCGCGCAAGACGAGGTTCCAGTTGCTGAGCGACATGGAGTCGAGTTTGCCCCGGTAGGAGAGGGAGTCGAGCATCTGGCGTTGTTCGAGCAGCAGCAGTTCGTTTTTCATTTGGGCTTCGGACATTTCGCTGATGGCTGCTTCCTTGGCGGCGAGTTGGGCCTGAAGTTCCTTGCTTTCTTCGAGCAGTTTTTGCTCGCGCTCGTTGGCTTTGGGGGTGGCGCCCGGAGGGGTGGGGGCGCCAGGCGCGGCGATGCCGCCGGGTGTTTTAGCGGGCGGCACTCCGGCTTTCAGTTTTTCGATCTGGGCGTCGATGTCGGCGAGTTCGCTGTTTCGGCCGGCCTTTACGGCCAGTATGCGCAGGTTTTCCAGGTTGTCGAGCATCAGGGTGCGGTTGGAGATGCCGTTGTCGCGCAGGATTTCGGAGCTCTGGCGAAATTTGGGCGCCGCTTTGTCGCGCACGTTGCGTTTGTTGGCGCGGAGTATGGCTTTCCCCTGAATGTTGAGGGCGGCTGCGCGCTGTTCGGGCCGGCGCAGGCGTTTGGCCAGATCGATGGTGTTTTCCGCCCATTCCAGGGCTTTGTCCGTTTCGCCGGCCGCCAGGTAGGCATTGGCCACCAGCAACATCTTATCGAGCCTGGGCGGGCCGGACGTGCCGTAGGCGTCGGCCTCCAGTTCCTGGATGGTTTGTGCCTGTGCCGAGAGGGCAAAACACAGGCAGATCGTCAGGGAGACAAAGATTGATTTCATTGAATTGGGCCTTGCAAAAAGAATGCCGGGACTTTTGAGGCGACGAAGATAGCGGCTTGTATAAAGTCGGGAAGGGTTTTCCTGAAATGCAATAAAACAAAATGTATTTTGGACTGCTATTTGCAAAAATGCGCCTGCAGGGCCGGATAATTTTGTTGAAAAAAACAGCGATGAAGCATTGGATACTCTTTTCAACGGCCTGTTTGCTCAACATCTCTCTTGCTGCCGCTTGCCAAAAATGGTCTCCCGCCCTTTTTTATTTGACTGAAAAAGGCTGCGACACGCTGGTGTTGACCGATGGCCGGAGGGTCGCGGCGGAAATCGAACGGGTGACCGCCGACGAAATCTTTTACACTGCCTGCGATGATCCCGAGTTGAGGGTTTTTGCCGTTTCGAGGAAAAAGGTAGCCGAGGTACGGCGGTATCGAAAGCCGCCACTGCCGCCAAAGGCCACCTTGCCGGACGAGCCGGAAACTGACACGCAGGTGGAAGCGCCCAAGCCTGCGCTCCAAAAGAAGAAAAAACCGGAACTGGACGAAAAAAAAGCAGCCGAGCGAGCAGCCTGGACTTACATGGTTACGGGATTGGGCATTTTTGCTTTGCTGTTTTCTCTGATCGGCGCGCCTGTGAGCCTGGCAGTGGCTTTTTCGATGATGGTCCGGTTCGGGCGCCTCTGGCGTCGTCTGGGGAAACACCCAAATAAGCGGCGGTTGCGTGTGCTTCTTGTCATAGGGTTAATCTTCGCCATTTTGGCGGCCATCGGTTTTTTCGTGTTGCTGTATGCCGTACTGACATTTTCAGTTCCAGATTTAAGTGGCTTGAGTAACCTGGATTTTAGTGGCTTCCCCTGGTAAATCGTCACGCCGGGTCCACATCCACCGCCACCTGCACTTGCCCGAATCCTTTTTCGCCGTTGAGTATCTCCGTGGTTGTCTTGATCAGGGTTTTGGTACGGGCCAGCAGCCGGGCATCTTTTTCCAGTTTGAGCAGGATGTCCTGTCCATAAAAACCGCGCAGTCGAGAGATGGGGGGCTGCACGGGACCGAGCACCCGTTCGCCCAGTTTTCCACGCAGGATGCGGGCAAAAAGAGCGGCTGCGGCCTGCACGGTTTTTTCGTCTTTGTGGCGGAGGGTGAGTTGAATCAACCGCACGAATGGCGGGTATTGAAATTCCCGTCGTTCTGCCAGTTCGCGGCGCAGGTGGGCCGCGAAATCGCCGCGCAGTACTTCCAGTAGAACCGGATGCGTCGGGTTGAACGCCTGCATGAGCACCCGACCGCGTTTGTTTTTGCGGCCAGCGCGGCCGGCTACCTGGGTGAGCAACTGGTAGGCCCGTTCGCCCGCCCGGAAATCGGGGAAGCGCACCAGTTGGTCGGCGCCGAGTACCCCTACCAGGCCCACGTTTTCGAAATCGAGGCCCTTGGTCACCATCTGGGTACCGACGAGCACGTCGAGTTCTTTTTCTTCAAAAGCAGACAGGATGGCGCTCAGGCTGGTTTTGGAGCCGGCCGTATCGAGGTCGAGCCGGGCAATGCGGGCTTCGGGTAGGGCGAGTTTGAGGTCGTCTTCGATTTTTTCGGTGCCAAAGCCCAGCAGGGTGACTTTCCCGGAGCCGCAGGCCGGACAGGTTTGCACGGGCTCCTGCTGATAGCCGCAGTAATGGCAGCGCAGCCGGTTGCTGAATTTGTGGTAGGTCAGGCTAACGTCGCAGTGTTGGCACTGGGCCGTCCAGCCGCACACCTGGCATTCGAGAATAGGGGCGAAGCCGCGGCGGTTCTGGAACAGGATGACTTGTTCGCCGTTGGCCAGGGAGGCCTGGAGTTGTTCGAGCAGCGTGGAGGAGAAAATGCCCTGCATGCGCCGGGTTTTGAGTTGGTCGCGCAGGTCGATGGTGTCGATTTCCGGCAGTTCCATGCCGCCGAATCGTTCGCGGAGTTCGACGAGACCGTATTTGCCGGTTTGGGCGTTGTGGTAAGTTTCGAGGGCGGGCGTAGCGGTGCCGAGCAGCACTTTGGCGCCGTAAAGCCCCGCCAGGTAAATGGCCGTGTCGCGGGCGTGGTAGCGCGGGGCGGGATCGTATTGTTTGAAAGAAGGGTCGTGCTCTTCGTCGACAATGATGAGTTTCAGGTTTTGATAGGGCAAAAACAAACCGGAGCGGGCACTCAGAATCACCGGCCGGCCGGCAGCGGCTCCTCGCCAGAGTTCGACGCGCTCATTGTAATTGATCCTGGAATGGTACACGGCCACGTCGCCGCCGAACACTTTTTTGAGGCGGTTGATGATCTGGGTGGTCAGGGCGATTTCCGGAAGCAGATAAAGCACTTGTCCGCCTTCCCGGATGATGCGTTGGATCAGTTCCACGTAAATGCGGGTTTTACCCGAACCCGTCACGCCGTGCAGGAGTGCGACGTTTTTATCCTGAAAATGGGCGTCGATTTCGCGAAGCGCCTGTTGTTGTGCCTCCGAAAGGGCGCCGGCTTCGGCAAATTCATCTTCAAAACCTGCCACCCGGCTGACTTCCCGTTCGTAGAGTTCGAAGACGCCGTTTTTGACCAGCGTATTGAGGGAGGAGGGGGAAACGCCGGATTTTTTCAGCAGGTCGGCGCGGCGCACGTAGGGTTGCTGGCGCGAAAGGTGGATGAATGCCAGCAGGACTTCCATTTGCCGTTCCCGCTTTTCCAGTTCGGTCATCAGGGCGCGCAGTCGGTCGGTATCTGACAGGTAGGGTTCGGCGAGGCGCACGGCGACGATCATCCGGGGGCGGAATTTTTCCTGCAGGTCTTCACGAAGAAAAAGCAAGCCGCGGTTGAGCAGGCGCTGAATCACCGGGAAAACCGTTTTTTTATTCAGGATTTTCCGGATATCGTCGATGGAGACGGCGTTCTGAATTTCCAGGGCTTCGGCTACGAGGTATTCTTCGGCGTCGAGTTCGCCGAAATCATCGCCGTAGGAGGGGTTGAGTACGACTTTTGTTTCACTGGTAAGTTTGAGGTGGCCGGGCATGGCCGCCGCCATCACTTCGCCCAGGGTGCAGCAGTAGTATTCGGAAATCCAGTCCCACAGCAGCAGTTGCTGGGGGCTGACGACCGACACCTCGTCGAGTACGGCATTGATGCTTTTTACGCGATATTCGGGCTTTTCGTCGTGTAGCCGCTCCACCAGGCCGCTGTACAGTTTGCTTGGTCCGAATGGAACTTCGACGCGTACGCCCGGCTGCACATAGTCGGCCAGGGAATCGGGCACGGCATAGGTATAGCTGCGTTTGGGCAGTGCCAGGGGAAGGATGACGTCGGCGAACATAATACGGTCAATAGCGGCGGCAAATTTGAAACAAATTATTTGCAAAAAGGCTGCTTTTTTTGCCTCCCGGTGTCGCAAAGGGGGCAAATTGCAAGGGGGCGTAGAGGAGAGCGGACAGGCTTGTTAAAATTTTCTGTGAGGATGAACCCGAAACATAAACGTTAAGTTTTACTTTTGTGCAAACAAGGCGTTGGGTACGCGGGTGTTGACCGGGTATCCAAATTTTTTTGTCCCCCGCCAGGCATATTTTTTAACGAAACAACTTGATTACTTGGCATTAAAACCTTCCTATCCCTCCCGTCCCGGCGGTGGTAATCGCCCTGGTGGCAACCGTCCTGGCGGCCCGGGTCGTCCCGGTGGCGGTCGTCCTTACGATCGTCGTTTTCCTCAAGCCCCCGAGCACAACATCAATGAGTTTGTACGCGCCCCGGAAGTGCGTCTTGTAGGCGACAATTTCGCTGAAATCAGCGAGGCCGTCGGCCAGCAGGTAGAATCGGGCATTTTCCAGACCAGCACTTTGCGTCGCTGGGCGGAAGATATGGGGCTCGATCTGGTGGAAATTACGCCTAACGCAGAGCCTCCGGTTTGTCGAATCACGGACTACAACAAGTTCCTCTACCAAAAGAAAAAACGCGAGAAAGAACTGAAAGCCAACGCGGTAAAGCAAGAATTGAAAGAAATTCGCTTTGGTCCGGAAACGGGCGAGCATGATTTCGAATTCAAACTGCGCCATGCCAAAAGTTTCCTCGCCGAGGGAAACAAAGTGAAGGCATACGTGCAATTCCGCGGCCGGGCAATCATGTTCAAAGACCGCGGCGAGCTGCTTCTCCTGCGTTTTATCAAAGAACTCGAAGAACTGGGCGCCGCCGAACAACTACCCAAACTTGAAGGCAAAAGAATGATGGTGATCCTCGCCCCGAAAAAAGGCGGGCCGAAGAAATAAGTACCTCTTGCTCCATTCGTCTTGTTCGTGCCTGTCGTTGCAGCACATCGCCAACTTTTTTCCCTGCTTTCTTTTGTCGTTTGCCGGGAGCGGTTACCTTTGCGCTCCATTTTCAAAAAATACTGATTGATCATGCCGAAAATGAAAACCCACTCCAGCGCAAAGAAGCGTTTCAAAGTGACTGGCACGGGTAAAATCAAGCGTAATCGGGCAAGAATGCGCCACCTGATGCGCAAAAAGACAACCAAAGCCAAGCGCCACCTGCGCGGCGGAGTGATCGTTGATCGTTCCGAGCACGCACGTATCGAGCGCCTGATGGCTATGTAAGCAGCGCATTACCCCGAAAGCGGGGTTATTCACCTTATTTTTTAACGAGAATTCCGGCTTCAAGTATGGCATTCGTACCAACGCTCGTCATCCCGGAATTGCACTAAAAAGTTTCGCTCATGCCAAGAGCTACCAACAACCCGGCCAGCCGTGCCCGCCGGAAAAGAATCATGCTCGCCGCCCGCGGTTTCTTCGGCGCGCGTTCCAAAGTGTACACCGTTGCCAAAAATACCCTTGAAAAAGGCTGGCAGTACGCTTTCCGCGACCGTAAATTCAAAAAACGCGTGTATCGCCGTCTCTGGATCGCCCGTATCAACGCGGCTACCCGTGCAGAAGGCATCAATTACAGCCGTTTTATCCACGCACTGGGTGAAAAAGGCATTGCCCTCAACCGCAAAGCCCTGGCCGACCTGGCCCTCAACCACCCGGATACGTTCAAAGCGATCGTGGCTTCGGTAAAAAACAAATAAAGCGCTGCCTTCGGGCTTCGCTTTCCTGACAACAACGAGGAATCCGCCACAGGCAGGTTCCTCGTTTTGTATTTACAGCGTTAAGGACGGACGCAAAAAACTCTTTTTTGACAAATCAACGTTATTTGTGCTCCTTCAATCGGATAAATGCCGGAACTTCCGCACCCGTTACCAACCCAACCGATTCGTACACTACTTACTCAACTTTCTTTACCCTATGAAAAAAGCACTACTCCTCTTTTTTTCGCTCTGCACAGCCACTTTTGTTTTCTCACAGGATTGCCAGGTTGATTCCTCCCTGCTTCAATCCGGAGGCCTGTTGTCGCCCATTCCCTATTCCGATCAAAATCCGCAATACAACCTCGCCGTTGCCTGTGTCGGCTCGTCTTACACCGAATCGGTGACCGTCAATGTGCCGGCCACCTTCTCCGGCTTCCCGATCGACAGCGTGGGCATCGCCGCCAGCGGCGCCATCGGCAACCTTCCCGCCGGACTGCAATACAGCTGCGAACCGCCGAACTGCGTGTTCTACCCGGGTACGCTGGGCTGCATCCTGATGTACGGCACGCCCTCCGCTGCCAATGCCGCCCCCGACACCCTCGACCTGACCATCACCGCCACGGTATTCACACCGCTGATCGATATCCCGATCGGTTTCCCCGGTCAGGCCGCACCCGGCAACCACTACTACCTGATCCTCAACGAAGCCGGCAACTGCGCCAGCAATGCCTCCGACCTGAACAGCCCGGTGAGCAGCCTAAAAAGTGTGCCCAACCCGTTCAGCACCCAGACGTACATCGAAGTGGAATCCCGCAACGGCGGCATGTTCCAGTTTGAAGTGTTCGACCTGCTCGGCCAACGCGTGTACCGCGAAGACATTCGCCTCGTTGAAGGCTCCAACCGCTTTACTTTCGAAGCTGGCGACCTCGCCAACGGTACCTATTTCTACACCGTCGGCAATCGCGAAGGCAAAACCACGAAAATGTTCGTTGTTTCAAAATGAACCGAAATGATGAATGATGAATGATGAATGATGAATCGTTCATCATTCATCATTCATCATTCCCTTCTAATCCTTTCTTGTGAAAAGTGCTGTTGCCGCCCTTCGGGCTAATCGTCCGTCCTTCCTTCGCCTGCAACAAATTTTTTCACACACCAATCCCCGTTGCCTATGCGACACCTTTTGCTCTCCCTGTGCCTGAGTGCATGGATGGCCACGACGCTGAACGCGCAAATCGGCTGCCCCGGCTGCCAAATCAATCTCCCCGCCCTCCCCGACGACACCCTCTACCTCCAGAATCTGCCTGACGGTGAAAAGGGCCAATTGTACGACCACGATATTTCATTTCGTTTTCCCAAAACCACCACGCCGGTGAATGCCGTAGACAGTACTACGCCGCCGGGTTTGCCCATTTCCAAGTTTGAAATATTGAGCCTCGACGGACTGCCGCCGGGCCTCAACTGGCAACCTAACCAGTTGGTTTTTGAAACCGCCAACCAAACCGACGGCTGTATCCGTATTTGCGGCACGCCCACCGTGGCTGATTCATTTACCCTGACGGTCAAAATCAAGGCGACCGTCTTTATCATTACCCAGGAAGCAACTTTTCCTTTAAAACTGTACATCGCTCCGCCGACCGTCAGCAACGACGGGTTCTCCATATCGAACTTTTCGGGGTGTGGCAGCACGACGGTTAGTTTTACCAACAACCATCCCTCCGGAGGAAGTCCCGATTATTCTTATACCTGGGATTTTGGCGACGGCGCCACTTTTTCCGGTGAAAACCCGCCTCCGCATACGTATTCGGCGCCGGGCGTTTACCCGGTCAATTACCACGCCGTGGTGGATACCGGACGTTTCGTACTGGCCAGCGCTACGGTACTTGAGGCCGATTGCGCAGACCTGTTGGGGCTGGGCGCACCCGATATGTACGTGCTGGTATTCGGCCCCAACGGTCAGGAACTGTTCAACTCTTCGCCGGATATTGAAAATATTTCCCTGCCGTTTACTTTTCCCATCACCTTGCCGCTCGACGCGGGCAACTACACCATCGAGGTGTGGGATGAAGATTCAGGTATCGAAGGCAGCGACGACCTGTGCGGCGCCATTTCTTTCAATTACCTGAGCAACGATAC
The DNA here is from genome assembly GCA_016787345.1 of Saprospiraceae bacterium. Taxonomy (GTDB): domain Bacteria; phylum Bacteroidota; class Bacteroidia; order Chitinophagales; family Saprospiraceae; genus M3007. The sequence continues at coordinate 43,938 of JAEUUU010000020.1, read as the reverse complement.
CCTGGTCGCCGGGGGACTGGAGATCGCCCTGATTATCGAAAAACCAGTGACGGAAGTCTTCTCCGCCGATTCCGTCTACGTATTTGAAGTACCCGCGGCGCCCGAAGCAAGCGCCCCCAATGGTACTTACAACTGCACTGGCGCGACCAACCTGCTGCTTGAATCGTCGGCGACCGAATCCAATCAGTGGCTGCTCGACGGTGAAGTCATCCCGGGGGCGACAGAACCCTCTTACACGCCCCTCGAAACCGGTTACTACCAGGTGCAAATCACCAATGAATACGGTTGTACCGCGACATCCGACAGCGTGCTGATCGGACTGTACACCGCTCCGGCGGCCCCGGTATTCGGCAACCAGATCAACCGCCTTTTCCTGCTCGATACGCTGAACGTACCCGCCGGCTATACTTTCCAGTGGTTTGAATCCGGGCTTCCGATTCCGGGCGAAACCGGCTGGTCGATTTGTATCGGTCAAAACGGTGTGTACGGACTGGTGGTAACGGACACACTCACCGGATGTTCCAATTTTTATGCAGAAACGGTCAACTACGACCCGAACTACCCCGACTGCATCAGCAGCAGCCGGGAGCCGGCTGCAACGCCCTTGTTCCTGTTCCCCAATCCGGCGCATACGCAGGTTACGCTGCAATGGCAGGATAGCCATTCCTCTGCATCGACCCTGCAAATATTCGATGCGGCCGGCCGTGTCGTGCGTTTGGAAACCGTTCCGGCAGGCGCCAGCGCGCATGTCGTTTCAACGTTTGAACTACCGTCCGGGGTGTATAGCCTGCAGCTTACTGCCGACAGGGTCTATTTGGGCCGGCTGGTCGTGTTGCATTAAACCCGATTAAATTTGGGGTTAAATCAAAGAGCCATTCCGGAGTGTCCCGGAATGGCTCTTCTGTTTATTCGACAAAAAACTTGCCGTGTGCGAACTTATTCGAACGTCACGATCTTGGTCATAAAGCCTTCTTTAAAGCTGACTTTAATGACGTACAATCCCGGATTGAGGTTGTTGCGCAGAACGGTGAAGTTATTGGTGTTCAGGTTGTTGTGCATTTGAACAAGGCGGCCCGTGCGGTCGAATACCTGAATGCCGAGCATCGGGTGTTCGATTTCGCTGGTCAGGCGGATTTCGCTGCTGGCCGGGTTCGGCGCGGCGTTGAGGGCGATGTTTTGCGCGAGGGGCTCTTTGGCGCCTACGACGGCGTCGATGCACTCCTGCAGGCCCAGGGCGAAGCAGGCGCGCGGGGCGTAGAAGCGTACGATCGTGTCGATGTACGGGATGGCTTCGGCTTTAACGTTGTTGCAGGTTGCCGGAGCGGCGGGCACAAAAGCCGTCCATTCCCAGGGCGAGGTGGTTGCAGGCGGGTTGCCCGGCTGCAGGAAGGGATAAAGGCCCGGGGTCGGGTCGCTTACGTCCACGTTGCCCGGCTGGAGCAGCGGGGAGTTGGCGAAGGCAAGTTCCTGCTCGGCCGTGAGATCGAACACTACGCCGGCGTCTACGAAGGACGTGTTGTTGCCGTTGGCTTCGAATTTCTGCTGGGCGAAGTAGCTGCCTACTACGCGCACCACTTGCAGCGGCGTACCCGGTACGTTGACGATACCTTCGTTGTAGGGAGCGAAGTTGTCGGTCGGCACGTGGAAGGAAATCATCGGGGGCTGGCCCGGGCTGATCCAGGTCGAGTCGCCCACGGCGCCGGCCATGTTGACGGAAAGCGCGAAGTCGGAAGAGTAGCCTACGTGGTTCGGATAGCAGAGCGTGTCAAGACCGCCGGGGGCTGCTGCGTTGGGTACCTGGCCTACGCTGGTGCCGTAGATGTCGCCGTTGACCTGCTCGATAACCATGGGGATCGGCGGTGTGCCGGGATTCTGGTCGTGGTCCCATACGAATTTACCACCCGAGGCAGTCGGGATCTTCAGGTAGTTGTCGAGTGTAGTGGTGTTGAGCGTGATGTAACCGCCGGTGCCCTGGCCCCAGATGACGATTTTTTCAGGGTCGATACCCCAGGGGTTGCCGCCTTCTGCCACCGTTTTGCGGAAATAGCGGATGGCCGTGCGGGCATCCTGTACGCCGCGGTAAGCGGCATTGATGAGGCCGTAGCGGCGATCCACGTCGGTCGGCGCCAGCGGGTTCCAGCCCAGGCGGTAGTCGACAGAAGCCACTACGTAGCCCATGCTGCAAAGGCGGTGCGCCAGTTCCACGAGCGAAGAGTCGACCGTGGTGCCGCCGCAAGCGCCGTTAAAACCGCCTTGTGTCGGGTTGGACGGGTTGAAAAAAGGCAGGAAGTTGCCCGTGTGGAACAGGAGGACTACCGGACGGCTGGTCTCGGTATCGCCGACCGGCTGGTAGATGTCCATGACCAGCGGCTGCGGAACGGCCTGGCCGAGTACCGAGTAGTACAGAACCGTAGCGTTGACGCCATAGATAACGTTGGCATTTTTAGTAACACCGGAGTTGAAAACAGGCTGCAGGTAGCGCGTCTGGGCCGTCAGGCTTGCCGCAACACTGGCAATCAGTAGAAGGAGTACGGTTAATTTTTTCATTGTCAGTGGATTGTGTTGTTGAGTAGTTGGTTGAAAAGTAAATTGAAGAGGTTTATAAGGTTGATAAAGGTTGATCTGGTTTATTGGGTTGATATGGTTTATTGTTGAGGAGCAAAGTTATAAACCGTATAAACCTTATCAACCCTTATCAACTTTGCCGGCAATCAATCTTTTTTCTCAAAATTATACACCAGTGAAACATAGGCCAGGCGTCCGATACGGGGGCCGCCGTAGGTCTGGAACTGGTTGTTGTTGAACATGGCTTCGAGACCGCTGCGACCGTTATTCTCTTCCTTGCTGCGGAACAAGGGTGTAATCCCGAAGATGTTGGTGGCGCCGATTTTCAGCACGGTATTCAGTTTTTCGATGTTGCAATTCCACTGGGCATCCACCATGTCGTAGGTCGGGATGCGGCCGGTGAATTGCGGCGAGCCTTCAAAAATGAAGCCTTCGATCCACTTGTACGTCACGTTGAAACCCGTGCGCTTTAGTTTGCCGATGGGCAGGTCGCGCGCCGACAAGCCGACGTTGAACTTGTGCTCGGGCGTGTTGAATGCCGGGATAATCGGGTCGTCGACGTCCAGTTTGTTCAGTTTGTTCCAGGAGTAGTTGCCGCTGACCTGATAGAAGTCGCCGAAATAGTAATTCAGGCCAATATTGAAACCCTGCGTGGTCACCTGGTTGGTCGAATTGGCCGATACGCGGTACACGCGGATGCTCGACGGGTTGAGCACGCCTTGTGAAATCTCGGCGTCGATACCGATGTTGTAGCCGATGAAGTCGTTGTAAATGTTGAAATAGTAGCCTGCGTCGACATAGAGTTTGTCGAAGAGGGTGGTCCGATAGCCCAGTTCGAAGGTTTTGACTTTTTCCGGCTGGATCGGCGGTGCGTTGAAATACTGGAACAGGTTGTAGTTGTTGGCTTTCAAGCCGTCCTGAAATGATTCCAGGCTGATCAGATTTTCAAACCCGTTGAGGTTGCCGAGCAGGGTGGCGCGGCCCACGTTGAGGCGCAGATACTGGTCGGTCAGCGTCGGGTTGCGGATAGCCGAGGAGAAGGAGAAGCGCAGGAAGTTTTTGGCATTGGGCGTATAAACCACCGAGGCGGCCGGCGTAACCAGCCAGTTGAAATTCTGGTTTTTATCCACACGCACCGTGCCCGACAGGATAAACCGGTCGTTGAGGATTTTTTTATCCACCCCGGTGTAGAAGCCGAATTCCCAGTTGGTGATCCTGCGGTACGAAGAGTCGATTACTTCTCCGTTGGGGCCGAAAGTACGGTTCAGGGTATCGGAGAAAATGGTGCCCTCGGAGCGTGGCGTGTACAGGCGGTAGTTGCCGCCCACGACCCAGCGTTCGAGCCAAAGCGGTTCGAACTGATATTCGCCGTGTACGTGGTACAAGGCTGATTTGTCAAAGAAACGGGTGCCGCCGGCTTCGCCCGATTTGGTGCGGGTGATGCGGTCGAATTCACGATGAAACTCCGGCGATCCGGGCTGGAAATAATCGGAGGTTTTCGTGTCGGGGCGCGTGGATTCCTGGTTGGCAAATTCCAGTGCGGCGGCATGCCAGGCGGCAAGCGTATCCCGGTAATTCGTAAACCACTGGGTCGCCGCGGCGTCGTCGAATGTAAAGGTGAAAGTCACCGGATCGAATACCAGTTGCGGATAGCCCAGTGCCGTCATACGGCCCGCATAGTTTTGATCGGCCCAGAAATCGGTGTAGTCGCCCCGAAAAAGATCGTTGCTTTTTGCGGCGTCCTGCAGGCGAAGGGCAGTAAAGTAGGGGTCGTAGGAATCGCCGGCGTCTTCGTGGGTGGCGTAGGCGCGGATGAAATACTTGTCTTTTTTGCGCAGTTCGAGGCGGTTCTGGAAGAACAGGATATTGCGCAGGCTGAACCGGTTGTCGCCCTGGTACACCGTGGTGCCGCTGCCGAAGTTGGATGCCACGATCAGTTCGGGCGATTCAAAGTCCTGGGCGGGGTTGAGGCGGAAATGGAAAGCGGCGCTGGCCTTGTAGTTGCGGGTGTTGTAATCGACCAGATCGATCTCGTTGTAGCCCGAGCGGTGGTACTGCTGCAGGCCGTAGAACTGGGCCCAGGCTGATTCGCCCGTGGCGTCGAAGCCGGCGTAGTATTCGTCGCCGTAGCGGTTGACGGCATCGTAGCGGCCCGGGTTTTGCAGCGGTGTGAAGTAGCGGCCAGCCTCGGTACCGTCGACGGGCTGGTAGTTGTCGGCCACCCAGTCGTAGGCGCGGAGGTAGAAAAAGTTGAGTTTGTAGGCAAAAACGTCGTTGCCGACCTTGTTTTGAAAGGCGTCGGCCCAGCGAATAGCGCCTTCGAAGAGGTCGCGTTCGCCGCCCTTGACCGAGGCGGTGAGGCCTTTGTGGATAAAGGGATCTTTGGTTTTGATGCTGATGACCCCGTTGAAGGCGTTGGGGCCGAAGAACGGTCCGCTGGCGCCGGCGACGAGTTCAACGCCGTTGGCGTCGAGTTCGGAGGCGCCCAGGAAGTTGCCCAGCGAGAAGTTGAGGCCCGGCGCCTGGTTGTCGACTCCGTCGATAATCTGGAGCGAACGCACGGGGCTGGTGGAGTTGAAGCCCCGCATGTTGATGATGGTAAAACCCAGCGATGCGGTAGTGAGGTCGACACCTTTAAGGTTGCCCAGGCCGTTGTAAAAACTCACGGCAGCAGTTTCTTTGATCGCGATGGCATCGAGGTTTTCGACGGTGAGGGGCGCCGATTTCTGGCGCTCGTCGATGCGCTGGCCGCGAATGACGGCCTCCTCAATCACGATGGTATTGGTTTCGAGTTTGATGGGAATTCGCTCGTCGGCGTTTTCCACCCGCACTTCCTGGGCGAGATAACCGGTGTACGAGATTTTGAGGGTAGCAGGCAGCGCCGGGACTTTGACGGTGAAGTTGCCTTCATAGTCGGTGACGGCGCCGCCTTCGACGCCCACGATTTGTATTGCCGCACCAATCAGGTCCTCGCCGGTAACGGCATCCTGCACTTTGCCGCGCAGGGTGACCTGGGCAAGCGAAATGCCGGAAAACAGGAGCAGGAACAGATTGACCGTCAAAAATTTGTAGAGTAGCTTCATACGCATAACCGTTTGATTTCAGGAAGAAAACTAAACGAAACAAGGTTCTTTTTAAAACACTGTTTGTTTCGCAAAAGAAGAAAGAAAATTTGATTCCAAATTAAAAATACGCCCTTTGAGCCAAAGTGTACAATACGTTGAGGATACGAGGATTTGAGGATGCGAGAATTTGAGGATACGGGGATTTGAGGCGAGGATTTGAGGATGCGGGCATTTGAGGATACGGGCATTAACAAGCGCGCGCACACTTCTGGCATTGGTACTTTGACGCGAAGAAGGCTGAATTTGAACTCAGGCCTCTTCCTTCAGGATATATCCCTGGCCAAACAGCGTGTGAATCAGTCGTTTGTCGAAACCTTTGTCGACCTTGTTGCGGAGATAATTGACATACACTTCCACGACGTTGGTGCCCGTATCGAAATCGACATCCCAAACTTTTTCCGAAATTTCAACTTTGGACAACACCTTGCCGGGGTGGCGCATGAGGAATTCGAGCAGGGCGAACTCGCGGGGCGTCAGGTGGATGGTTTTGCCGGCGCGGCGCACGAGGCGGGTGTATTGGTCGAGTTCGAGGTCGGAGAAGCGCAGGACCTGATCGGCCTGAAACACTGCCGCGGGCCGGCGGGCCAGGGCTTTGACGCGGGCCATAAATTCTCGAAATTCGAAAGGTTTGGTCAGGTAATCGTCGGCGCCCGCTTCGAGGCCGCTCACCTTGTCGTCGGTTTCACCCAGCGCCGAAAGCAGCAGAATGGGCGTTTTGAGGCCCTGGCGACGCAGTTGACGGCACAGTTCGAGGCCGTTGACGCCCGGCACGATGATGTCGGACACGATGACGTCGTAGTCGTTCTGGAGGGCCAGTCGCCGCCCCGTGTCGCCGTCGTAGGCGATATCTACCGACCACTGATGCTCTTCTAGCCCCTGTCGCAGCGACCGGATGGTTTTTACTTCGTCTTCGATGAGGAGGATGCGCATGTTGGGGAGGATGGCCGTATGCTGACAAAGTTACGAAGGGAAATGGAGCCAAAGAGAAAAGTTAGCGGCCCCTGAAACAGTTTCGGGAGTAAAGCCAGTCTACTTCCTTAAAATCTTCTCCATCGATTTCCCTTTGGCCAGTTCGTCTACCAGCTTGTCCAAATACCGAATCTGTTGCATCAGTTTGTCTTCGATTTCTTCGACACGGTACCCACAGATCACACCGGTGATTTTAGAAACGTTCGGATTGATCTGCGGAGCCTGCGCAAAAAAGGTTTCAAAACTGACTTTTTCATCTATTTGCCGCTGCAACGATTGCTGATCATAACCGGTGAGCCAAAAAATAACAGTATCCACCTCCTCTTTGATACGCCCCTTTTTTTCCGCTTTTTGAATGTAGTGCGGATAGACGCTTGCAAACGACATTTTGAAAACTCTGGTGTTGTCCATTGATCAAGAATATTTTTCCCGCTTTTGAAGGTACAAGATTAAACCCTCTTTTTCAAAAATCAAGATCGCCTACCTTCGCCCCATGCCGACCCTCAGTACCCGCCAGCTCGCCCAGCGCCTCGAACGGCTGGAAAAGGAAGAATTGGTACAGGAAATCCTGAAAATTTGCTCGCGCTTCCGCGAAGCCAAACAGTATTGCCAGATGGAATTTGGCGATGCCCCGCACCAGGAAGCGCTGCTGGCGGCATTTAAGGAGAAAATCGTCAAACATTTTTTCCCCGAACGCCGCTCCCGCCGGCACCGGGCCCGCACGAGCCGCCTGAAAAAGATCACCGGCGACTTTAAAAAAATCGCCGTGTTTCCGCACCATCTTGCCGACGTGCTGCTCTGCTGGCCCGAACAGGCCGTGTTGTACCTCGAACAGCGCGGTTACGTCAAGGACACGTTTTTCCCGCCAACGGTGACGGCTTTCGAGGAAGCCTGCCGCCTGATCGCCGACAACGACCTGCACGACTATTTTCATGCCCGCATCGAAGCGCTGTTGCAAACGGCGGGCGCCCTGCGCGGGCGTCAGGATTTTGCGGCCGCACTGGCCGGCGCCGCAACCCGGAACGGATGTTGAAGGAAAAATTGGTTTGGGTGAACAGATGTCAAACGCAAAACAATCCCCCTTCAAGGAAAAAAACAGCGTCTGCCTTTGCCGCTCATCAAAAAGCGCCATACCTTCGCCCTCCCGCATCCGGAGCATAGCTCAGTCGGTTTAGAGCGCACGCTTCACACGCGTGAGGTCGTAGGTTCGAATCCTACTGTTCCGACCAAAATTCAGGGGCTAAAAGTCTGACAAACAGATTTTTAGCCCCTGTTTCTTTTACCCTTCCTACCGAATCAGGGTAAGTTCTCCCTGAAAACGTTCCAGCCGCCCGTCGAAAAACACCACCTCTGCCGACCAGAACAGGACGTCGGACGGAAACGCCTGACCCTTGCGCGAGCGGCCATCCCAACCCAACGCGGCGTCGTTGGGTGGCAGATTGACGCCGAGGTACACCTCCTCGCCCCAGCGCGACCAAATGCGCAGCGAACGCACCTGATCCACGCAGGGATCGCAGAGCAGATAAAAGGTGTCGTTGGTGCCGTCGGCGTCGGGGGTGAATGCCGTCGGCGCGCGCACTTCACAACTATCGTCGACGTTCAGGATAATATCGTCGCTCCCGGTGCAGCCGTTGGCGTCGGTGACGACGACGGTGTAGGCAACCGCTTGCAGCGGCCTGACCACCGGGTCGGGGCAATCGTCGCAGCTCAAAAAACCGGGCGCCGACCACGCATATTGGTACGGCGCTGCTCCGCTGCCGACCAATACGTTCAGGGCAAGTTCAGCCCCGATTTTCAGGGTGGTATCGGCCGGCAATTGTACCTGTACGGGCGGGAAAATGTCGATGATGGTTGTCAACAGGAGGTCGCAGCCTTCCGGCGTGACGATATCGAGCAAAAAACTGGTGTCGACGGTGTTGGGCAAAGGAGTGCCCAGGTATTCGAGCGCAGCGCCCCGGCAAATCTGGGTGTCGAGTACGGCGCCCAGCAACAGCGGACTGACGCGAACGGTATCGGTGCTCAGACAGCCATCGGCATTGCGCGCCGTGACGACGTAATTGACAATCGCGGCGGGGTAGACGGCGATCGTCTCGCAGGTATCGCAGCCAAGCAGGGCGCCGGGCGACCATTCCCAGGACTCAAAATTGTCGGGCAATTCAAATGTTGTGCCTTCCAGCCGGCAAACCACCTGGTTGGGACCCAGATCGAGCTGAGTGCCCGGATCGACGGTAATTTTGATGGTGTCGGTCTGCGTATTGCCGCAGGCGTCCCACACGGTAACCCAGTAAACGCCGGGGAACGAAGTGGTGAGTGTTTGCTCGGGTGTGCCGTCCTGCCAGCGGTACCGCTCGAAACCGGCTCCTGCATCGAGTTGGAACACGCCGTTTTCGCACACTTTGATGTCGGGGCCGAGGTTGAGCGCCGGGGCCTCGTCGGCGGTGACGGTGACAAACAGGGTATCGGTTTTTAGCCCGCAATCGAACCAGACTTTTGCCACAAGGCGGTAGACGCCGGTATCCTGAAACTGAACAACGTAATTCTGTATATTAAACAATCCGCCCGAACCGCCGCTCAGTTCCCAGGCGATGGAGTCGGCGCCGATACAAAGGGCGGAGTTTTTCAAAACATAAATACTCTGCGCGGGGAGTCCGCAAAGCGAGTCGGGCCCCTGTATTTCAACCCTTTCTCTGGGTACGGCCAATCCGGGAGCGATGTAGGGCAGCCCGTATCGCACACGGCCGGAACCCAGGGGTTGTGCATTGGGCTGATACAGACAAGCCGCACCAGCCTGGTCGGGTTGAAAAATCACGTCGAGTGCGTCGGCGGGAGCGCCGGCGCCCGTGGCGATGTATATTTTGCCGTTGGGGCCCGTTTGCAGGGCGCCGAAACGCGGCGTGGCGCTGTTGGCCAGCAATACCCGCGATTGGGCGATGGCTTGCGCGCTGCCGGCCTGCAGGTCGTATTGATACAATCGGGTAGGGGTAGCGACGTACAAAAAGCGGTCGTTGGGCGAAAATTCGAGGGTATAAACACCCGCGAGATCGTTCTGCCGGATCGAAGCGAAGGTCGACATGCCGCCAAGCGCCGGATCGAATTCAAAAAGGTCGAAGCCGGCGGAATTGGGCAAGGCATCGGCCAGCAGGGTGCCGGCGTGGTTGAATTTCATTTGGGCAACGACGTTATTTCCGAAGCCATTCTGGTCCAGTTCACCGATGTCGATGGTGAATGACTGGGTGGCAATGTTATCGGCGGCATTGATCTCAAAAACAAAAAACTGCTCGACGTTTCTCCGCTTGCGCAATACCCACCAACTTTCGATGCCTGTGCAGGCACGGGTTGCAGCCATTTTGTCGCTCACCGGGGTCAGGTCGGCGATCTGGTTTTTTTGCAACAGACCATTTTCCAGTTTTACGTCTCCCAGCCCCTGATCCCTGTCCATGTCTATTTCCGTGTAATAAGGATTGAAATTGGTGCCTGTATTGGCATGTTGGAGGCTGAAAACAGCGCTGCTGAGCGGAATCAGCATGTTGGCCAGCGATGTATTGGCGCCTAAAATACCACTGCCTTCGGGCAACGGCTGGTGGTTGCGGTTGAAGATCGTTTCGCCGTCGGTGTACAACAAAAGGCGGCCTCCGGCATCGCACATCACGCCGGTTGCACCGGGGCTGTCGGTTGCACCGTCGGTGAGTACGGTGGGCGGGTCGGTGGAAAAATCAAGCCCCGCGTGGACGCCGAAATACCAGATACGCGCCTGCTCGCCATTGCAGGCAATACACAGGCAGGCGGGATCGACGCAGTCGGAGAGGTTGTCGTAGTCGTCACTTCTTCCGTTGCCGCAAATTTCGAAGCAGGGAGAATTACACAGGTAGCCGATGTCGCTGAGTGTCGCGACAGATGGCGCAGCCGCGTTGGTTTGCATAAAAAGCGGGCTGGAGTACTGGGTCCAGTTGAATGGTACGGTACTGATGTCGGTCAAATCATCTTCGAAGGCCGATATGCCGAAATCCTGCCCGCAACGCGACCCCGGGTCACCTGTGGCGGCCTGGTAACGAGCCAGGAAAATACCGGCCGGATTGACATTTTTCCCGACCAAAAACACCGATCCGTTTTGCTCCACGGCCAGATTTCTGCCCACGTCGTGCCTTCCGTAGGTATGGCGCACCCACATTAAACGGCCGTATTGATCTGTTTTAAGCAGAAAATCGCGGGTCACGACATAATACCCGTCGGCGCCGGCGACCAGCCCTTGCGTGGCAAACACCGTGCTGGATGTGTTTTGATTGTTGATGGTAAATCGCCGTGCCCAGATGACCTGGCCGCTGGGTGCGATTTTGACCAGCGCCATTTGGTTGCTCAGCAAACCGGGCGTTGTATCGAAGCGGCCGTGCAGGCAAATGACCAGCGAATCGGCATCGAAAACGAAGTCGGTCGCTTCGAGATAGGGTGTGCCGACGGAGGCGATTTCCAGTTTGAGCAATTCCAGCAGGTTGCCGTTGGCGTCGGCATGGTAAATCACTGGACTGCGCTGGCTGTTGGGCGGCGGTGTAAACTCGACCCTGCCCACGGCATAAATTTCATTGCCTTTGCGTTTGACAGACCGCATTTCTTCATTTTTGTCAAAATCAAAGGCATGGTTCCAATCGTCTGTCAGCAAATTGCCGGTATTGCGATCCATTTCGAGCAGAAACGGATCGAAGTCGGGGTTGCCCGAAGAGGCGCCTGTAGGGTAGGAGCCGCCAATCAGGTAATTGCCGCCGGGGCTTAGTTCCTGAACGCTGGTAAAGCGCGACAATTTACTTTGCGCTTCTTCTTTTACCCAAAGCACAGTGTTGGCTACCGGGTTGTATTTGAACGCATAACCGCTGAAAACGATGGTCGCCAGATCGGTATTGCCCACGCCCAGGAGGTTGCCGTCGCTGTCGACGAACAGGTCTTGCAAGCGTTCGTTGCGGTTGGTGAAGTCGAACTGCCGGCTCCACAATACCTTGCCGTCGGGGGTGAAATTGACCAGCAAAGTCTGGTTGTTGCGCCAGCCGCCGGCATACAAGGTGCCGTCGGGGGCTTTGGTTATTGCGCTCAAAGAAGACGTGGAGCCAACGTCTTCGAAGTATGCGCTCCAGGCGGTTTTACAGGAAGGCGTAAGACAGGATGGGGTGCAAGGGGCTCCGCTGTCCAGGGCATAATCGGCTACCGACATGCCCGGGGTCGTTTCCAACAGGGAGGCGCTCATTTCGCTGATTGCCAGGTTGTTGAGGTTTCCGGGTAAGACGGGGTAAGCGTCGAAAATCGTTTCCTCCTGCGGGCACTCGCCGGCAACACCGGTCGAGTTGGCGCGAATGAGTAAAATATCCTGCTGCCCGCCGTCGCTGCTGCGCCCGGTGTATAAAGCGCCAACCAACGGGCCGGTTTCCACATGCTGAATGGAGGCCTGCCCTTTTGCCGCGTACTGCTGGACGAATCGGTTGGTCATGCCCAGGTCTTCCTGCAAAAAAATCGCCTTGGGCTGCGGCACGTCGTCGGAGGGGCTGGCTGCGATGACAACCTGGCCGTCGGAAGTTAGTTTCAGGTCGGAGAAAATCGTGTTTTGACCTGCGTTGATGAAAACGTTGCCGGTCACCGTGGTTGCCCCCGCATTTTTTCTGATAAAAATGCCCCCGATGCCCAAAGCAGGGTCGTTGGTTTCTTCTCCGCTGAAATACAGATTGGGCGGTATGGTTGGCGACACTTTTACCGACCAGAATACCCGGTCGTTTGAGAGGTAGTCCAACACCTGAGCCGATACAATATTTCCGTCGGCGTCGAGTTCGAGCATCATGGCGTCGCGAACGCCGTTGGGCTTGTAGTAATAGCCACAGGCGTGGTAACCCGCATCCAGCGCCACTGCGACGTCGGTCGCATAGGTATCGCCGTTGGCAGCCCCGTATGCTTTGGCCCACTGCTGGTTGCCATTTGCATCGAGTTTGATAAAACAGGCCGAGGCCTTTTGCGGCGGCGCGGGTTGTACGTAGCCGCAGGCGATCCAGCCGCCGTCGGGCGTGGCTACGATGCGGCGCAATTCGTCGATGCCCGGCGTGACCAGCCTTTTTTGCCACAACAATTGCCCGCCGGCATCGAAACTTGCGATGGAGGCGTCGTCGAAGCCCGTCCAGGTATCGCTGCTGAGCAAGGCCACGAATCCTCCATCAGGTTGGGCCGCCAGGTGTTGCAGTTTTTCACTGCCGTCGGGTGTTCCGAAGCGTTTCGACCAGATGACGTTGCCGTCCGGATCGGTTTTAATAAATAAAACTTCCTGCAGCGCGCCGGGCACTGCGCCGTCGCCGCCGACCAGGAAATTGCCATCGGCCAACACGACGGAGGCCACGCCCCGTTCGTCGTTGCCAGTGCCGTAGTACTGTTGAAAAGAAGAACCCAGACACGAATCCAGCACGGTCACCACCAGGGTTTTGGCGGTGCTGCAAATGCCGTTTCCTGCTTCGAGCCGTATTTCGTAAGCGCCCGGCTCCGAAAAAGTATAGGCATCCAGCACGGCGCCCTGCGATACGTCGTTGACGAACCATTCCAGTTGCCCGGCGCCCTGGCTGGTATTGGTCACGCTGACGGCGCCGCCGGTGAATACTTCCAGCGGATCGACCTGAAAATCAGCCTGTACCGGACAAATAACCTGCACCAGGGTGCTGGCGCTTTGGGGCGGACAAAGGTTGGGGTTGGCGCTCGTGGCACTCAGTTCGATGGTAAAGGAACCGATCGAATTGAAGCTGAAAGCGGCATTGGCCGAGGTAGAGAAGAGGGCGCCGTTGGATGTCCAGGTGAAGCTCGCCGCGTTTTGGCTGAGGTTGGAAAAATTGACCGTTTCACCCAGATCGACAATTGGGGCGCTGACTGAAAATGCGGCGTCGACGAGCGCGGGGCAGGGTTGCCCGCAGCCATCCGAATCGAGCAGGCTTTGTCGGGCTGTCTGGACAAAAAATTCCATACGGGCCGACTGTCCGCTCGTAAAATCGTGCCGGCAGCTTGCATCGGCGTAGTCGAGAAAGTTTTGAGTGGCATCGGGCAGGTCGCTGGCGAGGCCCGACTGGGCGTCGGTTGTGCAGGAATTGACGATCTGGTCGCAGGGAATGGGGGCGGTGCTTTGGTCGGGCGGGGTGTCGCACACCCGGTCGCCGTCGGCCAGGCAGTCGTTGTTGGTGCAGCCGCCCTCAAAAGTGTGGTAAAGTCCCAGGTAATGCCCCATTTCGTGGGGGGCAGTGCTGCCGGAGCCGGGCGAGCCGTTGAAAAAGAAGTATTCGAGTACGATACCGTCGGAGAGTGCGCCGTGCTGAGACGGAAACGATGCGTAGCCGCTCAATCCGCAACCCCAGGCCTGCGAACAGATGGAGCGCACGACCCAGATGTTGATATAGCGGGTGGGGTCCCAGCGGGAGAGGTTTTTGACGAAACCATCGTCGTCTTCCAGCACCATATTGGTCAGCGGGTTTTGCACCCGGTTGATTCCCGTGGTAGCGCCGCCTTCGGGCGAGCGGGTGGCCAGGCAAAACCGGATAGGCACGTCGACGCCCGAGCCCTGATCGAAAAAACCTTCGTTGGCAAAAGCCTGGTTGAGCCGCTCGATGGCCTGTTGCACCTGGGCGTCGCTAAGGTTTTCCGTGCCGTTGTTGTGAATAATGTGCACCACTACGGGCAGGGTGACCTGGCTACGGCCGGCGTTTTCGGACGCCGGGTTGGCCAAAAAAGCGTAAGCAGCAGCATTTTGGCTGCCCATTCCGGCGGCTAGGGTGCTGTCGCTGGCAGCCAGTGCCGACCAAAACAGGCCAGTTCCGCAAGCCGGCGATTGTGCCCGGAGCAATTCGGGGAAAATGAATCCCAAAAGGCATGTGAACAGGTAAATTTTTTTCATAAAAAATGAAAAGGTGTGGTAAAATCGGAAATCAAGGTCAGGCGAAACAGACAATTTCACCGGGGCCAGGTGAAAAATTTATGGCTGCTTGTACGATTTAGACAAAACGGCTTTCCGGCCTGTATACTTTTGCCTCGTCCTTTCCAATTTTCACAGCCATGTCTAAATCCATTCAACACTATATTCTCGGTCACTGGACGCCCGGTGAGGGCGAGGGGTTGCCCCAGTTCAACGCCTATACCGGCGAACTGATCGGCACAACTGCCTCCGATGGGATCGACTATGCCGCCGTACTCGACTACGCCCGCAAAGCCGGAAACCCCGCGCTGCGCCGCCTCACGTTTCACGAACGCGGCCGGATGCTCAAAGCCCTCGCTTTGTATCTGCTCGATCGCAAAGACCGTTATTACGGCCTCAGCCACCTCACCGGCGCCACCCGGGCCGACAGCTGGGTCGATATCGAGGGCGGCATCGGCAACCTGTTCGCGTACAGCAGCTTGCGCCGCCGCTTTCCCAATGAAACCTATTACGTGGAGGGGGAAACCGTGCGGCTTTCCAAAGAAAATACCTTCATCGGTCACCATATCCTGACGCCCAAACGCGGCGTGGCCGTGCACATCAATGCCTTCAATTTCCCTATTTGGGGTATGTTGGAAAAAATTTCCGTCAACCTCCTGGCCGGTATGCCCGCTGTGGTCAAGGCCAGTGAGCAGACTTCGTTTCTGACCGAAGCCATGGTGCACGACATTGTCGCTTCCGGCATTCTGCCCGAGGGCGCCCTGCAACTGATTTGCGGAACCGGTCGCGGCCTCCTCGATCACGTGCAAAACCAGGACGTGGTCACCTTCACCGGCTCGGCCGAAACCGGTAAAAAACTGCGCGCACACCCCGCCCTGATCGAACATTCGGTGCCCTTCACTATGGAAGCCGACTCGCTCAATGCCGCCGTTTTGGGCGAAGACGCCGTGCCCGGCACGCCCGAATTTGACTTGTTTATCAAGGAAGTACGCCGGGAAATGGTCACCAAGGCCGGCCAAAAATGTACGGCGGTGCGTCGCATTCTTGTGCCTGAAAACCTGCTCGACGAGGTGCAAAAAGCCTTGTCCAAAGAACTCGCCAAAACCCTCGTGGGCGATCCTTCGGTCGAAGGCGTGCGCATGGGCGCCCTCATCAACCGCCACCAGCTCGACCGCGTACGCGAAAAGCTGCGTCTGCTGGCCGCCAAAACCCCTATCGTGCACGGCCACCCCGACGATTTTGAGGTGACGGGCGCCAGCCGCGAAAAAGGCGCTTTTTTGCCGCCGATCCTGCTGCGCAACGACAACCCGTTGCACAACACGATCAGCCACGAAACAGAGTGTTTCGGTCCGGTTTCGACCATCATGCCTTATAAAACCATCGAGCAAGCCGTAGAAATCGCGGCCCTCGGGCGCGGTTCGCTGGTTTCCACGATTTGCACCCACGACCGCGGCATTGCCCGCGAGTACGTGCTCGAAGCCGCTTCCTGGCACGGCCGGGTGCTCGTGCTCAACCGCGATTCGGCCAAAGAAAGCACGGGCCACGGTTCGCCTATGCCCCTGCTCGTACACGGCGGCCCCGGCCACGCCGGCGGCGGCGAGGAAATGGGCGGCATGCGCGGCGTGATGCACTACATGCAACGCACCGCCATTCAGGGCCACCCGACCGATGTTACGGCCGTGACCGGTCAGTACCAGTCGGGCGGCGCGCAGCGCGAAACGCCGGTGCATCCGTTCAAAAAATACTTCGACGAACTGGAGGTAGGGGAGACCCTCGTGACGGCCAAACATACCGTGAGCATCGCCGACATTCACAACTTTGCCAACGTCAGCGGCGACAATTTTTATGCGCACATGGACGAAACCGCGCTTGAAGGCACGCCCTTTACCGGCCGGGTGGCGCATGGCTATTTTGTGCTGTCGAAAGCGGCCGGCTTGTTTGTTGATCCGAAAAAAGGCCCTGTTTTGCTCAATTACGGCCTCGATGAGTGCCGTTTTACCAAACCCGTTTATCCGGGCATGACCATCGGGGTGAAATTGACCGTGAAGGAAAAAATCGAACAGGAATACGACCCCGCGCGCGAAGGCATCGCCGCCATACCGCGCGGCATCGTCAAATGGCTGGTCGATGTGTACGACGAAACAGGAGAGACCGTGGCTATTGCGACGATTCTGACGATGGTGCGCAAGCGTTAATTCAAGCCAGTAAACATCGGATTCACCATGTCAAAATATATCCTGTTCCTGTTTTTCGCCGGCTGCGCCCTGGGTCTCCCGGCGCAAACGCCGGCGCCCCTTGTTTCGCGTATTGCCTTCGGTTCCTGCGGGCATGAGGATAAGCCTCAACCCATCCTCGATACTGCGCGTATGCATCGCCCCGACCTGTTTGTGTGGCTGGGCGACAATATTTACGGCGATACGCGCGACATGCGGGTGCTGCGCGAGAAGTACGAACGCCTGGGCGCCAAACCCGAATTCCAGCGCCTCCGCCAGTCGTGCCGTATGCTTGCTACCTGGGACGATCACGATTACGGCTGGAACGACGCCGGGCGGCATTATCCGTACAAACAGGCCTCCAAGGAGATTTTTCTCGAATTCTGGGGCGAGCCTGCCGATTCGCCGCGGCGCAAGCACGAGGGCATTTACACCTCGTATCTGTTTGAAAGCGGCGGCCGGCGCGTCCAGGTGATTTTGCTCGACAACCGTACGTTTCGCGACGACCTGCGCACTTACCGCGGCGAGTTGCACCGTGAAGGACGCTTTTTTTACCCGCTCGACTATTATCCGCACGAAACACCCGATTCCACCCTGCTCGGTGAAGCGCAGTGGCGCTGGCTGGAAACCGAACTGCAAAAACCGGCCGACCTGCGCATCATCGGTTCCGGGACGCAGTTCGGCATCTCGTACAACGGCTACGAAGCCTGGGCCAACTTTCCGCACGAGCGGCAACGCATGCTCGATCTGATCAAAAAAACGCGGGCCAACGGCGTGCTTTTTATCACCGGCGACGTGCATTACGGTGAAATTTCGGTGCTGCACGAGCCGGGACTGTACCCGATTTACGACGTCACGGCCAGCGGAATCACCTCCACCTGGTATTTTGCAACGCCCAACGACAACCGCATCGAAGGCCCGGTGATGGACAACCATTTCGGCCAGATTTCGATCGACTGGACTCAGACCGATCCTTTGATTACGATGGAGATTTTTGATATCCGCGGCAATCAGCGCGTGGAACATCAGGTGCGTTTGAGCGAGATTTCTTTTGGGAAATGAGTCTTTGCACATCTATTATTTACAACCATGAATACACAAGAAGAACTTTTTCAAAACTGGTTTCGACGCCTTCAAGTGATCTATTTTGCCCTGTTGGCCGGTCAATTCATCGCGGCGGCTACCTTGCGCCTGGTCATTTCGCCGCTGAGCGAACCGGCGGGGTCACCCAATATCTTCATTGGTCTTATGGCGATGCTCATGATCGCCGGGCACGTCGTTTTTAGGAAAAAAATCGCCGGACTGGTTTCTTTGGGAACATTGAGCGATCGGATGAATGATTATTTCGTCGCTTTTCTCCTGCGCGCGGCCTTGTCAGAAGCGGCGGTGCTGATCGGGCTGGTTGCTTATCATTTTATCTGCGGCGATCGCGTGTTGTACGTAGCGACCATGGTGGGTCTGCTCAATTTTCTGGCCCTGCTGCCGCAACGCGCGCAAGTGGCCAATCAGGTAGGGTTATAACATCCCGAGCAGCCACTCCTTTTCCGCCACGGCGGCGGTTTCTTCCACTTCCCTGCGAAGGGCAGCCACGGCATTTTTGTCGTAGCGGTTGAGTTCGAGCATTTTTTGCGCAAAAAGCACCGTGTTCAGGTAATTGGTGCGGTGGTAACCCAGCATTTTTTTGCGCCGGATAAATGCCCCGAATGCTTTGAGATGCGACTCCAGCAAGTCGTATTCGCCGAGTTCGTAGTAGATTTTCAGTTGCAGGGTTTTGGCGGCAAGGTTGAGCGGCAGGTCTTTGTAATCGGTTTTTTGCAACAATTGCAGGGCGGCGCCGTGTGCGCGACGCTGATATTCGAGCCGGGCCAGGTTGAAACTGAACAGGCTTTCGCGGTGCGCTTCGGCCAGATAGTCGCGATAAGATTGAATAAAATGCTCCGTCCAGTCCAGCTCCTGCAAAGCCATACCGCTCGTGGCGGCATTGAGATAGGTGTAACGCGACAACACGCCGTCGGACAAAAAATACTGGCGTTCGAGCCCCGTCCGGTAAAAGTCGAACTGCTCGCGCAGGTAGTCGTGGCTGCCGGCATTGTACTGGCGAATACAAAAATTGATGGCCAGGATAAACAGATCGCGGCGCTCTTCGACGGAAAACAGCCGGTCGTGGTGAAACAGCAGGGTTTTGAATTGCTGAAAATGACGGTGCTCTTCCGGATGGGTGAGCGCGTGGTAGCAGTGGAAGTACAGCGCTGCCGCCGGCGTATCGAGTGCGCCCGAACGCGCGGCAAATTCGAGGGTGGCGTCGAGCAAACCGAAATCGTAGCGTGTATTGGCAACTGCCTGGTGGGAGAGCATGTAACAGGCTTGCCAAAGTTTCTGGATCAGGAAAGTTTGATCGAGCTGTCGGGATAATTGCTGAAAATCAATGGCTTCCGTGTTTTGTTCGGCTACGGCAAAACGGTTCTGATCGAGCGTGATGCGGTATTGTTCTTCAAAAAAATCGGGGTTGCGCAGGGGGAGTTTCTCTTGCGCGGCCGCGGCTTCCGAGAGGGCTGTCTGTGCCAGATCGGGCAGGCGTCGGGTTTGGAAAGCCCGGGCGGCACGGCGCTGAAAAGCCGGCGCGTCGGCAAGGAAATCCTGCACGGCGAGAAACTGGGTGGCAAGCTTGTACAACTGGCTCATGGCCAGCCGGACGCGGTGGTCGTCGTAATCGCCGGCGCCGAATAAGCGCCGCCAGGCTTCGTTTTTGGCAGGCGCCGGCCGGCCGGTTTTCAGCGATTTTTCAAGCAGATCAAACAAGGCGGGCACCTCGCTGCGCTGGTTGAAAAAAGGCGTGCGCAGGAATTTTTTAAAATGTCGCAGCTCGCCGGAATTAAAAGTGCGCAGCAAACGAAAAAGTCGGGAGTTTTCCACGAAGTATTCTTTGAATTTATCGTAGACAAATGTTTTTAATTAAAACTCATAAAATCAAATAGTTGAATAAATATTCGGGCTAAAATTTTTGTTACAAACTTTCAATTTTGTTTTTGCCCGGTCACACGGCTCGACTGACTTTTGTATCGTGAATCGAATGTTTCTTTACGACTAAATCCTGTGAACATGAAGGAAGTCTATTCTTTGAGAAAACAACTTTTGGCCGCGCTCCTGCTGCTGGCCTGCATCCTGCCGGCTTATCTCGGCGCGCAAAACGCCACGGTGTCGGGCCGTATTTACACCGAACAAGGCTTCGGCATCGACGAGTACACGATTCAGATCGATGTTGTCGGGCCTGATACGCCGCCGGGCGGCCCGTCTTTTTTTACGATGGACAACAATGGCGAGTATTCCATTGAATTGCCGATCGGGTTCAACTACCGCATCACGCCGGTCAAAGACGACAATCCGCTCAACGGAGTCACCACCTACGACCTCGTGCTGATGTCCAAACACTACCACGGCCTCGAACAACTCAATTCGCCTTACAAAATCATTGCTGCTGACATAGATCAATCCGGCTTCGTGAACGACACGGACTCTCTGGAAGCGCGCAAACTCATCCTGGGCATCTACAACGAATTTCCGCAAAACACCTCCTGGCGCTTCGTGCGGGCCGATTACGTGTTTCCCAACCCGGCCGATCCGTTCACGCCTCCTTTTCCCGAATTTGCTGTGACAGGGGTGCTGACTGCCAATATCGAAGACGTCGATTTTATCGGGGTCAAGATCGGCGACGTGAACGGTTCTGCCATTACTGAAGGTGGACCGGGGGGGCCTTTATCCAACCTCACCATTGCCGCCACTGGCTTCGTTCGCATCGACGACAACAACAACTGTGTCGCCGACCCCGACGAAGACCCGCTGACCAACTGGCGTGTGGTAGCCCAGGGGACGAACGGTACCTACGGCGCCACGACTTTCGACGGCGGTCAATTCTACCTGTTTGTGCCGCCGGGTACCTACGATGTGTACCTGACTGCGCCCAATGAACTCTGGTCGGTCTGTACCGATACGGTGTTCGGGCTCGTGGCGCCGGGGACCGGCGGACTGGATACGTTGAATTTTGCCGCCCAGCCTGCCCGGGATTGCCCGCGTATGACGGTCGATTTGTCGACGGGTTTCCTGCGCCGCTGTTTTCCGAGCACGTATGCCATCTACTACTGCAACCAGGGTACAGCCACAGCCGAAGACGCGAGTATCGAGGTGACGTTTGATTCGTTTCTCGATATCCAATCCGCTTCTATTCCCTGGTCGTCGGTCGTCGGCAATACCTACACGTTCAACGTAGGTGACGTGGAGAGAGGCCAATGCGACAGGATCGATGTGAGCCTGATCGTAAGTTGCGATGCGGAACTGGGCCAGACGCATTGTTCGGTCGCGCACGTGTATCCCGATACGCTTTGTGCGCTGAACGACCCGGCCTGGAATGGCGCCAACCTGGTGGTGAGCGGCGAATGCCAGGGCGACGAGGTCGTTTTTACGGTGACCAATACCGGCGAGGACATGACCGAGCCTGTCGAATACATTGTCATCGAGGATATTATGATCCAGATGGTCGGCGGCCCGATTCAGCTGAACCAGAATGAAAGCGAAACGATCACCGTACCCGCCAACGGCTCTACCTGGCGCCTCGAAGTGCCCCAGGCGACTGCCCACCCCTTTAATCAAATGGTCAGCGCCATGGTCGAAGCTTGTGGCGTGAATAACCAGGGCACGGTCAGTTTGGGCATCATACCCTTGTTCCCCACAAACAACGCCGGCGTTTTTGAAGACGAAGACTGTATCGCCAACATCGGCTCTTTCGACCCGAACGACAAGCAGGGCTTCCCGCTTGGCATCGGCGCCGATCATTACATTCCGAAGGAGCAGGAGATTGATTACCTGATTCGCTTCCAGAATACGGGTACCGACACGGCATTCAACATCGTTATCCTCGATACCCTCGACCAGTACCTCGACCTGAGTACCCTGCGGACGGGCAGCAGCAGCCACCCGTACACTTACCAGTTGGTGGGACAAGGCGTCTTGCGCTTCTCTTTTGCCAATATCATGCTGCCCGACAGCAACGTGAACGAAGCCGCCTCACACGGATTTGTACGATTTACCATTCGCCCCAAAGCGGGCTTGACCGACGGCACGGTGATCCGCAACGATGCCGCCATTTTCTTCGATTTCAACCTTCCGGTCATCACGAATACCACACGGCACACCTTGGGCAACCAATTCCTCGATGTTTCCAACGTCGTTTTCCAGCCCAACCTCGAACTGGAGGTATTCCCCAACCCCACAGCTACGTCGGCTACTTTCCTGCTGAAATCGAGCCGCCCCGGCGCCGGAGTACTGTACCTCTACGACACACGCGGCGCGCTGGTGCGCCGGATGGATTTCGAACACAATCAGTTCGAACTGGATGTACGCGATTTGCAGTCGGGCCTGTATTTCTTCCGCCTCGATGCGGCAGCGGGTACGCC
Organism: Saprospiraceae bacterium; assembly: GCA_016787345.1. GTDB lineage: Bacteria > Bacteroidota > Bacteroidia > Chitinophagales > Saprospiraceae > M3007. Next base: position 21,707 of record JAEUUU010000020.1, on the reverse strand, counting down.
TCTGGCAGCGGGCCGACTGGTGAAACAGGACTAACGAATTTGCGGATTCATTCCTGAGTAACGGCGTGAATTTTTGCCCTCCCTTTCTCCCGTACCGTTTTTAAAATTCCCCTGGCTTCCAGGTCGAGTTTGACGGTGACGGCGTACCAAAGGGGTTTGCCGTCGAGCAGCGAAGCGAGCTGCTCGGCGGCTTTTTCGTACAGGTCCATCGGGGAGAGCGGGCCGTATTGATTCAGGGTATCGAGCAAGGCTTTTGCGGTGAGTTCGTACCGGCGCAACAAGATATTGACGCCTTTTTTGCCCTGGGGATGCAGGGTTAGAATAGTCGCTTCCTTGTTCATTTCGTTTTGCTGGTTTTTTTGTGAAAAATTGTGCTTCCACAAGGTAACGCAGGTGCGTCGCAACGGATTTTCAGTTGTTTCCGGAAAACATCGGCCGGCAATTTTTAACACTTCCCTGCGTTTTTCTCGCACTTTTTGTCTGTCCAGGTGTTCATTCAGACATCCGAATCATTTTACCATGTTTACAATTCCAGTCGCCATGCGCAAGTTTCAACCCCTTTTGCCGTTTTTTTTACTTGTTTTTACTATTTCCCTTCGCGCCCAGTCGGGGGGCTGGAACGCAATAACCAGCAACGACTTTGTCGGCGCCCGCCAGCAACTGGAAGCCGAATTGCGACAGAACCCGCAGGACGAACAAACCCTGGCGGGTTTGCTTTTTTTGGCAGAAACCGTTCAGGATCACGACAATTACGAGCGCTATGCCAACCGACTGATGACCAAATCCTGGGCGCCGCATTACGTCTGGTTGTTCGGACACATGTACACCGGCGACTACGAGACGGCGCTGAAACAAACCTTGCCCGAGAGCCTGCGCCTCCCTTTTATGGCGCAAAAAGCCGATACCCTGTTTCAGTACCGCAAGTTTGCGGAAAGTAAAGAACTCAATCAGCGGCTGGTGCCCGACTGGCGCTGGTCGATCACAGGACCCTTCACGAATGTGAGCGGCAGCGGTTTTGTGGAAAAAACAGCGATAGAAACGCGCCCGTTTGCCCTGACGGATCAATTCATCAATGAGCAAGGCACGGAATTCAGCTGGCTCAAAGTCGAAAACCGCCGCCCGGGCTCCCAAATCAAATTTTACTATTTGCCCGATAGCGACGGCCTGGGCACCTATTATGCCAATACCTTTATCACGGTGCCTACGGCCCGAAAAGCCGAACTCCGCATTACGCGTAACGAACCCATCAAGATCTGGATCGACGACCAGTTGCTGCTCGAGCGCCCCCGCCGGGCGGCTTCCGGCTTGTGGGACGAAGAGGTGGTAAGCCTCGATCTGACGGCCGGCACGCACCGCATACTGGTCAAAATTGCCGAATTCCCCGAAGAAGAAGGGGATTCCAGGGTGCAACTGGATTTTAACGACCGCTATAATGAAGGAAGCCGGGACGATGAGGAGGATTACGGCAACCAGATCGCAGACCGACTCGACGGAACCGGCTTTGTACTTCGGCTGACCGACCCGGGCACCGGGCAGTTGTTTGCCGACGTGGTTTCGAGTTTCGAGGCGTCCTACACACCGGCGGCGTCGCCCTGGAAAGCCGATTTCCGCGAACGGGAATACCTGGCTTTTTTCCGCCGGCAGGCGGAGGCTGCCCCGGAATCGCTGTGGAAACAATACCTGCTGGCCAAGGCATTTGTCAAAAGTGAGGCCATGGAGGAAGGTGAGGAATATTTTTCCCGCTATTACGACCAGCACCCCGAATCGGATGCCGCACGGTTTCTTTTGGCCAAATTCTACGACGCCAACGACAAAAGCGAACGCGCCGAAGCCCTGCTGAGCGCTATGGATACGGTCAATGCCCCCACTTTCGCCGAACATTACATCCGGCTGCTCAAAATCAATCAGGAGCAGGAGGAAACGGAATACCTCGCGGCCCTGGAGCATATCCTGAGTTTTTCGCCGACCAATCGCGCCATCCTATTCCGTTACCTCAATTTTTTGAAAGAAAAAGGCCGCAACGACCAGGTCAAAACCTACGTCCGCACATTCCTCGACAAACACAACACGCCGGAATGGAAAGACTCGCTGGCCGAATACCTCGAAGACGATTCCTACAAACCCGAGTCGTACAAACCCAAAACGGATAAAGAGCTGGAAAAAGAGTACCAAAAGGCTCAAAAACGCTTGAAAAAGACCTTTACGCTCAGGGATCAATACCTGCTGATCAGTTATGCCAAGCGCAAGGAAAAAACCGCCGACGTGCTCCGCTATTACGATGAAGCCATCGCGATTATGCCCTGGCGCACGGCATTGGCATACCAAAAAGCCGTGTTCCTTTTTGAAAAAGAACGCACCGAAGAAGCCCTGGCTTCCCTGCAGGAGCAATTGATTCAGGAGCCTTACGACGCATCGATCTGCGAAACCATCGGCGATATTTACATTGAAAAAAAGAACGACGCCGAAGCGCTCCGCTGGTACCGGCGCGCCGAAAAACTGGGCGGGAGCGGCTACGATCTGGAAGGTAAGATTGAAAAACTCGACAACACCAAGCAGTTTACCGGCTACTTCAACTCGATTAACCTCGCCGAAGTGGCCAAAGACCGCTCCTGGGAAACCCGTTACCCCGATGAAGAAGCGGTGATCGCCCTTTACGCCCAACAAGTCACCTACCGCCCGGAAACCAAACAACTCGAAGCGGTGCGCAAAGCCGTCATCCACATCCGCAACGACGCCGGCGCCAAACGCTGGACCGAAGCCGACCTCCGCCTGATCGGCACCGTCACCAGTGTAAAAGTGCTGAAAAAAGACGGATCGGTCAATTCTCCCGACCTGGGCTGGGGCGTGGCGGTATTCAAAAACCTGCAACCGGGCGACATCATTCTCGTCGAAGGGACCGGCAAACACGATATGCCCGACGAGATACCGGGCGAATTCCTGGATTTCAACATCTTGTCCTGGCCCTCGCCGGTCGCCAAAGCCACGCTCGATCTGTTGATTCCCGAAGACCTGGAACTTTACACCGCCTGCAACCGCCTCGATTGCAATTATACCTCCCGCGATACCGGCGCGCTCAAACTGCTGCAATGGACCTGGAACGACATCGCCAAACTCGAAGACGAAGAAGCCACCCCCGACAATATCGATGCCGCGGCCTGGATGATGCTCGGATCGGTATCCGACTGGAGCAGGGTGGTGCAATGGTACGAACGCAAAACCTACCAGCGCACCGAGCCGAACTACGAGGTGCTGGCGCAAGGGCGCGCCCTCATCCAGCCCGGTATGAGCGAAGCGCAGATCGTGGAAACGCTGCACACCTTTATCACCCGCGACATCAATTATTCCTACGTCCCCTTCCTCAATACCAACTACGTACCCAAAAAGCCCGGCGCCACACTTTCCGCCAAAGTGGGCGATTGCAAAGACGTAGCCACCCTGATGATTACCCTTTTGCGGGAAAACGGCATTCCGGCATGGTACACCCTGGTGAGTACGCACACGTTCAGCAGTCGGGAGCCCCGCCCGACCCTCTACGTGTTCAACCATGCGATCGTTGCCTACCAGACCAAAGACGGGCAATTGCATTTTGCCGACCTGACGACCGACTATTTCCCAACCGGCATCCTGCCCGGCAGCGACGCCGATGCCTGGGCGCTGGTAATCCGCGAGGGTGAAACCCAATTGCGCCGTTTGCCCAACCATGCGCTCGACCCCGCCGTTACCCGCGTGGAACTGAGCGCCACGGCCCGCCTCGATGCCGATGGCAACCTCACGCTCGACGCCCGAAGCCGCCGCCACGGCACCGCCGCGGGCAACTGGCGGGAGGAATACCTGCGCGCCACCAATGAAGACCGCAAAAAATCGCTCTCCGAATACTTCGGCGGCGGCGTGCTCTCGCACCTCGACATCGAAAATTTTGAATTTGATAACCTCGACAGCCTGAATGCCCCGCTCGATATGCGCTTCCGCCTCACGGCTTACAACCAGCTCGACAAGGTCTCGAACCTCTGGATCATGCCCCTGCCCCTGCCGTTGAGTACGCCAACCCAGAAGTCGATGTTTGCGGCAAAACGCTACAACGACCTCGACGCGGACGTTCTGTTTGAACTTTCCCCCGTCCGGGAAACGGTCGATTTTGTGCTGCCTGCCGGCTGGCAACTCGCGGAAATGCCCAAAGACAAACAGTTCTCCAGTCCCTTTGGCGACTACTCGCTGCGTTTTGAAAAAATACCGGGTGGCCTGCGAATTCACCGCGAAGTGACGTTCAAACAGCGCTTTATCAACCACGCCGACTTTCTGGCATTCAAACAGTTTTACCTGCAAATGCTCGACAGCGACGGGGCCTTGCTGGCGCTTCGCCAGTAGGGAGATGCCGTGATTGAGGTGGTTTTTAAGGTTGACTCACAAGCCGGAGTGGCAAAAAACCGGATGTTCAGTCATGCCAAATTGCCAAGCACTCAAAGGGGGATCGTGGTTTTACATCGGGATTTTTTTATTGCACGCAGAGGCGCAGAGAGATGCTGTAGTTTCCCTTTGCACTTTGCTTCTTTGCGCCCTTCGACTGAAACCAAAGCCCCTAAGCGGCTCTGCGTGCAATAAAAAATCCCTTTGCGTGCACTCATCCCTCCGCGTCTCTGCGCCTCTGCGTGCAACAAAAAAATCCCTTTGCGCGAAGCACTCATCCCTCTGCGCCTCTGACTCTCTGCGTGAAATAAAAAATGCTGCATCCCGCGTCGTTGCGGGCAGAGAAATCCAAAGAATAACAGGGCTCGGAAAGGGCCGCGGTTCGTTGTATTGCAGGAATGAATTGGTCAATTGTGTCGACCAAGTAAGCCAGTTTCCGACCTTCCCGGCGTCCGCAGCACGCCGTACTTTGGAAAAATCCGTACTTTCGGGCAGCAAAACATACTACCTGTGGCCGCGTGCCATCGGGATAAACTGTAATCCTCATGAACAAAAAGACAAACCGATTCGTGTTCCTTCCCATCTGGACCACCCTGTTGTATTGTTCCGGTCTCTTTGCTTCCAATGGCCAGCCGCTGCCCGGCGGTAATGTCTGCGACCGGCCCGAGCTGTTGTCGGCCGACCAGATCACCGACGTCTCTGCCCGCCTGCTTTGGGCCGATGTCGGCGATGCGTACGAAGTAGAGATCCGGGAGCAGGGGCAGGCTTTTACCGGAATTCCCACCCATGCCGTACCCAATGACCCGCCGTTCGAGGTGACCGATTTGTTGCCCGGCCGCAATTACCGTTTTCAGGTGCGTACCGTGTGCGGCGCGGAATACAGCGAATGGTCGACCCCGCGCAGTTTTGCCACCGACCTGAACAATGCTGCACCTTGCCCCCTCAATTTCGATTTGAGAGACACTTCCTGCGCATCGGGCGGGCAGTTTTTCAAAGTACATACCCACAATGCGCCGGGTTTTGCACTCGGAACCGACGTGCTGGTGCAAGGCGTGCGGATTATGATCGAGCACCCCTGGCGCTCCGATCTGGGCGTCTGGTTGCATTCGCCCGACGGCACCCGCGTGCAGTTGATCGGCGGATTGAATGCAGGCGATAAAAACATCGGCGATCCGGCCGGCAGCCCTTGTGTGCAGTTTGTCGAAATGACCAACGATTCCACAATCGCCCTGCCATTGAGCGCAGCGGCCGAACAAGACAATTTTACGGGTTATTATTTGCCCCTCGAAAACCTGGCGGCATTTCACAACGGCCAGTTGCCCGATGGTATTTGGCAACTGGAAATTTGCGACGCCAAAGCCAACGACCGCGGCAAACTCCGGCTTTTTCAAATCGTATTTGCCCGCGCCGATTGTGCAGGGGTCGACAGCGTGTCGGTCAGCGGTGTGACTGAAAATTCGGCGCTGATCAATTGGAACAACGATCCGGTAAGCGGCGACTCGATTGCCATCGAATACGGTCCGGCAGGCTTTTTACCGGGTACCGGAGGTCTGCCGGGCAACGGTAGTGCGCTTGTCGTGTTGCAACAACCGGTTTCATTGCCCTTGCAATTGAGCGGACTGGCTACTTTGCAAAAATACGTGGTATACGTTCGGCGCCAATGCGCCCCCGGTCTGTGGGGCCCCAACTCGCCGGGGATCGAATTTTTTACGAATTGCCCGGCCACACTCGTCGACAATCCCGATACCCTCGACATTTGCCCTTCGGGTTGTACCGACCCCTGCCCGCTCCCCGGCGCCTGGCGGAATGTGTCGGGCGACGATTATGAATGGAAAGTCCGCAGCGGTCCGGGGCTGACTTATCCCGTTGCGGGGCCGCCCGCTGGCCCCGAGGGTTCAGGTAATTATTACTACTTCCGTAACAGCTGCTCTTTTAGCGGCGCCAATGGTAAAAAAGCATTTTTACGTACCCGTTGTATTCAGGTGGTAGCGCCCGCCGGGCAGCCCTGTCATTTTTCATTTGACCAATATATGAATACCAAAACGGGTCAAATGAGCACACTGACCCTGCAGGCCTCGACCGATGGCGGACAAAGCTGGACGACCCTGCAAACCTGGGCCGGCAACCAGGGTAAACAATGGCACCGCCGCTACGTCAACCTGAGCGCTTACGATGGCCAGGTCACCCTGTTCCAGTTTGTCGCAACAGGTGTTTTCGGCGTGTACGGCGATATAGCACTCGACAATCTGACTTTTTACGGCTCCACGCTGGCTGGCACACCCGACTATGTTTTTTACCGCGATGCCGACAACGACGGTTTTGGCAATGCGGCCCTTACCCTGGTCGGTTGTACGCCCGACCTGCCCCCGGGCTACGTTGCGGTTGCAGGCGACTGCAACGACAACAACGCCAACATCTACCCCGGCGCGCCGGAAATCCTGTGCAATCAGGTGGATGAAAACTGCAACGGCATGACCGACGATGGATTAATCGCCACGCCCGCGGCGGCTGGCCAGTCGGTGTGCAGTGGCGGCGCCCTTACCCTGATGGCCCAGGGAACAGCTACGGGTCAGTTTTACTGGTTCGACAGCCCTGCGGGCGGCATTTTGCTGGGTATCGGCCCTGCTCTGAATCTGACCAATCTGCAATCGACGCGTACCGTTTGGCTGCTCGATTCGCTGAGCGGCCCGTCGGCCGGCTGTGCCAGTGCGCGTGTGGCCGTCACGGCGACCGTTCATCCCACGCCGCGCCTCGGGCTCGATGCCGCTCCGGTGATTTGCCAGGGGCAGTCGTTCAACCTGAACGCGCTTCCGGTTATTGACTCTGCCAATGCCGCCGGCGGCCTCAGCTGGCACACGGCGCTGCCGCCCGATTTTGGCAACTATTTGTCCAACACGGTTGTAACGCCGGCAGTGACCCGAACCTATTACCTGTTCAGCGAGACCAATTTTGGTTGCACCGACGTCGATTCGGTCACGATTACCGTCAATCAGCGGCCGCTGGTTCAAATTGCGCAGGGAGACTCCATTTCTTCGTGCAAAAACAGAACGATCACCCTGAACGCTTCGGCTTCGGGCAGCCCGTCGCCGTACTTGTTTGCCTGGAGTACGGGCTTGAATTTTGCCAATATTCCAGTGGCGTCCGGCAATCAAGGTAACGTCACCAAAACCTACATACTGACCGTCACCGATGCCAACGGATGTACCGGAACGGATCAAATCAAAGTACATACCCTGCCCAATATTACGCAGACCTCACTCGCGGCGGTGGAAGACGTCAGCTCCTGCGGCGGCAGCGACGGCAGTATCAGCCTGATACCGGTCGACGGGGTGCCACCGTATCAATTTGCCTGGTCGGGGCCGGTTTCGGGTAGTTTGTCGGGTCAGAGCGGCGCCACCACTATTCCCAACCTCGCGCAGGGAGGCTACCGCATTACGATCACGGATGCTTCCGACGGATGCTCGATGGTACTGCCGCAAATTGTCATCAATGCCCCTGGGCTCGCAGTTTCGGTCGATACGATCATTCACCCGACCTGTCCGGGAATTAACAACGGCGCTATTGTGCTGAACGTCAGCGGCACCAACCCCTCGTATTTGTGGAACAACAACCAGACGAGCTCCACGGCTTCGGGCCTCGGCCCGGGTGAATACACGGTGCTGATTTTCGACGGCGCCTGCTCGCAGGAACTCGTCGGCCTGGAAGTGACTGCCCCGTCGGCCATCGATATTCAGTTGAATGCGCAACACAACGTATCCTGTTTTGGCGGTAACGACGGCGCGCTCGATCTGGCTGTTTTTGGCGCTACGCCGCCCTATGAATTTTTATGGACCAACGATTCCACCTCGGAAGACATCACGGATATCGCTGCCGGTGTTTACCGCGCTTATGTGTTTGATGCCAATGGCTGCGCATTCCAATCACCCCAGTACCTGATTACACAGCCGCCCCTGCTTACCCTTGGTCCCGATTCGATTGCCAACGTGTTGTGCCATGGCGATTTGACCGGCTACCTGTCGGTAAACCCGGCGGGAGGCGTGCCGCCGTATGGCTTTTTATGGAACACCGACGCCGAAACCTCTGCCCTCGGCAACCTCGGCGCGGGCAGTTATGCCGTTACGCTGACGGATAAAAACGAATGTTCGGCTACCTGGACGTATACCGTGACGCAGCCGCCCGTGCTGATTATCAGCAACATCGTCAAACAAGATCCCCTGTGCGCCGGCGCTACCGACGGTTTTATCGACGTCGTTCCGGCAGGGGGAGTGGCGCCTTATTCGTTCGACTGGAGTACCGGGTTGCCGGCGGATACAACGGCCTTGCTCGATGAGCGCGGAATAGGGAACTATACTGTTACGGTGACGGATGCAAATGGTTGTGATTTTGTGCAAAACAACATTCCACTCATTGCCCCGCAATTGCTGACGCTCAACCTCGACAGCCTTTCTTCGGTGGCTTGTTTTGGCGAGCAAACGGGTTACGTCGAAGTGTCCGTCGAAGGGGCAGTCGGCGCCGTTGCCGTGAGCTGGAACTTTCAACCCGACGACCTTGTGCTCAACAATGCACCTGCTGGAGCCTATATCGTGCGTGTCGACGACAGCCGGGGCTGCGCCATCAGCGATACGTTTTTCATCACCCAGCCGTCTTCACCCCTGACGGTACTGCTGACCGGAAGTTCCGACGCCCTTTGTTTTGGCGAACCCAATGGCAGTATTTCGATTCGTACACTTGGCGGAACGCCGCCTTACACTTTTTTGTGGAATGATGGCTCGACCACGGAAAGCCTGGAAGCAATACCCGCCGGCGCATATACGCTGACCGTCACGGATGCCAAAGGCTGCACCAAACTCCTTGGGCCGGTGGAAGTTGGTCAGCCGCCGGCTCTTGTCGTCGCGCCTTTGATAAAAAATATCCCCTGCTTCGGCACGCTCACCGGAAGTATAGAATTGACGGTGAGCGGCGGTATTCCGCCGTACAGCTATTATTGGAACAACAATCTGGTGACGGAAGACATCTTCGACCTTTCGCCCGGAACATATTCGGTCACGGTGGTTGATAATACCGGCTGTGCGCAAATACTCAACGACCTGGTGGTGAAGGACCTGGGAGACAATTTTAGTGTACAGACGATCAAGATCCAGCCGATTTCATGCTCCGGCGCCAACGACGGCCGTATCGTCGTGCAGGCCAGCAGCGGGCAGGCGCCCTACCAGTTTGCCTGGTCGGCGCCCGTGGGCTTGCACCCCAACCGCCCGAACCCGATCGATTCGGCGATCAACCTTGCCGGCGGTTATTACAGCGTTACAGTCACCGACGCGGCCGGATGTACGGGCACTTCCGAAACATTTTTGATCGAAGAGGCGCCGCCCCTGTCGCTTTTTTTGGGCAATGTCACCAATGTGTTGTGCAAGGGCGACTCCACCGGCGCGATTCCGGGCGCTATGTCGGGCGGGATTCCGCCGTATGAATTTTTGTGGAACAATGGACTGACGACCCCAAGTGTGCAAACCATTCCGGCCGGTCTCTACCAACTGACAGTGACCGACTACCGCGGATGCACCGTCGTGTCGCAACCGGTGGAAATTGAAGAGCCGGATGATTATCTGGCCGTCAATCTCGTGCAAATTACCGACGACGCCTGCGGGACCGGAGAAGGGGCCATCAATATCCAGGTGAGCGGCGGCACCCCTCCCAACAACTACCTGTGGAGCAATGGCAAGATTACACCCGACATTGCAAACCTTTCCGCCGGTTTTTATCAACTGACGGTCACCGATTTGCACGGCTGTACAACCGTTTCGCCACAATACCTCATTGAAGCCCTCAGCGATCCGATCGGACTCGTTCAGATCGTTATCAATGCCGTACAATGCCACGGCGACAGCACCGGAGCCATCATGGTGCAGGCTTCGGGCGGTATTGCCCCATACGAATATTTCTGGAGCAACGGTCTGTCGGGGCCTACGCTCAACAACCTCCCGGCCAATACTTACCTGCTTACCGTGACCGACAACAGCGGCTGCTCGCACGACTTTGGAATCGGGGTGCCGCAACCGGCAGCCCTCGGTGCAACGCTCGAAAGCACCCCGGGCCAATCCGGCTGGACCGCCACCCTGCACCCCTCGGGCGGTACCCCGCCGTACACTATTCAATGGGACGCGGCCGCGGGTAATCAGACAGACTCGATCGCGACGGGGCTGGCGGCGGGCTATTATGACGTGACACTCACCGATGCCTTCGATTGCAGTCTGGTACTGAACGACCTCGAAGTTGGCGTAATCGGTACCGGGGAGCCGGCAGACGGTTGGCAGGTACAGGTACTACCCAACCCCGCAAGCGAGACACTTTCGATTGTACTTCGACAGGAAAATGTCGAATTGCAAGGTGTTGAATTGAGGTCGGGCGACGGCGCAATTCTGCTATCGTCATTGGCTGCGGGAAACATTTCAGGTAGGGAATTAATGATCGATCTGACCGATATTCCCTCCGGTATGTACTGGGTACAAGTCAGGCTGACGAATGGTAAAAGTGTCGTTAAACGAGTTGTAAAGATTTAACTCGAAGGGTCGGCAGTTTGGGTAATAAAAATCCAGGGGCTCAAAAAACCGGAGCGCCTTTCCAGGCTTTTTGCCGAACTTTGCCTTTCCATCTACGCATTAATTCGTGCTCGCACTTTTCCGCAACAACCAATCCACCACTTCCGTCGCACTGGCCGTTTATCTGGTCGTGTTGCACCTGCCCGCCTTATTGGGTTGGGCGCCGGCGCCTGCGCAGTCGGGCAGGGTAGTGGAAGGCCCGCTTTACCCGGTTCTTCACAACTGGGTGCTGGCCCTGCCGTCGGGGATGGCGCTTGCCGCATTGGTACTGGTCTTCATTCAGGCCGTGCAGGTCAACAATCTGGCGGATACTTTCCGCATCACGGAAGAGCGAAACTGGCTGCCCGGATTGATTTACGTCTTGCTGGCATCGAGCCTGGGTGATTTTTGGTTCCTTTCTCCTCCGCTGGTTGCTGCCGGTTTTGTGTTGCTGGCTTTAAGGCGCGTTTTTTCATTGTACAAAAAACCGGCTGCCACTGCCATGATTTTCGATGCAGGGTTGTGGACGGCTGTGGCGGGTTTGTTTTATCCGCCGGCGCTTTGGCTGATGTTCATCGTATTTGCCGGTATCAGTACGCTGCGTTCTTTCAATCTCCGCGAACAACTGGTGGGCCTATGCGGCGCGCTCACACCTGTTTTCCTGGCCTGGGTCGGGTATTTTTGGTTCGATCGGGGGAATGAATTTTGGTCGATTCAGTTCGGAAACCTGCTGAACCGACCGGATTTTCAGGTGGAGTGGAACCTTTCCACGCAACTTAAACTGGCGCTTTGGGCGGTGTTTATGTTGATCGTATTGGGTTCGTACGGTATTTATTACCGAAAAAAACTCATTCAGGTACAGAAGTACATCAATATCCTGTACTGGCTCCTGCTGGTAACAGGCCTGACGAGTTTGGTGATTCCGTTTGCTCAGGCCGAGCATTTTTTGCTGGCTGTCGGTAGTTGCGCTATTTTTTTAGCCATGTCGATTGCGGCGATTCGCAGACAATGGCTCGCCGAATTGCTGCATCTTTGCGCCGTGGCCAGTATTTTCCTGATTTATTATTTGCCTGGTATCAATATCCGTTTGCCTCAACTTTTCTGATCTGATTATGAAATTTGGTGTCATTGTATTCCCCGGTTCCAATTGCGACGATGATATGGTGCATGTCCTCGGTGAGGTCATGGGCCAGGAAGTTGTAAAACTGTGGCATAAGAACCCGGATTTACCCGGTTTCGGGCCGGGCGACTGTGTGGTGTTGCCGGGAGGATTTTCGTATGGCGATTATGTTCGGGCAGGCGCTATCGCCCAGTTTTCGCCGGTTATGGGCGCCGTGAAAGAATTTGCTGCTTCGGGTGGGTACGTTTTCGGCGTTTGCAACGGCTTTCAGATCCTCTGCGAATCGGGCCTGCTGCCGGGCGTATTGCTCCGCAATGCCAATCAGCAGTTCATCTGTGATAATGTCTGGATCAAGCCGGTCACCCACGATTCCCCCGTCACGGCCGGCCTCGACCTGCATCGTGCCTTGAAAATACCCATTGCCCATGCCGAAGGTCGCTATTTTGCCGACGACAAGACGTTGAATGAACTGGAAGTGAACAACCAGGTGTTGTTTCGTTATTGCACACCCGACGGGAAAGTTACGCCTGAATCAAACCCGAATGGCGCCGCACGTAATATTGCCGGCATCTGCAATGCGCAGCGCAACGTATTCGGCATGATGCCGCACCCCGAGCGTGCATCGGAGGAAGTGCTCGGCAATACCGACGGCAGGGGTCTTTTCGAGTCCCTGCTGGCGCATGTTGCTGTGTAAGCGCTTCAAAAGCAGGTTTTTCTGAAATTACCGGGTATTTACTCCTTACCTGTTTTGCCTTCAAACAGGGCCAACAGAATATTGCCCATGTACACGCCGAGGGCAGATTCCACGAAAGTGAGGAACATGGTCATGTCCTGAAAATTCAGGATGTTGGGCGCCAGGGCTTTGAGTGAAATCAGCGAAAGGACGATCGCGAAATGGCCGTTTACCAGCCATTTGACCAATCCGTTGATTGGTGCGTCGTTCTGCCCGTTCAGATTGGGCTCGGTAATACTGCGGCCCAAAAAGCGGAACACAGCGCCGCCATAAAGGGCGGTTACCGGTGCAAGGATACCGATCAGCGAGGTGAATTCGTCAAAATCGAAACCTTTCAGGATATAATATACGCAAGCGGCGCCGATCAAAACGAAGTGATAGATCAGAATCAGACGGGCGATGCGCGTCCGGGGCGAAAGTACGTTGGCGCCGGCGGGTCGGCTATCGGTCGTGGCGGCGCCCGTGTCGGTTACAGGAGTGGCCATAGTGCGGGAGCTTGTCGTTGTCATTGGCGAAGGTAATCCGTTAATTGCTTAAAAAGGCGTTTTTGATAATCTTCGAGACTGGATTTGTAACGCAAATCCATGTCTTTATAGTCGTTTTTGCGGGGAGGAAAAATAATCCCGCTGCCATATTTGCCCTGAAACTCCCAGGATACTTCCACGTCCTCGCCTTTCTGAAGGCAGCGGAAATAAATGCGGTGATACTCGAAGTACCCGTCGGGGCAAATTTCATACGACAAATGGGTGACTTCGATTACGAACTCGTCCTGAGTAGCATAAGAACTGTCGATATGGGCTTTCCAGAGTACGGGCGTTCCTTTGGGTTTGTAATAATTAATGAGATAATTGCGCGCTTTGGTACATACCTGTCCGGCATTTTTTCCGCGAATGAGGGTCAGGTTGTCGCCTGCATTCACGCCTTCGAGCGAAACCGGCAATTCTACCTGCACGGCTACCGGACTGCGCAGGCTTCGGCCTTCAACCGGTATACGGCCGTCGCGGCTGTACATCCTGGCCAGGAAATGCGCTGGATCGTGGCATCGTACCACAACTTCGGCCTGCTCTTCGCGTATTTCCGCCAGAAAAGCCCATTTGTGCAGCAGCCGTTCGTGAAAATACTGGCCGTTGACCTGCCGGTTGGCCGATTCGAGTTCATTCCATGTATTTTGGGTTGCATCGCACACATGCGAACCGCCGAAGGCTGGCCGGATGTAAAGTGTCGCTTTATCGGTCGTAACCCCGATACTGTCGGCGAAAAAAAGATGATCGAGGTGGTTGTTGGCCAGCCAGCGGTTGAATTCCGGGAGTTTTTGGCGAAAAAAATCCCGATCCGTACGCAGATCGCCCGCTTGAGCGCAGAGTTGCGCGGCGCCGGCGGTGAAAAGCAGGAAGTTCAGGAGGAAAGCCCGGAAGAGGCGGATTTCCATCGCGGTAGTTTTTCTGATTAGTATGGTCTGTCGAAGATAGACGGCCCACTCCCTGCGCTTATTTTCACGGGTTTTTACTTTAACGTTTTAGTTTAATCGTACTATTTAAAGTACGTTGGCGAGCTGTTCTTTAATTTTTTCCAGTTCGTCTTTCATCTGAACCACCAGTTTCTGGATGTAGGCATCGTAAGCTTTTGCGCCCAGGGTATTGATTTCACGCCCCATTTCCTGCGCAATAAAGCTCAGTGTACGCCCGGCCGATTGGGTCTTGTTGTCAATTTGTTCCAGGAAATATTTGCAGTGCTGTTCCAGTCGAACCTTCTCTTCTGTGATATCCATTTTTTCAAGGTAGTACAGCACTTCTTGCTCAAATCGGTTTTTGTCGAGGTTTTCCTTCCCGAAAAACTCTTCCATATTGTTGCTTATCCGCTCTCTCATTCGGGAGAAGCGTTCGGTTTCATATGGCCCCAAATCGCTGAGCAAAAGCAGAATATTGGCCACGCGTACCCGCAAATCGGCTTCCAGGGCATGCCCCTCCTGTCGGCGGAACGATTTAAAGGTATCGAGCGCGCGCACGACAACGGAACTGACCACGTTCCACTCGTCTTCATCCACATCGCTAACGGAGGTGGCGACGACGTTGGGGATGCGCAGGATGGCGGAAAGAAGGTCGCTCTGCTGAATGTTGAGTTCATTGCATAGTCGGGTCAGCGCGGCGTGGTAGCCTTTGAACAGGCCCTCGTTGAGGCTTACAGCCGCGGCGCCATTGACGTTCTGGATGTCAACCAACAGATCGATTTTGCCGCGCTCGGCATGATCGGTCACTATTTTGCGCAGTTCGATCTCTTTTTCTTTGTAATCGCCTGGCAGACGCAGTTTGAGGTCCGTCATTTTGGAATTCAGCGCACGGACTTCGACGGTAATCGTTTTGTCGCCGAAACTGCCTGATGCGCGGCCGTAGCCGGTCATGGAGAGAAGCATGGTTCAATTATCTTTATAAAGTATTACTACGGGTCGGCAAAAGTAGATAAATTCGGCAGCGCGGCGGTCCGGAAGATTTTTTTTAGCCAATAGAGTTTGTAAAGTGCTGAATTCGAGCGAGTTTTGACCCGTTGCCCAAATTGCGGCCGGAAGAAGAAGTGCGGAGTGTTATTGCCCTGTTTGCCGGGATTTTTTCCGGAAAATGTTTGTCCGGGTCAAAAATTCTTCGATCTTTGCGGCTCCTTTTGAGGAACATCCTCAAATTGTTCATAATTGACTAAAAATCAACGAAGTAAAACATGAGAAAGGCTGACCTCGTGAACGCAATTTCCGAAAAAACCGGGATCGCGAAAGTGGACGTCCTGGTGTCACTTGAAGCGCTTTTCAAGGAAATTAAGAACACGCTCCAAAGCGGCGAAAACGTGTATATCCGCGGTTTCGGCAGTTTTGTCATCAAGCGTCGCGCTAAAAAAGTAGGTCGCCACATCAAAAAAGGGGCAGCCATCGTCATTCCGGAGCATTACATTCCTTCTTTCAAACCGGCGAAAGTATTCACCGATCACGTGAAGAAGAACGTACATGCGCTGCCCAAAGACGAAAGCGAAGATTAATCAAAGGTCGGGGAGCCGAGTTGATGAACGATAAAAATGGGTAAAGCGCAATATTTGGCAATTACAGGGGCATTGTTGCTCTTCGGCGTGCTATATTGGGGATTTTCTACGATCCCCCCGGCATCCGTAAAAGCAGAACAGGCCGCCGAAACAACCGGACAGGGTCAGGATATTGAATTCAGCCGGATTGTCCTCGCTGCTAAATCTGCGCTTTCGCCCGAACAAAGTTCCGGTATCGAAGCCTCCGAAAAATCTTTGGAAAATACTGCCGACGAAAAGAACCGTATCGAATTATTGAAAGGTTTGTCGGCCCAATGGTTCGACGTTGGGCAGTTGCCTGCGGCCGCCGGCTATGCCGAGCAGGTAGCCGAGCTGGAAAAAACAGACAGTGCATGGTCGGTAGCCGGTGCACTGTTTTTCAACAGCCTGTCGGGCGCCCACGACGCTGCATTGCGCGATTACTGCGCTCAACATGCCGTCAGCGCTTTTGAAAAGGCTGCTGCATTAAATCCCGGTCGGCCGGAACACCAGGTTAATTTGGCCTTGGTGTACGCCGAAAACCCGCCGGCAGATAATCCTATGAAGGCCGTACTACTGTTACGCGACCTCGAAAAGCAGTATCCCGACAACCCGTCTGTGTATAATGCACTGGGGCGTCTGGCCATCAAGACCGGCCAATGGGATCGCGCCATCGAACGACTGGAAAAGGCCATGTCGCTCGATCCGCAAAACCCGAATACTCCTTGCCTTCTTGCCCGCGCTTATCAAGGGGCAGGCCAGGAAGCCAAAGCGGCAGAGTACGCCAAACGATGTAAATAAAAGTTGGCTCCGACTTGTTCGGGCCAGTAACGAACTCATATTCATCACATTATAACTGAATACATTATGCCTTGCGGAAAAAAACGCAAACGTCACAAAATCGCTACGCACAAGCGTAAGAAACGCCTGCGCAAGAACCGTCACAAGAAAAAGAACCGCTAGTGTCTGAACCATAGGCAGAGGCGTTTCCAAGCCTTTTGGAAACAACCGTTTCTGCCGGGGGCAGCGCCGGACGCAACCGTCGAATGCGGGGCTTTCCGCGAGTATCATGCTCGTGGAAAGCCCTTTTTCAGGAAGCAAACCAGACTTTGAAAAAATGAGCATGGCTGCAAACCCAGCAACCCGATCCGCTCATTTTTTGAAAATAAATTTTGCTTCGTCGGACACACTAAGTCCACCTCTTGTGCAGTGCGCTCAAACAAAGGGCAAGCTCATTCCCTGAATTCCAAAGGTTTATTGTTCCGCCATTCCGGATCAACCCTTATTGCCTCCTTGCCCGATTGCTTTGACTTTACCCGCCGGGCCTATTCCGGCAGATGGTAACCTGCAATTTGTTGCATTCTTTCGACGGCCCACTTTGACGCCCGTACCGACTCCCGGTATTCGGTCGAAGGGGCTTTTTTTGTTTTCTAACGCCCTGCCCGCAAAACCACCACCCATTTACGTGGAAAAAGAACTCATTATAAGTGCCACGGCCACCGGCGTCGAAATCGCGCTGCTGGAAGGCGGAAAACTGGCCGAACTCCACCACCAAAAAACGAACAACAACTTCACCGTAGGCGATATCCTCATCGGCAAGATCCGAAAACTGATGCCCGGGCTGAACGCAGCTTTCATCGATATCGGCCACCGGAAAGACGCCTTTTTGCATTACACCGATCTCGGTCCAAAATTGCGCTCTCTGAACAAGTGGACCAACGGTGTGATGAACGGAAGTATCAACACGCACCGGCTCGACAATTTCAAGTACGAAGAAGAAATCATTAAAACCGGGAAGATTGACCAGGTTATAAACAAACGCTGGCCGGTTTTGGTGCAAATTCTCAAAGAGCCCATTTCAACCAAGGGCCCCCGTCTCTCCTGCGAACTTACCCTGCCCGGTCGTTATATGGTGCTTATGCCATTTACCGAGAGCCTCTCCGTATCAAAAAAAATCGGTAGCCCGGAAGAACGCAAACGCCTGCATACCCTGGCCGAAAGCATTCGCCCCAAAAATTTCGGCATGGTAATCCGTACCGCCGCTGAGGGTAAAAAAGTACAGGAACTACATGAAGAACTAATGCACCTCATGGGGCGTTGGGAAGAAATTTATCGCCAGCTCAAAACCGTCAATCCGCCGGCCAAACTGCTCAGCGAACTGGACAAGCCCGCCAGCGTATTGCGCGACCTGCTGACCGACTCCTTCTCCCGCATCATCGTAAACGACAAAGATCTCTTTGCTGATATTAAAACGTACCTGCAAAGCAACAGCCCGGAGCATGTGAAGATTGTCCAGATGTACACCGGGACAAAGCCGATTTTCGATCATGCAGGCGTCACCCGCCAGGTAAAAGCTTCTTTTGGTAAAACTGCTACTATGAACAGCGGCGCATATCTGGTGATTGAGAAGACCGAAGCTATGCACGTGATCGACGTCAACAGCGGCCATAAGGTTACTTCCGGTGATGTTGACCAGACCATCCTGGGCGTCAATCTGGAAGCGGCAGAGGAGATCGCCCGGCAAATCCGTTTGCGGGACATCGGGGGACTTATTGTTATCGATTTTATCGATATGAAAAACCCTGAACACAAGAAGCAGTTGTCCAAGGCAATGGAGGATTTTATGCGCAAGGACCGTTCGCAGCATACCATTCTGCCTTTGTCGAAGTTCGGGCTAATGCAGATTACCCGTGAACGCGCCCGCCCGGAAGTTGCCGTGAATACTGCCGAAGTATGCCCCTCTTGCGGTGGTACCGGCAAGATCAATGCTTCAATCCTGCTGACCGACGATATCGAGCGCGACCTTGAATTTGTGATGCAGTCGCGTCCCAAAGCGCCGCTGTACCTGCGCGTTCATCCATTTATAGAGGCATACCTGAGAAAAGGCTGGCCCAGCCGTCAGATGCGCTGGTTCTTGAAATACAACAAATGGATAAGGCTGGTGGCGCACGCGGATTATGCCCTGACCGATTACCGCTTTTATGAAGGTAATGACGACGAAATCCGGCTGAGCTGAGTCACGGAGGGAGGACTCATTTGTCTCTTAAAGTCGTTAAGTCTGAAATTGAATTTCGCACAAAATCACAAAGCGCACCAGGATATAGATTCTTGGCGCGCTTTGTTACTTTGTGTGAAATAGTGTCGTGTTGAGCAGCCTCTTTTGGGGAGAATGCAGCAGCATATAATCTGCATGCCGGCTCAACAATAACGCTTCAAAAAACCAATCTGGGTGATTGAAAATGTACTTACCACTTGGGGCAGTCGCATTTACCTGCCTTGCAACTAACGAGTACAAAAGCAGCCATTACGAGTAAGCTGAAAGCGAGCAGCCAATAATTCCTTTTTTTCATAGCGGGAATCGTTTTTACTTTTACGAAGGCGAATGTAGTCAAAACCTTGAATAGGCTTTATTATTTAACGGGTTGCGCTCTTTACACACTGCCGAATACCGTACTGATATCTTGAAACGAATCCTCATCGCACCACTTCACTGGGGCCTTGGCCATGCCACCAGATGTATTCCTTTGATCAAGGGACTGCAGCAACTGGGGGCGGAAGTATTGTTGGCCTCCGACGGCGCAGCGCTACAGTTGCTCAGGGCTGAATTTCCCGAGGCGCCATCTTTCGTTTTACCCTCATACCGTATTCATTACCGTACGGCCAATATGGTCTGGAACATCGGCCGTCAATTGCCCCGCATACTCTATGCCATCAGAGCGGAATACAGCGCAACAGCTCGATTGGTGCGCGAGCACAAAATTCAGGGCATTATATCCGATAATCGGTATGGTTGTTTCAGCACGAAGGCTGCGAGTGTAATGCTGACCCATCAGGTGCATCTGCGCATACCCGGCAGAACTTTGGAGTGGACGGTAAACGGACTGCTTCGACAAGCTTTGGCCCGCTTTGACGCAGTTTGGATACCTGACTTTGAAAACGACCCGAACCTTGCCGGCGACCTGGCGCATGGCGATTCACCTGTTCATCGCCGGATGGAATTCATCGGCCCGCTTACCCGAATGGTTTTTTCCAAACGCGAACCAGAATACGACGTTGCCGTGGTATTGTCTGGACCGGAACCCCAGCGTAGCATTCTTGAGCACCGTTTGCTGGAACAAGCAATTGCCCTTCCACACAAATTTATTTTTGTGCAAGGCAAGATGAAGTCGAAGAAGCATTACTTCGCAGCCGACAATGTCGAGGTGGTTTCCTACCTGACCTCCCGTGAACTAAACGATGTTTTGCTGGCCAGCAAGGTCATTGTGTGCCGTTCGGGATATAGCAGTATCATGGATTTGTCGGCGTTGGGGAAAAAGGCGATCCTGATACCCACTCCCGGCCAAACAGAACAAGAGTACCTGGCAGAGTATTTCTACCGCCAGGGAATATTCCACGTGCAAACCCAGGAAAAGATTAACCTGGAAGAGGGGCTCCGGAAAATCGGAGCGGCACGGGGATTACGCTCTGACGATCTGCCCGTCGCTGCTCCATTGGAAGATACGCTGCGGCGCTGGCTCGACACCTTATAATATATATGGCATGATTATTTGGCCGCAATGTTCATTGCGCGTTCCAGTCCGATGGTGACAAAAGCCTTAATCGTTTCATCGATCTTCTCCAGCAGGATGGGTAATTCTGCCGCTTCGTCGGCGCTCCATTTGCCCAATACGAAATCGGACTGGCGCCCGCGCGAGAAATTGTTGCCAATTCCAATCCGCAGCCTCGGATAAACATCCGACCCAAGTAATTCCTGTATACTCTTCAACCCATTGTGGCCGCCGTCCGAACCTTTGCCACGCAACCTTTGCTTTCCGAAAGGCAGGTTCAGGTCGTCGCAGATGACCAGGCAGTTCTCGGCAGTGATCTTTTCCTTTTGCAGCCAGTAACGAACCGCTTTGCCGCTCAAATTCATATAGGTGTTGGGCTTGAGCAGGATAAGCGTTCGCCCTTTGTGTTTCAGATCGGCTAAATCGCCGTAATGATCGCTGCGCCAGGTTCCTTCCAGGCTTTTGCAAAGATGATCGACTGCATCGAAGCCAATATTGTGTCTTGTGCCGGCGTATTCATATCCGATATTGCCAAGGCCGGTAATCAGGTATTTCATGGCGCAAAATTAGCCATTTTGCCAAACTTGGGTTTTCTGAACGGTATGGAACGATTAGGAAGAGGCAGTAGCACTAAATTGCAGGATTTGAGGGGGAACCATATCGGGCTGCCCGGTTCGCTGATCAGGTATAATCAGGTGGAAAAAATTTTTATTTTTTATGTCAAGAGGATAGGAACGGCTCCTGCTGGTGATCACAGAGGTTTTCAAATTATTGTTTTGTAAATAGCCTGAATCACCCTTGCCGAGGAACGATAATTTGGATTATTCCTTAAAATAACTGAAAAAAATTTGAGCCAACCTTTGCGCAGAATCAAAATCGTTCTACCTTTGCGCCGCTTTCAACGGAAGGCGATACTCAAAAGCAAGTCAGAAAGAAAATTTCAAAAAAAATTGCGAATGAGTTTGGTTGTAAAGTTAAGGTCTTCCTATCTTTGCAGCCCGCTTCGGAAAGAAGCAAAAATTGAAGTTCATTTTGCACATTTTTTCAAATGTGTGTTTGAATAAAAAGTTCATTGACAGTAAGGGTAAATAAGGAAAAGAGGTAAGGGATAGATTTTCAGCCAGGATACGGAAGAAAGCATGACCTGTTATTGTTTTCGGATGGTAGCGGGTTAAAGAATATACGATGGAGAGTTTGATCCTGGCTCAGGATGAACGCTAGCGGCAGGCCTAATACATGCAAGTCAAGGGGCTCGCAAGAGCACCGGCGGACGGGTGCGTAACGCGTAC
>JAEUUU010000094.1 GCA_016787345.1 Saprospiraceae bacterium | reverse complement strand
GGCCTGAAAGAGGGCGTGAGAAAAGGAAAAATTGAAGCCATCCGCGCTATTCTCCGCAAGCACCCGGAATGGACTGATTTAACCATTGCAGATCTGCTGGACGTAGCCGAATCGTTGGTGCAACAAACCCGGCAGGAAGGTCCAAATGAATGATCCCACGGCAGTGAATTGCCTGAAAAACGCTCCTGTCATTCAATGTGACCGGAGCGTTTTTACTTTTGCCCAATGTCACAGCAACGCCACTCCGATCTCATACGTGCCGAAGCCCATCGGCTGGGATTTGAATTTGTCGGCTTTGCCAAGGCAGAACGACTCGACGAGGCCGCGCGACGCCTCGAATCATGGCTCGCCCGGGGAGCGCATGGCAGCATGAATTACATGGCCAATCATTTCGATATGCGAGTCGACCCAACGCTTCTGGTGCCCGGCGCTAAAACCCTGATTTGCCTCACGTTTAATTACCACAATCCAGAAAAACAACACGATCCCGAGGCGCCCAGGATGAGTCAGTACGCCTATGGAGAGGACTACCATTTCGTCGTCAAAAACCGCCTGAAGGCTTTGCTGGCCTACATGCGCGAACACATTGGAGAAATTGACGGACGTTGCTTTGTCGACAGCGCCCCTGTGCTCGAACGGGAGTGGGCTCAACGCGCCGGACTGGGCTGGAATGGCCGCCACACCCTGACCATACACCCGCGCCGAGGCTCTTACTTTTTTCTGGCCGAAATCATTTGCGACCTGCCACTGGTATACGACGACCCAATCCGCGACCATTGCGGCACTTGCAGGCGTTGTATCGACGCCTGCCCGACCGGCGCCATCGCCCCCGAAGGCTATTTCCTCGATGCTTCCAGATGTATTTCTTACCTCACCATTGAACTGCGCGATCAAATTCCCGCCGAGTTCAAGGAAAAAATGGATGGCTGGATGTTCGGATGCGACGTTTGCCAGGATGTGTGCCCCTGGAACCGGTTTGCACAACGCCATGAAGAGCCGGCTTTCGAACCGCACCCCGATTTGCTGGAAATGAACCGGCGCGACTGGCAGGAACTGACTGAAGAAGTTTTTGGCAGAATTTTTAAAAAATCAGCGGTCAAACGAGTGAAATACGCCGGCTTGAAGCGAAATATTCAACACCTGGACTGATGCTTAGCCCTCACTATTGCGGCAACCGTATTTCGTAGGCCTTTCCCGCTTTGTTGGTCAGCTTGCTGTCGACCAGCCACGGGTTGTACAATTTCAGCATGCGATAACTGGTACCGTGTTCGGCGGCAAAATCGCCCCAACTGGCAACCGGTCCGCTGACGGTCACCGTGCGAAACTTGGTCAGCGGCGGATACAAATGCGCTTTGTCGATGACGTACTCGTATTCTTCCGGGTGCTGCATGACTTCTTTTATCGCGACAATGCGGAACGGATAACGCATCGTCTCGTCGGCGGCAAGGTTGAGGTCGAAAAAGCTCTGTGCGCGCTGCGATGATTTTTCCGAAGCAATACGGCCGTGTCCGCCATTATAGGCGGCAGCAGCAAATACCCAGGAACCCAGCGAATTGCGCTCGTTTTTCAGGTATTTGCAGGCAGCGCGGGTCGCTTTTTCGAGGTGATAACGTTCGTCGACCTCGCTGTTTACTTCAAGCCCGTATTCACCCGCCGCGTCTTTCATAAATTGCCAGACACCCCTGGCTCCTGCCGGCGATACGGCGTTGGACAACGCGCTTTCCGCCACTGCGAGGTACTTGAGATCATCCGGCACGCCTTCTTCCTTTAAAATGGGTTCGATGGTCGGGAAGATCGCATTGGCGCGCTTGATGGCCAGAATGGTTTGTGAATGGAAGTACACATTGCGCAACAGTTCGGCATCGAGCCGTTGCCGGACGTCCCAGTTGTCCATCGGAAATTTCTCTCCGCAGAAATCAAAGTCCTTGTCGAGGTTGATCGACCGGACCGTTTGTTCGGGTACGTAAAAACCGCTGCCGGAACCGTTGCCTTTAAAGGCGGCAAAACCGACCCAAAGCAGGGCGCCGATCAGGAAGACATTGAGAACGAGGAGAAAACGCGCGTTGAGCATAGGGCGGGATGTTTGAAATACGGTTGACAAAGTTCGGATTATTCCATTATACCCGATGCACAGTGGTTTGCGAAAATGATCACGCCGTCATCTGTTCTGCCAGCAAGGCGCAAAACGCAGACAATGTTGGCACATTGGCGAGGCTTTGCAACACTGCAGGCGGGACAGAGGACAAGTGAGCAATTCGCGAACCACTGTGCATCGGGTATCAAACGAAAAACGCCGACTATTCGTCGGCGATTTGTCCTTGAATCGGCTTTTTATACACCGGCACGGTGGAACAAGGCTCCCCGAACATGATACTTCGGGCGATCGGTTGCAGACGGCGCGTGATTTCAAGATACGCCGAGGCTGGTACCGGCTTGTCGCTACATCCTTTGATGACCAGGCGTTTACCCGCAAATTCGGACAGGTCCAGCGCTGCAATTTTTTTCAAAAACGCGGCATCCAGATACTGCTCGGGCGTTGCCTGCGCCACATCATTGGCGATAGGGGCGGCATAGGTGGCGACCAGCATATAGGCCCACATGGGTACGATAGCATCGGCAGAGCAAAAAACCGTCAGGTTTTTTCCGGCATACTGCAGCCAGTCGTGGTTTTTGAGCGCTTCGCGAAAGTCTTTTTCTTTGAGAATCAACCCCATAAAAAGATAATCTTTCAAATCGAAAGGCACCAGCTCTCCTGCCGGGTACAGCTCTTCCAGGTCGATGGTGACCAGGTTGCTGTTGGCTACACGGTTGACGAGTATATTCGAATCTGCGTTCATTCAACAATAATTTGGCGGATCAGGACTCCTGTGGAGATACGGATTCTTCGGCTGCCGGGGCTTCGCCGACGGTATTTTCGACCGGGGCAAACTCCTTGACTTTGGGCAGGTCGGTCAGGCTGCGGATACCCATATAATCCATGAATTTTTCGGTCGTAGCATACAACAATGGCCTTCCCGGGCCATCACTACGCCCGATAATCATAACAAGTTCCTTTTCTAAAAGTTTGTGCAGGGCATAGTCGCAGCTCACGCCGCGAATCTCTTCCAGTTCGGATTTACTGACGGGCTGTTTGTAGGCGATCAGGGCCAGGGTTTCCAAAGCGGCCTGCGACAGGCGTTTTTTAGTCGTTTGTTTCAGGTGAATAGCAATCAGATTGTGGTAGGCGCCTTTGGTCAAAAACTGATAACCGCCGGCAATTTCCACCAGTTCGAACGGGTAAATGTCCGAGGCAAACTGCGCCCGGGTCTGATCCAGCGCTTGTAGAATGTCGGTTTCCTGCAACTCGTTTTGCAGGGCTTCTTCCACAACTGCCTTGATTTCCGCCAGCGGGATAGGCTGCGGTGCAGCGAAGATGAGGGCTTCAATCTGTTGTTTGAGCAATTCCATCGGGCAAAGGTACGGAAGTGGAGGCCTAGTACCGCACCACTAATTCCTGGAACAGTACGTTGTTCAGCCCCCTGACCTGCATGGCCACCACCGGCCGGCCATTTTCCCACCAGATTTTGAGCATACCGAAGTTTTTGTCCAGCACCAGATTGCCTACCCGGAAGTGGTTGTTTTCACTCGTGCCGCTCCGGATATGGGTCATGCCGCTCGATGTAAAATCGTAAAGCGGGTAAGAGAGCCCCTGCAGATCCATCCGGGAAACTTCGGCCATGTGGCGGTCGCCCGACAGGATGAGGAGGTTTTTGGGCTGCGTTTTGACGATAAGACTGAGCAGGCGTTTGCGCGCATTGGGGAAGTTGCCCCATTTTTCATGGCCATGGTCGTCAGCAACCACTTGTACGCTGGAGCAGAGGATATTGAGATTGGCCGGGCTGGTGCGAAGTTCGTGTTCCAGCCAGGCCCACTGGGCCTCGCCGAGCACATCGCCGGTGGTGTTGGGGATGTAACGGCGCTGTTTGGTCGGGTCGGGCATCAGGGTGTCGCGGAAATAGCGGGTATCGAGCACGATGATCTTGATCCGCTGCTCGCCGGTGCCGAAAAGATAAGACTGGTACCCTCCTTCGCGTTTGCGGAGCGGCGAATTGAGCGGCACGTCGAGGAAATCCATGAGGATTCTTTTCGACTCCTTTTTTTTCGGATAACTGCCGCCGCAATCGTTGACCCCGAAATCATGGTCGTCATAAATACCGATGACTTGCGCCTTGGCCGTCATTTTTTTGTAAAGAGGATTGACTTTCAAGCGCTTATAGTGCGCCCAAAGGGCCTTCATGTCGGAAGTGTCGGCATAAATAATGTCGCCCAGCCAAATCCAGAGATTGGGGTCGTTGGCGGCTACTGCATCCCACATCGTTTGCGGTTTCTCCAGTTTGTTGCAGGAGCCGAAAGTGATGATCGAGAGGTTTTTGGTTGTATCAATCGCGCGGGGTTTGAAGGCTTCGGCATCGGCAATTTCGGCGACCGCCGAGGGAGCGGCGCCCGATTTTTGCGTAACGACATCGGCGGCAGCGGGGGCCGGCGGTTTGGGTTTTGTAATTTGAGCCTGCAAGGTAGCAGCGACAAAAAGCAACAGAAAAGCCGGCAAGGCGGTCGCTCGGCAACAAACAAACATTCTTTTCATCAGGAAAATACCGGTCGGATTGGATGATATGTGAACATGGTTAACGCCGCTGGGGCAAAAATCGTACTAAATGAATTTCAAACGCATCATCTTGCGCCGGGAGATTGTCTTTCAACAAGAAAAATAAAGACTGAAAGCAGCCCCGAGGCCTGTTAGAGAGTCAGGAAAACACAAGCGCCTTAATTTTCGTTTGACCAAAAAAATCACCGCTCATGTCACCTCTTCGACTTTCCGGATTGTTCGCATTCCTGCTCTTTTTCGCCTGTACCTATACCCTGAAAATAAAAGACGGGCAAACCGCGCACGAGCGCAAACAATTCGCAGTAGCGATTCCCATGCTTGAAAAAGAGTTTGCAAAAGCCAAACTGCGCAGCGAGCGCGGCAAAATCGCCTTTCTGCTGGGTGACGCGCTGACCCGGACCGGGCAGGACGCCCGCGCGATTCAATGGTACCAGACGGCTTATGACAACAACTACGGCGCCGATGCCCTGAAAGCGCTCGCTTATACCCTCAAAAAACTCGAACGATACCCCGAAGCCTCTGAAACCTTCAAAAACCTCGGTATTGAAATTGGCTCGCCTTACGAATACCGAAAAGAACTTACGGCCTGCACCGTTGCGCAAGACTGGCTCAAACAAGCCCCGGCCAATGGCTGGACGATCGATCCGGCGCCCTTCAACAGCCCGCAAAACGACTTTTCTCCCGCGAACTACCCCGATGGACGCCTGCTGTTCTCCAGCGACCGCGCCATGAGCACCGGCACGAAAAACTATGCCTGGACGGGCAACCGCTTCATGGACCTTTTTATCGTGGAACCCAATGCCGCCAGTGCGCAAATATTTGACAACCAACTCAACAGCATCGGCAATGAAGGCGCCGCTACGTTCAGCGCCAATGGCCTCGAAGTGTTTTTCGTGCGGGCCATCGGGGCATACAAGGGCGACGACCAGTATTGCAAAATCTATTATTCCCAAAAAGAAACACCCGACGCCGGCTGGAGCCCGCCCATCCCTTTGCCCTTCCAAAAAGAAAAAATCAACTACCTGCATCCCGCACTTTCGGCCGACGGCCGCACCCTTTATTTCTCCTGCAACGACCCCGAAGGTTGGGGCGGGTACGACCTTTACTCCGTACAGCGCAACCTGCAGGCCGAAAACGGCTGGGACGAACCCAAAGCGCTGAGCCGAAACCTCAATACGCCCGGCAACGAGGTGTTTCCCACCCTCGATGCCGATACCCTCTACTTCGCATCCGATGGCCTGCCGGGCATGGGCGGCCTCGATGTGTTCCGCAGCTACCGCATGGACCGCAATGCCTGGGCGCCGCCATACAACCTCAAATCGCCCGTCAACAGCGGCGCCGACGATTTCGGGTTTATTACCACAAAACGGGCCCCGAAAAACGCTGCCGCCAACCCCGGCGACCTTCTCCGCGAGGGCTTCTTTACCTCCAATCGCCCCGGCGGCCGCGGCGGCGACGATATTTACCGCTACGAACAGCGCGTTCCGCCGCCCAAACCGCCGAAAACCGATACGGTACCTACCTCGCCCCAGGCGTACAAAATGCTGCTGGAAGGCTACGTCCTGGAAAAAATCTTTGCCACAACCGACGACCCCAACAGTAAAGTGCTGGGCCGCCGCCCCCTGGCCGGCGCTACCGTAGTGATTGAGGCGGGTAATAAAAAACAAACCCTGACCGTCAAGGACGACGGCTTTTTCAGCATCACGCTGGCTGAAAATACCGACTATAGTTTCGGCGCCAGTCTGAACGGTTACCTCGCCAATTCGACTAAATTCAGCACCAAAGGCATCGCCAAAGACCCCGACAACCCGGTTCAGACTTACGAAGTGGAGATCGTGCTCGACAAAATTTACCGCGATAAAGAAATCGTGCTGGAAAACATCTATTACGACTTCGATAAATGGGATATCCGCCCCGATGCCGAACCCACGCTCAACCGGCTCGCCGAAGTGCTGCGCCAAAACCCGGGTATCCGCATACAACTCGGCAGCCATACCGACTGCCGGGGCAACGACAATTACAACCAAACGCTTTCCCAACGCAGAGCGGAGAGCGCGGTCAATTACCTGATTGCCAAGGGAATCGACCCCGGCCGCCTTTCTGCCATGGGTTACGGCGAATCGCAACCCGCCGCCGATTGCGCCTGTGCGCGTTGTACCGAAACCGAGCACCAGACCAACCGGCGCACGACTTTTAAAGTAGTGGAATAGGAGTTTCACGGGTCCGCGCTATTTTCGCCCGGAGAATACTTTCCTGTTAACCAACTATTTTACAACAATGTACAAAATTGCATTCGTACTACTCGTGCTGCTCGTCACGGCCTGCGGTACCGCCAAGATCGCTGCGCCGAAAGAGGCCGACGCCCTCCGCGCAGCTGAGAAATTCCCCGGCTATACCCTGGCCGATCTCCAGAAAGGCCATATGCTTTACAAGGAAAATTGCGGCAAATGCCACGGCCTGAAATCGCCCCGCTCGCTCGACGAAGCCGGCTGGCGCAAAATCGTGCCGCCCATGGCCAAAAAAGCCAAGGTGAATGCCACAACCGAAGACGCCATTTTGAAGTATCTGGTGACGATGAGCAAATAAGGGGATTGGACGATTGGGCGATTGAACGATTGAACAATTGAACGATTGGCCTCCCCCAGCCCCTCCACAGGAGGGGAGCGGCGTAGCAAGTTGCTAACGATTGGTTTTCAGTGTTTTGGAATTAACTCGTGAGGATTGGTTTTGCCATTCAAATTTTATCACTTAAATCGGTGTTCTCCTTCGTATTTGATTCACGAATCATTGAAAACCAATCAATAGCAACTCACCAGCCCGCTCCCCTCCTGTGGAGGGGCTGGGGGAGGCCAATCGTCCAATCGTCTAATCGTCTAATCGTCCAATCCTTCAAAATACCGCGCCACTTTTGCTGCTGCCGCTTTTCCCACGGCGGCTTCTATTGCGGCCGGTTCCGCTTCGCGGACGCGGGCGAGTGAGCCGAATTGCGAGAGCAGTTTTTCTGCTGTTTTGGCCCCGATGCCGGGTATCCCGGTCAGTTCTGTTTTGATAAAATTGCGGCTGCGCTGATCGCGGTGGAATGTGATGGCGAAGCGGTGCGCCTCGTTGCGGGCTTGTTGAATGAGTTTGAGCGACTCCGATTTTTTATTGATGTACAGCGGCACGGGGTCGTCGGGGAAAAAGATTTCTTCCAGTTTTTTGGCAATGCCGATTACCGTGACCTTGCCTTCGAGGTCGAGGGCGCGCAGGCTTTTCATGGCTGCCGACAGCTGCCCCTTGCCGCCGTCGATGATGATTAGTTGCGGCAGGCTCTGCGCTTCGGCCAGCAGGCGCTTGTAGCGGCGGTACACCACCTCTTCCATCGAGGCAAAGTCGTTGGGGCCTTCCACGGTTTTGACGTTGTAGTGCCGGTAGTCGCGTTTGGAGGGTTTGGCATTGCGGAACACCACGCACGACGATACGGGGTTGGTGCCGTGTATGTTGGAATTGTCGAAACACTCGATGTGCAGGGGTGCTTCCTGCATGTTCAGGTCGGCTTGCAGGGTACGCAGGATGCGTTCGGCCGGCGTTTGGCGGCCGGTGGCGCCCAGCGCCTGTTTTTTCTTCTGCAGGAGGTGATACTGAACGTTTTTCTCTGAAAGTTCGAGCAGTTTTTTCTTGTCGCCGATCTTGGGTACCGTGATCGTCGCTTCCTCGAAACCGGGCAGCGCTACTTCAAACGGCACGATGATCTCCGGCGGGTGGCTGTTGAATTTATTCAGCAGTTCCTGGATGGCGAACACCAGCAGCGTTTCGCGGTCTTCGTCGAGGTTTTTGGTCAGGGTGAGTGTGTAGGTATGGATGACGGCGCCGTTGACCACTTTGAGGTAATTGATAAAAGCCTCCTTTTCATCGTCGGCAATGGCAAACACGTCGACGTCGCGGATGTTGGGATTGACCACTGTGCTTTTCCCCTGGTAATCTTCAAACAGCGCCAGTTTGTCTTTCATAGCCTGCGCCTGCTCGAATTGCAGGTTTTCGGCCAGCCGGTGCATTTCTTCTTTCAAATGGGTTTTTACCGCCGCGAAATTGCCGCGCAGGATGTTTTTGATCTGCTCCACCTTGGCATTGTAAACCTCCTCCGTTTCATAACCCACGCAGGGCGCCGCGC
This sequence comes from Saprospiraceae bacterium, assembly GCA_016787345.1. Taxonomy (GTDB): domain Bacteria; phylum Bacteroidota; class Bacteroidia; order Chitinophagales; family Saprospiraceae; genus M3007. Next base: position 13,204 of record JAEUUU010000094.1, on the reverse strand, counting down.
AATTTTTGATATGATATTCGAGGCAGGGTTTGAATTTGCCCTTGCGGATGTTTTCTTCGGATAAAAACAGGCTGCAGGTGCGCAACTGGAACAATTTCCGGATGAGTTCCGTGATTTGTTCCACCCGGAATTTGGACAAATATGGCCCGAAATAAGTCGAACCGTCTTTAATGACCTTGCGTGCGATAAACACCCGCGGGAAGCGCTCTTTTTTGATGCAAATGTAGACGAGGGGCGACTTTTCGTCTTTCAGCATCACGTTGTAGCGCGGCTGGTGCTTTTTGATCAGGGTATTTTCGAGCAGCAGGGCGTCGGTCTCCGTTTCGACGATGGTAAATTCGATGTGATCGGCATGGCGGGTCAGGGCCTTGGTTTTGGCCGTCGTGTGTTTTTTATCCCCGAAATAGGAAGCCAGGCGGTTGCGCAGATTTTTGGCTTTGCCCACGTACAGGATCGTCCCCTCGGCGTCGAGAAACTTGTAAATGCCGGGCTGGAGCGGAATGGTGGGAAAAAAGATTTTGAACTGCTCGGTGGTCATGGCAATACGCTGAGAATTTGAGGATGCTGGGATTGGGGGATTTTTTCAAAAACAAAAAACTGCGAAACACTCCGCCCGGGAAAAGGGTTCGGCGCCTGCTCCCTCAGTCGCCAGTCTGGCGCCCAACGCCCGACGTCGGGTGTAAACCGACGCAAAACAAAGTGTGGAAAAGGTGTTGCAGCATCTTTGTCGGCAGAAAAAATAACGACCCAACGGCTGGCCAGGGCAAACAGATCCCGGATGTGTCGTTCGTACAAATCCTGTTCGGTCAGGTGAAAAATTACTTCAAGAGAAAGCGCCAGTTCGGCCCGGTGGCGGGCGGGCTCGAAATCGGCCGGATCGTATACGGCGAAATGCCGGGCGGGGTTACCGGAAAATCTTTGCCGGCACAATTCGACCGCCTCCGGGGCAATATCGAAGCCCAGGTACGAAGGGTAGTCGGCTAACGCCAGTTGCCGCCCGTCGCCACAACCCAGTTCGGCAACCGTTTGAATGTTGTGCTCCCGTACAAAGCGGTTGAGAAATGCCGCCTTGTACGCCGCGACTTCTCCCGCCGAGCCGCTGCCCGAATGACCGCCCCGGGCATACCTTGCCGACCAGTAGCGCGCCGGGCCGGGGTACCGGAGCCGGCGTATCCAAAACAACAATCGCTGAAACATGAGACGAAACAACCGTAAAATTCAGAAAAACTCTACATAGGCAGGCGCCGGAGGAAAAATCAGGATTTTTTAAACTTGCCTTCGGACAAAACGCCGACCTTCGCCGCCGCCATGCGGCGCCCCCGACGACCAAATGCTTTTTTGCACTAAATTTTATTGAGTACAACATGCGACAGCCCGCACCCGACACTGCAATTCTTCAAAAACTCCCCCTGATCGTCAAATCCTACCAACTCCCCGATACGCGCAAGGCTACCATTCAGGTCATCAATACCTTCCTGCCCTTTCTCGCCATTTGGGTAGCCATGTACCTGCTCAAAGATGTTTCCATCTGGCTAACCCTGGGACTTGCCTTTGTTAATGCCTTTTTTCTGGTCCGAATTTTTATCATTCAACACGATTGCGGCCACCAGTCCTTCACCGCCAACAAAAAAGCCAACGACATCATCGGCCAGGTATGCAGCATGTTTAGTTTCATGCCGTATCGCTACTGGGCCAAAAGCCACAATTTCCACCACGGCCACAACGGCATCCTTTGGGAACACCGCGACATCGGCGACATCAATCTGCTAACGGTCAATGAATTCAAACAGTTGAGCAGGATTGAAAAAATCCGCTACATGATTTTCCGCAACGCAATCGTCCTTTTTGTGATCGCTCCACTGTGGTATACGCTGATTCACAGCCGTATCCCGCTCATCAAAATGAAAACTTTTGAGCATGCCCGCAAAGCCCTGATGCGGCACAACCTCTTGCTGATCGCCATTCACCTCGGAGTTGTTCTTTTGCTCGGCTACAAGGCTTTCGTGCTCGTACACCTGCCCATTCTGGCTTTTTTCAGCATCATCGCCATCTGGTTTTTCTACGTTCAGCATCAGCACGAAACCACTTACAAGGCCTGGAAAGACAAATGGGACTACATCCGGGCAGCCATTCAGGGCAGTACCTATTACAAACTGCCGCGCGTTTTCCACTGGCTGACGGGCAATATCGGCTACCACCATATCCACCACCTCAACTCGCTGGTGCCCAACTACGAACTGGCACGCTGCCACCACGAAAATCCGATTTTCGAACAGGTGGCCAACAAGATTACCTTCCTGCAAAGCCTCCGTTGCATGTTCAACAAACTCTGGGACGAAGACCAGCAGCGCATGATCACCTGGCCGGAGTATTTCCGCCGTTATCGCGGAAACAAATCCTGATCGGCTGATCGACAAAAAAGAAAGGCGCCGGGGCGAAACGATCAAAGTTTCGCGTCCCGGCGCCTTTTTTTATTAATACCCTAAAAATCAATCGTTAGCCGGTCGCGGGAACCGATCCCACACGTTGTCGTCGGGGCGGTCGATCGGCAACTGGTCGAGGCGGCCGTAGCGGCGCATGTCGGCCCAGCGGTGGCCCTCTCCGTAGAGCGAATACCGGCGCTGTTTGAGCATCTCGTCGATCAGTTCAGCCTGGCTTGCGGCAGAAGTACCACCCAGCCCGTGCGAGGCCCGGATGGCATCGAGAATACCTTTGCCCGTATCGAGGCCCGCGCCGCCCAGCTGGATATTGGCTTCGGCCTGGAGGAGCAAAAGTTCCTCGTTGCGGATCAGCGGAATGGGGGATGTATTGGTTTCGTACACATTAAAACCATAGCTGCCCGAAAGTCCCGATTGCGTCGGCGCGTCGGCGCGAAGGAATGCCTTGGCCAGGCGGTCGTCGTTCGGTTCGGCGTCGGCAATGAAGCTGGGATGTACGATACGCAGTTCGCCGGTCACGGTGGGCGTCTGGAACATTTCATTGAGCAGGTCGCCGCCGGCGATGGAATACACGTGGTAAACACCCGCATTCAGGTCGCCGCCGGCATCCAGGAATGAATTGTTCAGGGCGTCGAGCACGCCGTTCCAGTCGGCGCGATAAGCATCGACGCGGGCGGCAATAGCGCGGTTGAACTGGGCAAACTGGCCCGGTGTGTTGAAGCCGTCGTAGCCCGAGCGAAGTTTGAACGGGAATGCCGGGCCGCTGGCGTTGAGATCGGCATAGGCATCGTCGAGCAGGGCCGCCAGGGCATCAAGCGAGCCGTCTTTATCGAGGAACGGACCGAGGCGATCGGGGTCGGCTACGTCGACACGGATGCCGTTTTCCCATTGTTGCACGAGGGCGAGCAGCATTTCGTGGGCGCGGATGGTTTTGGAGAAGCCATTGGCGGCCGAACGGTTGCCGGCATCGAGGGCCGGATCGGTAGAGTTGGCCACGGCGTTTTCAAGAATGTAGCAATTGCGCACCACGCGGTAGCGCGAGCCGTAGGCGTTGGTGGTGTAAAAGCCACCCGGGTCGAGCACGGCGTCTTCGCTGCCCAGCAAATCGCGGGTATAGCGCGGGTCGGAGCCCGAAAAGCGCCAGAATTCGCGGCCGATGACGCCTACGCCGTCGTAGTAGATGGGCAGGTTGTTTCGCATACCCGACTGGATACCATCGACCACGTTCTGAATTTCGGCGATTGTGGCATTGCCTTCGATGACGGCTGCGCTGGGGTTGTTGGGGTCGTCGAGGTCTTCCAGTTTACAGGCGCCGAAGCTGAGCAAAGCAGCCACGACGAGCAATCCGGGAAACAAGGAGAGGATTTTTTTATGTGACAACATAGTTTTTCTAATTTAAAAATTTGATAATCAGGCAAAAGTTTGTCTAATCAGAAAGTAGCGCTGACGTTGAAGAAGAAACTCTTGGCCGAGGGGAAGGGGTTGACCTCGATGTTGGAACTGATGGCGCGGAAGCCGAAGTTGGACACCTCGGGATCGTAGCTGTTGTAATCGAAGAAATTGAGCAGGTTGCGTCCCGAGATGCCTACGCGAAGGTTCATCTTGTCCCACAGGCTGCGGCCGATGTTGTAAGTGAGGCCTACTTCGCGCAGGCGGATATAGCCGGAGTTTTCGATGAACGGTTCGGCATTGGCGCCCAATTGGCTGATGCGGTACGGACCGTTGGTGAGCGCGCCGCTCGGGTCAAGGGTCGTCTCGTCATAATCCCAGGTTTGGCCGCCCAGGTCGTACAGCAACGTGGTCAGGTTGATGTTGTTGCCGCCTTGTTTCCAGTGCCAGAGCCAGTTAAAGTCGAGTTTGTTCCACGACAAATTGCCGGCCCAGGAGAGATTGAAGTCGGGTTCGGCGTCGCCCAGTTTGGTGAGGCCGTCTTTTACGCCGTCGTTGTCTTCGTCGACCGGTACGCTACCCACGATCTGGGTTGCGCTTTGGCCTTCTTCGATGCGAAACACGCCGAGGATGGGTGCGAAGCCGCCTTCATTGAAGGCCGGTACGTTGAGTTTGGTGATTTCGGAGCGGTTGAGCCAGAAATTGAACTGGTTGCTCCACACGAGGTTGCGCTGCGACACCGGAATGATACCGATACCCAGTTCGATGCCCTGGTTGGTAAGGTCGCCGGCATTGGCCCAGCTGGTGCCGAATCCAGAGGAAAGCGGCACAGAAACCCGCAGGAGGAAGTCGTTGATCGTTTTGTTGTACACGGTGGCTTCGAGGGTTACGCGGTTGGAGAGCAAGCCGATGTCGAAACCTGCTTCGAGTTCGCGCTGGCGCTCGGGGCCGAGTTGGTCGTTACCGCGGGTCACGGTGATGAGAGAGCCGGTGGAGCCGTCGATCGAAACGGCGTTGAGCGGGGTGTAGATGGCGCCGTTGGCCGGAAAGTTGCCCGATTCGCCGTAGGCGGCGCGTACTTTGAAGAGGCTGAGGCCATTGTCGTCGGAGGGGTCGGCGAATCCTAACCAGTGACCGAGATTGAGGGCTACGGAGCCGCGCGGGTAGTAGAACAGTTTGTTGGCATCGCCGTTGTTGGTCGATTTGTCGCCGCGCATACCGAGGGTGACGATCACGTTGTCTTGCCAGTTGATCTCTTCCTGTACGAAGAAACCGCGGTCTTTCTGAATGATGCGGCGTTGCACGTTGTTGCGCGAATCGGCCTGGTCGAGGTTGGTTTGCGAGCCGATCAGGAAAGACGCGGTGCCGATCACGGTGTTCTGGTCGAAGTTTTCACCCGTCATACCCACCTGGGTGCGGAAGTTGAGCGAGCTACCCACGTAGTTGTGTACGAGGAAAGCGCCGATGTTCTGGTTGGTATTCACGGTGTTGCCGGCGGCCACGAAACCGTTGGTGCCCTGGCCGTCTTTCTGGAACTGGAGTGTGCGCGGGAACACCACTTTGGTATTCAGGTTGTAGTGGTCGATACCGCCGCGGACGATCAGGCGCAGGCTTTGGTTTTCCCGCTCCATGATGTGCGTGGTGAGCGTAACGCCGGAGATGACCCGGTTGACCGATTCGCGGTTGGTCATTTCATCCACGGTTTGCAGGAAGTTGGCCGCGGCGTAGGGGTTGTTGGGATAATTGCCCTGCTCGTCGGCGTGGAGCTCGGCCCAGGGCGGGGTCGACGACAGCGCGATGCTGTTGGTCGTGGAAGTATTGTCGTTGTTGAAATAGCCGCGGTCGGCATTGGAGCGGGTGAAGGCCGAGCTGAGTTGTACGTCGAACCATTTGGACAAGCGCTGGTCGAGGTTGAGGCGGAAGCCCAGGCGGTCGTAGCCCGTATTTTTGACGATACCTTCTTCGTCTTTGTACGTAAAGCCGGCGAAATACTTCGTATCGCCGCTGCCGCCGGAAATGCTCAGGCGCGTGGTGCTCAGCAGGCCGGTATTGCCGTAGAGTTCGTCCTCATAGTCGTACAATTTGCCGTTGGCTTGCGCCTGAAGGAAAAGATTGGCTTGTACGTCGCCGTTAGGGTCTTGTGCGGTGGCGTATTGTGTACGCACTTTGGCCTCGTCGAACTGGCGCACACCGAGCAAACGCAGCGGGCGGGCAAAGCCTACCGATTGGGAAAGGGAAATCGTCGGTGCGCCGGTTTGGCCGCGTTTGGTCGTGATGATGACCACACCGGTGCCTGCGCGCGAACCATAAATGGCAGCCGTGGAGGCCCCTTTGAGGATTTCGATACGCTCGATGTCTTCCGGATCGATATCAGCCAGACGGTTGGAGGGGTTGTCCTGATCGGAAAACGCGCGGCCGTCGCGATAGGCGCCCGAAACGATATTGGCGGCGTTTGGGATGGCGGAGTTGTCGATGTACACCCCGTCGATGATAAACAGCGGCTGCGAGTTGCCGGTCAGGGTTGTGATGCCCCGGAATTTCATGGAAATACCGCCGCCGGGTGCGCCGGAGTTGGCGTTGATGGTGGCGCCGGTGAGTTTGCCGTAGAGGGCGCCGTCGACGGTTTGCTGCACCGTGGTGCCGGTGAGTTCGCGACCGGAGATGAGCGAAACGGCATTGGCGGCATTGGCGCGTTTGACGTTGGTGGCAAGACCGGTTACGATGACTTCATCGAGCCCCGCGAAATCTTCTTCCAGGGTGACGTTGACCGTTGGGCTGCCGGAGCTGACCTCCATGACCACCGTCTTGTAGCCCGTGTAAGAGAAACTCAGGCGGGCAAAATTGCCCGGAACCGCCAGTCGGAAATTGCCATCGACATCGGCCGAAGTGCCCACGCCCAACTGGCCGGCGAGGCTGACGGTAGCGCCGGGCAGGCCGTCGCCATTGGTGTCGGTCACGCGCCCGGAAGCGGTGAATTGCGCCACTGCTGCCGACAGTGACGCGAGGAACAAGGCAAAAAGCAAAGCCCCTCTGTGCAAGTTTTTGTACTTCATACTAAGGATAGTTTAATGTTAAAAATTTGAATAAAGACTACATGACAAACGTAGTTGATTTTTTTGTTCCAATTAATCGCCCGTGATTTTTTTTAACGATAGGTGAAATGCCGGTTGTTGAAAGATATTACAGGAGGACATTTTACCAACACTGCAATTTCCAGAATTGAACCACGGCGCCAGCGCCAAAAAATCTGCCGCAAAAACCATTCTCCCGGAAAAACCTACTTTTGCCCCCGAATCCGGCCCCAACCATCAAATCTCCCTTTCATGCCGCAGCACCTTACGCCGTCGCTTGTACTTGTCGTACTCCTGTTGTATTTCGGGATGCTGGTCGCCGTTGCCTGGCGCACCGGGCGCAACGTGGGCAACGAAGGTTTTTTCCTCGCCAACCGGCAAGTGCCCTGGTATGTGGTGGCTTACGCCATGATCGGCACCAGTATCAGCGGCGTTACATTCATATCCATTCCGGGTAAAGTCGGCGGCACAGGGCTCAACATGGCCTTTTCGTACATGCAGGTGGTGATGGGCTATTTGCTCGGTTACCTGTTTATCGCCACTGTGCTGATGCCCTTGTACTACCGGATGCACCTGACGTCGATTTACGGCTATCTGCAGCAGCGTTTCGGTTGGAACTCCTACAAAACAGGCGCCTCTTTTTTCCTGCTGTCGCGCACCCTGGGCTCGGCTGCCCGTATGTTTCTGGCTGCGTCGGTGTTGCAAATGTTTGTTTTTCAACCGCTGGGCGTACCATTCCCGATTACGGTGATCGGTATGCTGGCCCTGATCTACGGATACACGTACAAGGGGGGGCTAAAGACCATCATCTGGACCGATACGATCATGACCACCTTTTTTATCGCCGCGCTGATATTCACGGTGGTAACGATCGGCAAAGCGCTGAACCTCGGGCTCGGCGAAATCGTCCCGACGGCCATGGGGCGCTACGGACAGGTGTTTTTCTGGGAAAATTTCTTTGGCGACCCCAATCATTTCGTCAAACAATTCGTCTCCGGCGCCCTGATCGCCATCGTTATGACCGGCCTGGATCAGGACCTCATGCAGAAAAACCTGGCCTGCAAGAACATCCGCGAAGCGCAGAAAAACATGCTGGTGTTTTGCATTTACATGGTCGTCATCAATTTCCTGTTTTTGCTGCTCGGCGCCCTGTTGTACCTCTATGCCGGCGCCCTGGGCCTCGAAATACCCGCCCGAACCGACCTGCTTTACCCGAAAATTGCCTTTTATCACCTCGATACCGCGGCCGGCATCTTTTTCATTCTCGGCCTGATCGCCTCCACCTATGCCAGTTCGGACTCGGCCCTGACGGCCCTGACGACCAGTTTCTGCGTCGATATTCTGGGCTTTGAACGCACCCAGGCACAGCACAACATCCATCAGACCGACGAGGAAAACCTGGCGCGTATCGCGGCCGATACCGCCCGCCAAAAACGCCTGCGCACCCTGACCCATCTGGGCTTCTCCGCCCTGTTTGTCGTCATTATTCTGATTCTGAATGCCGTCAGCAGCGATGCAGTGATCAACCTGATCTTCCGGATTGCGGGATACACCTACGGGCCGCTGCTGGGCCTGTATATTTTCGGGTTGTTTACGCCCTGGCAAATACGCGACCGCCTGGCGCCCTATATCTGCCTGGCCGCGCCTGCCTTGAGTTGGCTGCTCGAATGGTCTTTAAAAAAATGGGGCGGCGTCGATGTCGGGTTCCTGACCATTTTGATCAATGGGCTGTTCACTTTCGCGGGCCTGTGGCTGATCCGGCAGGATGCTGCTGAAGAATAACCAATGGAAAGAAAAAGCATTTTCGACGCCGACGAATACCGCTTGATCCGCCAGCGTATCGAGCAACTGAAACCCGATTCCGTACGGCTTTGGGGCAAAATGAACGCCGCACAAATGCTCGCCCACGCCTGCGTCCCCCTGGAAGCCGGTTTGGGACGAATTGCACTGCCGCCGGAAGGCAATTTTATCACGCGCCCCCTGCTCAAATGGTATGTGCTGCGTTCCAGAGAATTTCAGCGCAACCTCCCGACTTCAAAAAATTTTGTTGTGCCCGACGAACGGGATTTCGAGCGCGAAAAAGCCCGTTTGCTCGACGATCTCGATGAAGCCTTTCGCCGCGGCATGGCCGGCCCATGGGCACTGCACAATATGTTCGGCGAGCTCGCCCCCGAACAATGGGGCACACTGACCTGGGCCCACCTGGATCATCACTTACGCCAGTTTTCCGTTTGAATATTGTTGTTATTCATTGTTTTACGATCATCCAGCACCGGGTGACCGAGGCATTGCGCACGCGAAAGACGTAAGCGCCCGCGGGCAAGTTGTTGTTGACAAAAATCTCGTTGACACCGGTCTGTACCTCCCTTTTTTCCTGCCAAAGACACTTTCCGTTCATGTCGAACAAATCAAGCAACGCCTGATCCGCCGCCGTGCTATGCAACACCAGCCGATCGGTAAAGGGGTTGGGGGCTAGCAGCCAGTCATCGGCGCCAGTGGGCGATTGCGTCGCTGAAACGCCGCAGGCCGCCACGTAACAGGTATCGGACGCGAGGAACGGCGCGAAAAAATCGGCGGCGTTCTGTGCGCGTTGGGGCAGATCGACGATGTAGTGGTAAGAACCGTTGTCGGCATAGCGGGCGCACTCGAACAAGGCCAGGTTGGGGTTAAAAGCGTCGCAGTTGATAAAATCGGTCAGGAAGCAGGGCGCCCCGGGTGAGGCGTCGAAGAAAGCAGCGATCGATCCGCTGCCGTAGGTGTGCGGGTAATTGTAGTGCCAGGGCGTGCAACCCAAATTGCAAAAAGCAGAAAGTACGTAAAAAGGCTGGCTGTATCCGAAAGGCACCACGCCGTCGCAGGTCTGATGATAAAGGTACACGGCCGGGGTATCGGGGCCGCCCAGCCAGTCTTTGCTGAGGCCTTCGTAAGGTACGCCACCGTAAAAATTGAGCACCCCGATCACATTGGCGTCGTAGCCGTTGAGGTTCATTTCACCGTCGACAGGCCCCAGATCGGGGCGTTCGAGCGAGCCCGGCGGGATGGTCCAGAATTTCGGGACACAGTCGAGCGTCGTCTGGTTGTACAAATCTGCGTCGGGCGAAGGAGCGTCGGCAATGGCATGGCAACAATCCGGTTTTTCGGACGGTCGATCGAGAAAACCCGTGGCCAGGGCCAGAAATCCCCCGGCGCTTTCGCCGCCCACCAATACCCGGCAGATGTCGGTCGAGTCCTGCAGGTGGCGTCCTTTGAGCCAGCGGATGGCGCCTTTGACGTCCTGCTGACCCCGATAAATGGCGCGCAGGGGTTCACAGGAGTCGGGCGCGTAGAGATTTTTCTGGGTGCCGTCGAGCAGGCAGTTGGGCGCAGGCACGTAATTGTCTTTGTGCCAGCCGAGGCGGTAATTGACGGTCGCCACCACGTAGCCCCTGCCGACCATCTCGATCGCCGTGTTTTTGATGTCGTTTTTACAACCGCCCAGCCAGGCGCCGCCGTGCGCCAGCACCAGCAGCGGGCGTTGCGGGTTGTTGTCGCCCAGGGGTTTGTACAGATCCAGCCGCAGCGTGTCGGTGAAGCCCATGTAATTGACAGCGGTGCCGTACACCAGGTCTTTTTCGACCGACCAGGCGTATTGGCCAGCCTGGGTGTAAGGCAATTGGGCCGTCAAAAAGACAGGCAGGAAAAACAAGAGGAGCAGAAAAGCGCGCATGGTGGGTAATCGGTCAGGTGATGCCCGGGAGCGGTGGGGGCGAAAATGGCGGGAGCGTATCCGAAGGTATGAAAAAAAATTTTCCACAGCGGAAACAGGCCGGATCATTCTCGAATGAAGCATCATTTTTTATTCAAAAACAAGCACTTATGCCGCGCGCTTTTGGCTGTTTTCAGAAGCAGGAGCATAAGATTGAAAAAATACCAACAGGAGTTATCCACATTGTGAGTAAAAAACCAATTTTTTGTAAATATTGTAAATCAATACTTTGGAAAACTTATCAACATTATGTGGAAAACTTGCCGCTCAAAAAGCAAAAAACACCCTACTTTCGCTACCGCTTTAATCGGCGCCCCAGAGCCAACGTTTCCGCCTTACCTGACATATCGTCCCTCTGCTCTTCTTGCAACTTGCCGCACCGGTTTTCCCTAACGCCGGACGGCAATGCCTCGCTGCAAGACTGCCCTCCCGGCAGTCGTGAGTACTCGGGAATAATCGTCGCCTCGCCTTGTCGCCCAACAGGCCGGCCAACCGGATTGAAAATTTTTTTTGTTCAAAATAAAGTCAACACTGCCGTTCCATAACTATGGCAAATACTAACGCCAATATCGAACCGATCCTCGCGGAAAACCCCGACCGCTTCGTGCTCTTCCCGATCAAATACGCCAAGATCTGGGAATGGTACAAAAAATCCGTCGCCTCTTTCTGGACCGTCGAAGAGGTCGACCTTACCCAGGACCTCACCGACTGGGAAAAGCTCTCGGCCGACGAAAAACACTTCATCAAACACGTCCTGGCCTTCTTCGCCGCCTCCGACGGCATCGTCAACGAGAACCTCGTACTCAACTTCATGCGCGAGGTGCAAATCCCCGAAGCCCGCTGTTTCTACGGCTTCCAGGTTGCCATCGAAAACATCCACTCCGAAATGTACTCGCTGCTGATCGACACCTATATCAAGGACAACAAGGAAAAAGACTTCCTCTTCCATGCCCTGCGCAACCTCGATTGCGTGTCGAAAAAAGGCCAGTGGGCCCTGCGCTGGATCGACAACGCCCCCAGCTTCGCCCACCGGCTCATCGCTTTTGCAGCCGTGGAAGGCATCTTTTTCTCCGGTTCCTTTTGCTCCATCTTCTGGCTCAAAAAACGCGGCCTCATGCCTGGCCTCGCTTTTTCCAACGAACTCATCAGCCGCGATGAAGGCATGCACTGCGACTTCGCCTGCCTGCTCTATTCCATGCTGAACCACAAACTCGACCCCAAAGAGGTGGAAGCCATCATCACCGAGGCCGTGGAGTTTGAAAAAGAATTCGTAACCGACGCCCTGCCCGTGTCGCTCATCGGCATGAACGCCGAACTCATGACCCAATACATCGAATTCGTTGCCGACCGCCTGCTGGTGTCGCTCGGCAACGAAAAAGTGTACGGCACCGCCAACCCCTTCCCCTGGATGGACATGATCTCGATCCAGGGCAAAACCAACTTCTTCGAAAAACGCGTGGGCGACTACCAGAAGGCGGGCGTGATGACGAAACGGGAGGAACAGGTGTTTTCGACAGATGCGGAGTTTTGAAACACCGTCAACAACCTCGCTTTTTACGTTAACTTATCAACCATGTCCACATCCACTACTCAACCCTTCCCCCTTGAAACGATCCTCCGGCGTCTCCGCGAGCATCGGGGCGAGTTGTTTGCGCGCTACCCGCTGCGCGCTATGGCGGTGTTTGGGTCGGTCAGCAGGGGCGACAGCCGACCGGACAGTGATGTAGACATTATGGTAGAGTTTGAGCGACCAGTAGGCCTCGACTTCGTCCGTTTGTCGTACGATCTGGAAGAACTGCTCGGCGTCAAAGTGGATTTGGTGAGCAGAAAATCGATCAAAGACCGGTATTTCAAATATATCGAACCTGATTTAAAATATGTCTGAACGCAGCGACATCGAACTACTTCGGGACATTCAGGAATCCATCGAAAAGGTCCGGCTGTACACTGCCGGAATGACATTTGAGGATTTTGAGCGGGATGAACGGACTGCCGACGCTGTTGCCAGGAACTTCAGTATTATCGGCGAAGCTGCCGGCAGGCTGAGCAAAAGAGTAATCGAAACATATCCCGAGGTGCCATGGAAAGATATTACGGGAATGAGGCATAAAATTGTACACGATTATTTCAGCCTGGATTATGAAATTATCTGGGCCGTAGTCGAGAGCGACCTCCCCGGCTTCCTGAAAAAAATAAATCAAATACTTGACGAACTTTAAAAAAATATATTCTTCACAACCAACAACTTAATCATGGGAAAATTTGTGATCTCCACCCGCGCCAACGGTGAATTCCAGTTCAACCTCGTTGCCGGCAACGGCCAGGTGATCCTCACCAGCCAGGGTTACGCCTCCAAGGCTTCCTGCATGAACGGCGTCGAGTCGGTGCGCACCAATGCAGCCGACAGCAGCCGCTTCGACCGCCAGACGGCCGCCAACGGCAAATTCTACTTCACGCTCAAAGCCGCCAACAGCCAGGTCGTCGGCAACAGCCAGATGTACGAAAGCGAAGCCAGCCGCGACAACGGCATCGCATCGGTGCAAAACAATGCCCCCGACGCT
>JAEUUU010000089.1 GCA_016787345.1 Saprospiraceae bacterium | reverse complement strand
ATGTCGAGCAGGAATAAACCACATCCGCAAAATGCTCCCTCAACCGATCATCCAGAAAACTATCTTTTACCGGTTTTAAAGACGTCAGTTGCATATGGGTCAGTATCGAATGCGGAAGGCTGTACACCAACAATTCTTCGGCTGCCCGCCGGAGGGTAAGCACCGATTTGAAAAACTTGTCGTAGGGATATGCTTTCTTGTTCATCGACAGGGCCCAGGGTAAATTCTTTGGTAAGGTCACGACATTACCCCTTAAAAAAAACTGAGCACGCCTTTCCACAGAATATTTTTATCAAAAAAACACAGCCATGAAAGCCACCTGTTCCTTCGTTTTTTCGCTGATTACCACTGTGTTATCGTCGCAAACCTACCAGCCTTTTATCCAGTATGGCGCTTATCGCGATATTCTCTCTTCGCCCGGCGAATTGGCGTTGTGCACGTATAGTTCCGGCAACCGTTTTTGGTTCAATGGCGATACCGCAATGGCTGGACAGACCTATCATTTATTGTGGATCGCCCCCATTTTGGGCTCACCGAATGCCCCTGACTTTTGCCCGCCTTATCAGGTCGATACCAGCGACCGCGTATTATTTGCCCTGATGCGCGAAGACACAACGACACGACAGGTTTTCCAATACAACTCCGATCTTCAAGCAGAGTACTTGTTGTACGATTTCTCTCTCGGCCCCGGAGATTCCGTGGAAGTTGGTCACCCTGCTTACAAGGTTTATGTCGAGGATACTTCATCCGTGCTGTGGCCCGATGGAAGTGTGCGGCATACCTGGACGATTAATACTGTTTTTGCCGGTACGACGACATGGATAGAAAGCCTTGGTAATACAAATGGGTTGTGGGACCCGGCTATGGGTCTTTGCCTTTGTCCATACGCAGTTTGTTACCAGCAAAACGGTCAGAACCTCTACGGAGACGTTTGCGCTACGGCTGTCGATATTGAAACGCCTTCCCGGACACAACAGTCGATAAAATTGTCACCCAACCCGGCCGGAAAATCATTTACAGTTTCATCCGACGGTCAGATTTTTACCAAAATCACGGTTGCCGACCAATACGGCCGAATCATTTTTATTGAAAATCTGGACCTGCTCGCCACAAATCAAGAGTTTGCCACTGCTACATTGGCAGATGGCATTTACTGGGTCAGTGTTTGGCAGCATGGAGCGCCGCTCGGCACGCAACGATTGGTCGTTGCCCATTAATCAACTCATTTTTCGAACCAAATCGGGGAGCATGCGCAAGGCCGCCAGTTCCTTGTATTTTTCCCTGATCTCCTCGGCAGGGGCGCCAAAATAGGTTTTGCCACCTTCCAGCGACTTGGATACGCCCGAGGTAGCCAGCACTACCGCGCCTGCCCCGATACGGATGGCTTGTGCCACACCGACTTGTCCGTACAAGACGACATTGTCTTCGATGATCGTTTTTCCGCCGATACCGACCTGGGCAGCAAAGAGGCAGTTTTTACCTACCACCACGCCGTGGCCGATGTGGATCTGGCAGTCGAGTTTGCTGCCTTCGCCGATAATCGTATCGCCGCTGACGCCCTTGTTGATGGTGCAGCCGGCGCCGATGTCCACGTGATTTTCGAGGATCACCCGGCCGCCGGAACGCCACTTGGTGTAGCTTTTATCCGCTTGTTTTTTAAAATAAAAAGCATCCGAACCAATGATGGCCCCCGGCCCGACCACGACATACTCGCCGATATAGGTGTATTCACCAATGTAGGCGTTGGCCTGGATGTGTGAATGTGCGCCGATTCGAACATTGGCCGCAATCACCACCCCGGGTTCGATAATGGCCGTGGGATGGATCTCCGCTTCCGGATGGACTGCGGAAGTAAGCGGCTGAAATGGGCGATGCTCGCGCACCAGCGTATCGTACACCTCAAACGGTTGCTCAACGACCAGAATAGCCTTTCCGGGCGGGCATTCTGCCGGCTGATTGAGCAAAATGACTGTGGCTGCACTCTCGAGTGTTTTAGAAAAATATTTCGGTGCATCGGAAAAAGCGATGTCGCCGGGTTGCACCTTGTGAATTTCATTGATACCGGTGGCCATGAGGTTTTCATCGCCAATCAGTTGTGCATTAAAGCGGCGAGCCAGCTCGCGTACGGATATGGGTTGTGGAAATTGCATTGGTCAGATTATTTCAGGGCAAAGGTCTGAAAATTCATTCCCGATTTTTCAGCCGAATAAAGCTTTGGGCAATAATCCGATACGCTACTTTTACCGCAAAACCAATTTTGACCATGACTGCCTTTATCCGCTTTTTCGCTTTTGCCGCCTTCTTTTCATCTTTTGCAAATGGTTTTATAACGGCGCAATCGCAACAACTGCCCCAAACACCCGTATCTGAAATGCGCGGCGCCTGGGTTGCCACCGTCGCCAATATCGACTGGCCTTCAGCGCCCGGCCTGTCGCCCGAGCGGCAACGCGCTGAATTTGATAGCCTGCTCGACGTGCTGAAAGCCATGAACATGAACGCTGTTTTTGTGCAGGTACGCCCTGCCGGCGATGCGTTCTACAATTCGCCCGTCGTGCCGTGGAGCAAATACCTGACCGGGCAGCAGGGACTTGCGCCCAACCCCCCATACGACCCCCTGGAATACATGATCAAAGCGGCCCACGACAGGCGCATGGAATTCCATGCCTGGCTCAACCCCTACCGGGCAACTTTCGACCTCGATACCGCCAGCCTCAGCCCCATGCACCTCCTCAAATCGCTGCCTCCCGACCGCAAACGGGAGTGGTTCTACCAATACGGCAACCGCTGGTATTTTAACCCCGCCAGCCCGCTGGTACGCACGTACCTGACCAACGTCGTCAAAGATATTGTGCTGAGATACGACGTTGACGGGATTCATTTCGACGACTATTTCTACCCCTATCCAGTCGCCAACCAGCCCGAAATAGACGATCTCGACCTGTTTGCTTCCGATCCACGCGGGTTTACCAATATCCAGGATTGGCGGCGCGACAACATCAACCTTTTGATCAAAAACTGCTCGGAAGGAATAAAAAGCATCAAACCTTACGTCCGCTTCGGCATTGCCCCCTATGGCGTGTGGCGCAATTCGAGCAAAGACCCGATCAACGGTTCCGCCACGGGCACTTCTGTGACCAGTTACGACGACAACTACGCCGACGTGCTCAAATGGCTGCAAAACGGCTGGATTGATTATGTCGCTCCGCAATTGTACTGGAGTATCGGCTTCCCGCCGGCCGACTACAAAACACTCATCAATTGGTGGAGTCAACACACCTATGGTCGCCAGCTATACATCGGCCATGCCGTGTACAAAGTGAACAACTGGCCGGCCGATCCCAACTGGTATTTGCCCGACGAAATCAACCGGCAGGTCGCCCTGAACCGCAATACCCAGGGCGTACACGGCAGTATTTTTTACTCCGTAAAACCCCTTCTGTACAACCCGCTGGGGGTGCAGGATTCGCTTATCACCAGCATTTACCCAACACCGGCGCTCGTGCCGGCACATCCGGCACTCAGCCTGATTCCGCCTGCCACGCCACAAATCTGCCGTATCGCCGGGGCGCCTGGTCGCGTCAAAATGGCCTGGCACGTGTGTAACATCACCAACGGCGATCAAATGCCGTACTACTATGCCGTTTATCGTTTCAACGGCAAAGAGGTGGGCGATTTCAGCGACATCCGAAACCTGCTGACGATCACGCCGTTCAACAGCGAAAAAACAATCTTTGAAGACATGACGCCGGTGCAAGGGCAGTACTATACTTACGTCGTGCTGGGTTACAACCGCCTCAACGTGCCCAGTTATTCCAGCGATCCGGTGACGATCAAAAAGACAGAACGCTCGTTGAAACGCCAACGGAAGGGACTGTTCGGCAAATGATTTACGTTTAAAATTCAATCTCGAAACACCCGGCATCCGGGTTGTTCGCATCGCGCAACTTACCGTCCAGATCGCGGTCGATCCCGGGCACGGGCAAGGCGTAGCGGTTGGCTACGGAGCCGATGGAATCGAGGCGGTAATTGTCGCGATTCGGATCGAGAAACAAGGTATCCGATTGCTCGGCGAAAAGGCAAGGCTGGCAAAAGTCGGGGAAATCCGGGTAGGCTTCGGGTTTGATCAGGTCGCGCACCCGGACGACGCAGTTTTCAAACCGGTAGTCGAACGAAGCAGGATCGTTGCCCAGGCGGTCGAACAGCGAAATCTGATCGGCCCTGCTGCCAAAGGCGATGCAGTTGTTGAACCTGGCTTTGAGCGGAAAAGCGTAAAAACTCTGGCAAGCCTGGTCGAGGCAGCGGGCATTGCCCATGAAAATACTTTCGCCGTCGACGCCGTAACTGGCCATCGTGCAATACGTGAATTTATAGTCGCCGCCGTAGGCCAGTTGCACGGCAAAGTTGCCGTGGTTGTAAAAGAGGCAGTTTTCGGCTGTTATTTTGGCATGCACCCCGATCAGTCCGCCGTTGGTAGTGTTGTAAATGCGTGTGTCGCGCAGCGTGAGTTCGGCAGCGCTGTCGACGTACACCCCGATGACGCTGTTGCGGATAATGCAGTGCTGAATGCTGTGCCCTTGTGTAGCGTCGGTGAGTAAAATGCCCGTCCATTGCCCCGGTTCGTCGTCGAATTCGGATTCGAGGCGATCGCCTTCAAAGATCACGGGGTTTTCGAGTGTGCCTTCGACAATCAGCCGGCCGTTGCCGAAAAAGAACAGCAGGCCGTCGTTGCGGAATGCCGTCGTCACCGAGTCCACTTTTTCCTTGGTCAGTCCGCCGTGCACGTAGATACGGGCGCCAGCGGGAATGCGCACGGTGCAGTCGCCGATACCCACCTGGCCGTAGATGACGTAGGGTTTGGGATCGTCCCACAACCATTCGCCGCCGTTGCAGCCGAAATAGACCGTGCTGTCGGCGTAAAACCGGGACGGGATATAGTTGGCATTTTGGCCCCAGGCTTCGAGCACTACGGCCTGGGTGTTGCCATTGGTTTCAAACAGCACATTTTCATCGATCACGAAGGGGCTGCTGCTCAGTGGATCATCGGGGTTGATGGTGACTTCTGCAAAAACGTACAAGCTGTCGTTGGGGGCAATTTCGATGTCGCGGTGTTCGCGGCCAGGCAAGCCGTCGACGTTGAGGTTAAATTTGGATGCTGTGCCGTTTTCGAGGTAGATACGGCTGACCCGCAGGCTTTCCTTGTGTCGGTTGTAAATTTTCAGAATACGCGTGGCCGAGCCCAGTTCGGTAAATACCGTATCGAAGCGGAGCGTATCGGTGGAAAATTCCAGCCGGTCGTTCGGATCGGTGGTGAAGCGTTCTTTTTGGCAGAAAGAAAGGAGTATCGTCAGCGTCAGGAATGCTGGAAAAATAAATTTGAAGCAGTTCGTCATGCAGTTGTTGAATAAGAGGACAAATGTAGCATCTCGCCGGTTGTTATTGGGTCGCTAAGTTGCTCATTGACGACAAGTGCAAGGGTATGAATACCATCCATGATCGAAGGAGACTCTTTAAGAAGGTGCTTCATTCAAACCTGAAGGCAAAAGAGGCTCTTATATGGTCCTCCCATCTTTGGCGTTTATTTTTGGGTTTGCACTTAAAACATATGATTATTTTACCCTTATTTTTACTCGCACAACTCAGTTTTGCTTCAGGATTTTTCTCAAATATGAATAGTCCGTATTTTTTCAAAACGCGTTTTTCGGCCCTGTATTACCATTGTAACGTGGTAAGGTGGGCTGTATTGTTTACTTTTTTTGCTGTGTGGTATAGTCCGGCAATGCTTTTTACTCAAACCCCGGCTTATTTGCATTTTGATATTCGCGACGGGTTGCCCAGCAACCTGATATACTGTGCATATCAAGATAAAAAGGGAATTATGTGGTTTGGAACAAATAACGGATTGGCAAGTTACGACGGGCTGCGCTTCCATGTATACGGTACAAAAGACGGCTTGCCGGATCCGGAAGTATTGGGCTTGTGGGAGGATAGTAAGGAGAGATTGTGGGTGGCGAATTTTAGACATAAGCCGTGCTATAT
>JAEUUU010000086.1 GCA_016787345.1 Saprospiraceae bacterium | reverse complement strand
GCTGCCGCCCTCCCGTTGCAGCAGATCGCGATAGGCCGCCCGGATGGCGTCGGCGACAGCTTCCGGCATTTTAGCCGCTCCGATCAAAGCCCGTGCCTGGGCGCCGATCTCTTCGAGGTTGGCAAAGGTTTGGGTATCGAGTTGGCGGAGGAGCGTGTTGAGGGGTTGTTGCAACTTGTTTTCGGCGATAAAAAGCCGGTAAGCTTCGGCTGTGACGGCAAAACCGTCGGGTACGCGGATGCCTTTTGGATTGAGTTGTGCAAACATTTCCCCCAAAGAGGCGTTTTTGCCCCCGACAAGCGGCAGGTCGTGGATGGACAGCTCGGCGAATTTTTTGATCAGGGCGTTCATGACGTTCGGGAGGTTTTGGCGAAAAGCACCATACTTTTCTTCCTTAAAGGTCTCCGTTTGGACCGGGCTTTCCAAATAGCCTGCATCAGCCCCTTGATTGACATTAATCAAAAACAATACCGTACAACATGCCTTCCATACGCCCCACCGCCCTTTGTTTGTTCGAATACCGCGGCCGTTTGTTGCTGCAGGAGTTCCGCAATTTCGTCACCGGGGAGGTCTTTTACCGGCCCTTTGGTGGCGGCCTGGAGTTTGGCGAACGCGCCGCATCGGCCATTCGCCGCGAAATACTGGAAGAACTCGGCGCCGAAATCTCTTCTCCCGAATTGCTGACGATCATGGAAGACATTCACGACATGGGGGAGGGCACGCGCCACAACATCGTGTTCCTTTTCCGCGCCGAATTGCTCGACGAAAATCTGCTGGAGGCCCCGGAGTTTCGCGTGATCGACAATCAGATCGAGTTTCGGGCCGTCTGGCAACCGATCGGCGCCTTGCACCAGGGCGAGTTGTTACTGCACCCGCCCGAACTGCGGATGCGTTTGCCGGAGTTTTTCCCTGAAATTTGTTAGATTTTCAATTCCCGCTCGATGCCCAGCACCGCTTCTTCGGCGCTGCGCCAGGTGGCGTCCATGTCGAGTTGCGGATATTGCCCCGCAAAAACTGCCTGTTCGCAGGTGTGCCACACCCTCAGCAGGGTCTCAATATACACGGCCGACACCCGGCGTTCGGTCAGCCGCTCACGCAACAAGTCGGGTGTGAGCGAGGGCGCCGGTACGCCGAGCAGGGCCGCGGCCCAATGCCGGAGTCCTTTGTACAGGGCGTCGAAAAACAACCGCGGTGAATCGTTCGACAGCAGCCGGCGGGCATTGGAGAGCGCTGCCCGGCCTGTGAGCGGGGTGGCTGCGACGCTTGTAAGAGGTGCGGCAGCCTGCGGAGCAGCCGTTTTGCGGGAACGGCGAAACAGCCAGATCAACAGCAGCGCAATAGGCACGATCAAAATCAGCCAAAGCGCGGGATGAGCAGCCCAGCTTTTCAAACGGCCTGACCAATCGGAGGAAAAGCCTGCCGACGGCTCCGAAAGACCGGTCGAATCGGGCGGCACAACCGGCGCTGCCTGCTGGCCCTGCACGACGGTAAACTGCAAGGGTTGATCGGGTTTCCGCACGACGTAGCGGTTACTGTCGGGGTCGAAAAAGATCAATTCGGGGGCAAGGCTGAATACGCCGGCCTGTTTGGGCAGAATGGCGTATTCGTACACCCGCCGCTGCATGGCGCGTTCGACGGATTCAAACTCCTCTTCTTCGAGCACCTTCGGATCGAATGTTTCCAATTCCGGCGGGAGCGAAAGCCTGGGCGGCGCAAGGCGGCGTGCGTCGCCGGTTCCTTCAATTTCCACCAGCAACGTCAGGGCATCGCCTGTTTTCAAGGTGTCGCGGTCGAGCGAAAACTTGACTTCATACTGGCCCACCACACCGGTGAAAGCAGCCGGAACAGGCGCAGGCAGGTCTTTTACCTTTAGTTTGGCCGGGGCGGTCTGCAGCAGCATGGGCGTGGTGGCCGGCCCGAAGATCGTCGAGGGGCCGCCCGGTTTTTCCACTTCAAAACGCAGTCGGGCGGCGCCTACCGCTATTTCACCGGCCGCTTGCGGAAACAGGGCGACTTCGTGCAGGGTACGAACGGCGTATTTTTTTCCTTTGATGGTCTGGTATTGCACCCGGGTGTCGAATCGCTTCATTTCGCGGCTGTAAAAACCGTCGAACTTGGGTAATTCGAGCAAATCGGCGCCCTCTACATTGAGGCGGGTGTACACCTTGATCCGGTATTTGACCTGCTGCCCGACAAATGCCGAGGGGGAGGAAAACTCGCCCGTGACGAACAGGTCTTCGTTGGCGCCGCGCGGCACAGCGGAGTACTGCGGCGGCACGACTTTGACGGTCAGGGGTTTGGTGCGTAGCGTTTGACCCTCGGAGGTGACGACGGTGGCGGGTCCGATGGTGTAAGCGCCTTCTTTTACGGCCTGCAGTTCGAAAGTCCAGCTTTGGTGCACTGATGTTTTGCCATTGAACATGGTGACGCCGCTCTGTTTTTCGCTGGGGCCGACCTGGCTGAAGTTCAGAAAATCGGGCGCTTTGAAATTGCGGGCTTCGGCATCGCGCAGCGAAAAGGTAACGGAGAAGCGGTACCCGACCGGCACTTCCTGCTGACTGCTGCTCGCTTCAAAAACGGCCTTGTTTTGGGCAAATAAAAAGCCGGGCGCCAGGGCCAGCAAGCAGGCGAAGGCAGGCAGGAGCAGCGAGAAAAAGTAGAAGCGGCGGAACAGCATACGTAGTGAAAAGCGGCAGCGAAGTTATTGCCGTTTTGGTTTGTATTTCGCTTGTTCGAGAAACTGTTGGCTATCGGTCATATTCAGCAGTTCCGGCAGGGTGGTTTGCGGGTGGCGGCGCATGTACGCCTGCACGATTTGCCAGCCGATCCAGCTGCCCACTTCGCCGGGCGCTTCGTTGAACAGGATCGGGGCGTTGGGGCTGGGCGTCACGAGTTTGCGCCAGTTGTTGAAGTCGGAAGAATACAGCAGGTTTTGTTCCAGCAGGCGGGCCCAGAGTTCGGCTTCGTTGGCTTGGCAACCTTCTATTTGATCGGTGGTGTAGCCCATTTTCAGGCTGTCGGGCGTATCGGGTAGCAGGCAGTCGACGATGTACAATTGTTTGCCGTAGTACAACATTTGGTCGAGCAAGCGCTCGCCGGATGGATCGCCGGCGAGGTTTTGGGCGAGGGCTTTGGCCAGTCGAACGGTCATGTAATCCTTGTTGAACTGCCGCCGCAGGTATGCCGGGAATCGCTCCGTATCAACCACGTAGGCCGGGTAATTTTCGCCGAGGTACAAATCGAGACCGATGCCGCAAAGGCTGTCGCCATAGGTAAAGGCATCGGTGGCAAATTCGGACACCATGGTCACGACCTGCGGCACCGGTTTTTCAGGAAAATAATATTTGTAGTACCGGAACATCTGTTCCAGGTCCTTTTGCAGCCAGCCCAAGTCGCCGTACACCTGCTGCACGGTGTCGTACAGGTGCCGCACGGAAGGCGCGCTGATAAAACCGCTCACCGCCTGGGCGGGCGTTTCGTTGGGGTTGGTTTGGTCGTGGATGATATTGACGGCGAAAAGAGGCAGCATTTC
>JAEUUU010000075.1 GCA_016787345.1 Saprospiraceae bacterium | reverse complement strand
GTGCCTTTGGGCAATTTTTCAAAGGCGGCATTGGTGGGGGCGTATACGGTGAAAGGACCGGCATTGGACAATACGTCGACCAGGCCGGCCGCTTTTACCGCTGCCACCAGGGTGGTGTGATCCTTGGATCCGATGGCAATTTGAACAACGTTTTTCTGCGACTCGTCGTCCTGCACACCCGACTGGCCTGCGCCGGTTGTCGCGGCGGCGTTATCGGCTGCGGCGGTGTCGGCAGGTGCGTTTTGGGTGCAGAACTGGAAAGAAACTGCCAGCAGCATAAAGGCAGCCATTGCGAGCAAATTTTTCATAAGGCATTGATTTATAATGCTAGGGAAAAAGGGAACGGGTGTGTTTACTTCGACTCGGTCGGGGCCGGAGCGGGCTCGCCGGTGCTGAATTTAAGCGGCACGTTGGCGCCTGCCGGAGATACGCGCATATAGCCTTGCATTTCCTGGTGCAACGCCGAGCAGAAGTCGGTGCAGTAGAAGGGGAACACCCCGATGCGGTCGGGTTTCCAGTAGTAGGTCTGGGTTTCGCCCGGCATGATCAGGATTTCCGACGTGTTGGCGCCTTTCACGGCAAAACCGTGCGGGATATCCCAGTCCTGCTCGAGGTTGGTGACGTGGAAATACACCTCGTCGCCCAGTTTGACGCCTTCGATATTATCTGGCGTCAGGTGAGAACGGATGGCGGTCATATTGACGTGTACCTGATTGCCGTTGCGCGTCACCTTGGTTTCGCCCTCGCCTTTGGCGACGTAGGGGTGGTTATTTTCCTCCAGTTTGAAGAACTTGACGCTGTTTTTCATCAACAGCTCGGCCGGTATGGCGTTGGCGTAGTGCGGCTCGCCGATGGTCGGGAAGTCGAGAATGAGTTTCATCTTGTCACCCGATATGTCGTATATCTGGGCCGATTGCGCGAGTTCCGGGCCGGTGGGCAGGTAGCGGTCTTTGGTGATTTTGTTGTAGGCAACAACGTATTTACCCCAGGGCTTCTTGGTATCGCCGCCCGGCACGCAAAGGTGTCCGATGGAGTAGTAAGTCGGTACGCGGTCGAGCACCTGCAGGCTTTTCACGTTCCATTTTACGATCTCGGAGGAGACGAAGAAGGAAGTGTAAGCATTGCCGTCGGCGTCGAATTCGGTGTGGAGCGGGCCGAGGCCGGGCTTCTGGACTTCGCCGTGGAGCACAGCGTCGTATTTCAGCACGGGAATGCCGTCGTATTCGCCTTCAAAGTTTTTGTCGGCGATGGCTTTTTGCATTTTTTCAAACGAAAAAACCGGGATGATGGCGGCCAGTTTGCCGGAACCCACGATGTATTCGCCGGTCGGGTTGACGTCGCAGCCGTGCGGGCTTTTCGGGCAGGGCATGAAGTAAACGAAGTCTTTGAGTTCTTTCGGGTCGAGCATGATGACCTCTGTTTCCCACTTCGTCGTGGCGGTGTGCGTTTTTTCGTCGAGGGTATTGTGGGCGTAGCGCACTTTTTTCACCTGGCCTTTGCCGGCTTTGGCGTATTCCTCGGCTTTTTTCCAGTTGATGGCGACGATAAAGTCCTTGTCTTTTTGTGAGGCGTTAACTTCGAGCAGGGTGTTGGCCTGTTCGGAGTTGTAGCAGGAGAAGAAGAACCAGTCGTGGCTCGGGCCTTTACCCGAACGGCTCAGGTCGAGGTTGATCCCCGGCAGGAGCACCTGGAAGGCCAGTTTCATGTGGCCGTCGTTGGGATCGATGGAGATAAAGGAAGCCGTGCCGCGGAAGTTTTGTTTGTACGTGTTGATCGGCACGTCGGGCTGATCGTCCATCGGGATGGAGAAACGGGTACCGGCGACGATGTATTCCGAGTTTTCGGTGATAAACGGCGAGGAGTGGTTACCGCCGGCGTTCGGGATTTCCAGAATTTCGGTGGTGCGGAACGTTTTCAGGTCGATACGACCTACGCGGGGCGTATTGTTGGCGTTGGCGAAGCACCAGCGGCCGTCCTGTTCGCCGTTGGTCAGCGACATGGAGATGTGGTGTTCGTCGTCCCAGGGTACAAAACCGTGGGAGGTCATGAGCATGGCTTTGGTTTCTTCGTTGTAGCCGTAGCCATTTTCAGGGAACTGGGAGAAGACCGGAATGATCTTCAGCAAGCGGCCCGAAGGCAGGCCATACACGGATACCTGGCCGTTGAACCCGCCGGAAACGAAGTTGTAAAACTCGTCGTATTTGCCCGGCGGGACGTAAGCTTTCTGGGCATCGCCACCGGCAGCAGCCGATGTGGCGGCGCCCCGTGTTTTGCATTGCCACAAGGCAACGATGACAAACAGCAGCGCAGCAAGCGCAAGGAGTGATTTTTTCATAAGAAGTTGATTTTTAATTTGATAAGGGGAGCAAGGCGCTTCCGGTTTATTTTTCGCCGTCGTTGTGGCGCATAAATTCGAGCACGTCGCGGGCGTCGCCGATCGAGACGTTCTGGTTGGGCATGCGGGTGAGGCACAATTCCAGCAGTTTTTGAGCTTCGTCGTCTTTTTCGAGCATCACATCCACGTTGGTGACCATATTCATGATCCATTCGGGTTTGCGGTTTTTGGTGACGTCTTTCCAGCCCGGACCGACGACGCGCGTGCCGTCCAGTTTGTGGCAGGCCGAGCATTTCATTTTGTAAATAGCTTCGCCGCGGCTCACGCGTTCGGCTTCCAGTGGAGTTTTGAGCTCGACGGCTTTGACCTCACCGATACCTTTTCCTTCGGCGAGCATTTGGGTTTCCGCATTGGAGGAAGGCGTTGCGGGCGTTGCGGCTGAGTCGGCCGGGGCGTCGCTGCCGCCACAAGAGGCAGCCAGCAGCAGTAGAGCAAGTACAGGGACGAGGAAAAAATGGCAAGTTTTCATGTCGTGCATACAATGAATGATGAGTAAAAACACCCTGAATCGGTGTACAATTCGAAAGGCACGACAAGATTCGGGCGATTTCAAAGTCCGGCAGATGACGATAGTCAGGAATCCTAATGATTTTAGTTAGGAATCCTTATCGAATAGACTGTAGCTTTTTGTGTCGATTTTTTTTACCCACAGATAGTTGGTTGAAAATGTTGTTTAAGCGCTGGTTATGATGCAATACGAAGGGGTATGAATATTTTAAAACAATTTCTTTTAACTTTGCCGCGTGCCACTGGATACCGCCATCGAATACCTCAAAGGCGTCGGCCCGCAACGCGCCGAGACGCTGAAAAAGGAATTGGGTATTTTTACGTTTGGCGACCTCCTGTATCATTTTCCTTTCCGTTACATCGACCGCACACGTTTTCACCGCATCCGCGACGCGCAGACGGAGGGCGAACAGGTGCAGTTTCGCGGTATTCTTCGCCGCCTTGAAACACTGGGCGAGGGCCGCGCGCGCCGCCTGACGGGCACGCTGCGCGACGAAACCGGCGCCATCGAACTGGTCTGGTTCCAGGGCATCCACTGGCTCGAAAAAAACCTGCAGGTCGGCAAGGAATACATCGTTTTCGGGCGGCTGAGCGAGTTCAACGGACGGGTGAATATCGCGCACCCCGAGATGGAAGAAGCCAACCCGGAAAACACCCAAAAAGCGCGACACTTCGACCCCGTTTACCCCAGCACCGACAAACTGGTGCAAAAAGGCCTCGACGCAAAAGGCCTGCGCAAACTGACCCGCGGCCTGCTCGACAGCCTCTCTCCTGCCGATCTGCCCGAAACGCTGCCCGATCCGCTCATGGGCAGTTACCGGCTGCTTTCGCGCTGGGAAGCCCTCCAGAAAATCCATTTTCCTGAAACCCAGACCGAACTGGATGCCGCCACGCGCCGGCTGAAATTTGAAGAACTGTTTTTCCTGCAATTGCGGCTTTTACAAATTCGCACCCGCCGGAAAGACGCTTCGCGCGGGTTTGTTTTTGATAAAATCGGCGACTTTTTCAATCGCTTTTACCAGGAAAAACTGCCCTTCGAACTCACCGGCGCACAAAAAAGGGTGGTGCGTGAAGTCCGCGCCGATGTTGCCTCGGGCCGCCAGATGAACCGCCTAGTGCAGGGCGACGTCGGCTCGGGCAAAACCGTGGTGGCGCTCATGAGCATGCTCATGGCCCTCGACAACGGTCATCAGGCCTGCCTCATGGCGCCGACCGAAATACTGGCGCAGCAACATTTCACCAACCTGACCGAGCTGCTCGGCGACCTGGGCGTCAACATCGGCTTCCTGACGGGCAACGTGAAAGGGAAAAAACGCGAAGCCATCCTCGCACAACTGGCCTCCGGCGAAATGCACGCCGTGGTAGGCACGCACGCCCTTATCGAAGACTGGGTGCAATTCCAAAGCCTGGGCATCGCCGTGATCGACGAGCAACACCGTTTCGGCGTGGAGCAACGCGCCAAACTATGGGCCAAAAACCGGGGCAGCCTGCCGCCACACGTGCTGGTGATGACCGCCACACCCATCCCCCGCACCCTGGCCATGACCCTGTACGGCGACCTCGACGTGTCGGTGATCGACGAACTGCCGCCCGGCCGCAAACCCATCGTCACCACACACCGCACCGAACACCACCGGCTACGCGTACAGGGGTTTATGAAAGAAGAAATCGCCAAAGGCCGGCAAGTGTACGTGGTGTACCCCATGATCGAGGAAACCGAGACCGTCGACCTGCAAAACCTGATGTCGGGTTACGAGGCACTCAGCCGCGATTTTCCGCAGCCGGAGTATCAGATCAGCATCGTACACGGCAAAATGAAGGCGGCCGACAAGGATTTTGAAATGCAGCGCTTCCTTCGCCGCGAAACCCAGATCATGATCGCCACCACGGTGATCGAAGTGGGCGTCAACGTACCCAATGCCTCGGTCATGGTGATCGAAAACGCCGACCGATTCGGTCTTTCCCAGCTCCACCAGCTGCGGGGCCGCGTGGGCCGGGGCGCCGACCAGTCGTTCTGCATCCTCCTGACCGGCTTCAAACTCAGCGCCGACGCCCGCGAGCGCCTGCAAACCATGGTGCAAACCAACGACGGCTTCATCATCGCCGAAGCCGACCTGCGCCTGCGCGGCCCCGGCAATATCGAAGGTACCCAACAAAGCGGCATGCTGCATTTCCGCATCGCCGACCTGGCCCGCGACGGACAAATCCTGACCGCGGCGCGCGAAATCGCCCTGAAAATTCTGGAAAAAGACCCCTCCCTGCAACTGCCCGAGCACGCGCGGCTCAAACGACAACTGGAAACGGAAACGAAGGATGGGAGGGTGTGGAGCAGGATTTCGTGATGTAATACCATTCAGTAGCGAATGAGTACCTTCAAAACTACCTGAATGAATTTTGTTGGAAGATTATCCGCCGTAACTTTGGTTCTGATCCATTTAAAAGGCTATGTGTAGCCTGTATATGAATATTGGTGCTGAAAGGAAAACTTATAAAAAAGATTATGTATAAAGGCGAACCATCAAAAGGAAAGGATTTTTTCAACTTATTACTTGAATCCGAAGAGTTTACATCGGAGTTGGGAAAGGTTACGCTAGCCGCAGGCATGTTAGAGGCTGAACTAATTTTATTCTTAAAAAGAAATGGGGTACATAAAAATTTCGAGAAATCTACACTTGGAAATCTTATAACAATGGGAGTTAATAATAATTTGTTTCATAAAAACATGATAATCGCCCTTAGAGGCTTATTGCATCAAAGAAATTATTTGACACATAATATCTATGCCCTTTTTATTGATTTAATCGAAGAAACAATATTAGAGAAAAACAACCTATTAGATTCCGATGTTCATACATACATAGACCGAGCATGGCAATTAAAAGAGAACTTGTTTGCTTTGGCAGGTATGTTTCAGGAACAAAATGAATTACAAATGAAAGAAGCAGGTAAATGATACTTATAAGAAAAAAGGAGGCGTGTTTATGTAAAAAAAGTGTTAAAGATGAAAGTGAAAAACCTAATACGACCAATCTTCGAGCGGATTTTTATACCTCATGGCGTGAGGTATAATATGCCCTGAATTTTTTGAATCAATCTGAATGATATATTTTGATCAAAAAGTACCCGCATACTATCACGCAGCGATGAGTGTTCGCCGTTGCCGCATGGCGGCAAATTCCAGCGCAGCTATAATATCTTCTCGTGTCAACTCGGGAAAATCTTTAAGAATATCTTCAAAAGACATGCCCGATGCCAGCCATCTCAGTACATCTTCGACAGTAATACGCATGCCTCTAATACACGGCTTGCCGCTTCTTTTACCGGGCTCAATTGTGATAATATTTTTATATATAAACATGATGTCCAAATATCTGAATTGTCACAAAAATAGTCATTTTTCTACAACTCACTCCTCCCTCCGCCGCAACAAATCGGCCACCGAGCGCGGCCGGCGCAGCTTGTCCCAGAAAAATCCGTCGAGTTTTTTCCCGTCGCCGCCAGACTGCTCGACCGGCGAAAACTGGCCCTTGGGCTCGGTGTAGAACTTGACGCTTTCCACCTTGTTGTCGCCAAACAGCAGCCGCATTTCGGAGCACTGGGTTTCGTTGACGCCGATGTAGGCGCCTTTGTCGTCGAGCGCATAGTACACCGCCTCGGCATTGCCTTCCACAAACATGTTGTTCACCTGATTG